>JAICWH010000014.1 GCA_025934895.1 Nocardioidaceae bacterium | reverse complement strand
GTCGCAGGTCGGACCTTTTCCACACGTGCGCTCCCGGAAGCGGCCGACTCAGCGGAGCCCAACCTGCGGACGCGCCGGCTCGGCACGGTTTCGGCCTGCGGACGGGCCGGCTCGGCACGGTTTCGGCCTGCGGACGGGCCGACTCGGCACGGTTCCGGCCTGCGGACGGGCCGGGTCGGCGGGATGTGGGGGTCGGGTCAGGCCGCCGTCGCCGGGGACTCGCCGGTAGGCACCAGCCGTGCGGCGATCCGCTCCCGCACCGGCCACCGCACGTCGCGCACCCAACCGAGCTTCTCCAGCGCCCAGATCACCCGGGCCGAGGTGTCCACCTGCCCGCGGAGGACGCCGTGCCGGGCGCAGGTCGGGTCCGCATGGTGCAGGTTGTGCCAGGACTCGCCCATCGACGGGATCGCCAGCCACCAGACGTTCGCCGACTTGTCGCGGGAGATGAACGGCCGCTCGCCGATGGTGTGGCAGATGGAGTTGATGGACCAGGTCACGTGGTGCAGCAGGCTGACGCGCACCAGCGAGGCCCAGAAGAACGCCGTCACCGCGCCCTGCCAGGACCACGTCAGCAGCCCGCCCGCGACGACAGGTGCCGCCAGGGAGACGAAGACCCACAGCGGGAACTGTCGGGAGATCCGGACCAGGTCGGGGTCCTTCATGAGGTCCGGGGCGTACTTGCGCTGCGGAGTCTGCTCGGGATCGAAGAGCCACATCATGTGCGCGTGCAGGAACCCCTTGGTCAGCGCGCGCAGCGACGTGCCGTAGCGCCATGGTGAGTGCGGGTCGCCGTCGCGGTCGGAGAACTTGTGGTGCTTGCGATGGTCGGCCACCCAGCGAACGACCGGCCCCTGGATCGCCATCGACCCGGCGATCGCAAGGGCGACCTTCACCGGGCGGTTCGGCTTGAAGGACCGGTGCGTGAACAACCGGTGGAAGCCCACCGTGATGCCGTGCCCGGTCACCCAGTACATCACCACGGTGACCAGAACATCGCTCCAGCCGAGCCAGCCGCCCCAGGCGACCGGGATGGCCGCGGCCACCGCCAGGAAGGGCACGGCGATGAACAGGGCAAGCGCCACCTGCTCCTTGCGCGACTGGACGTCGCCGCCGAGCGTCGCCCGCTCGGCAGCGCCTGCCATCACCGGCTCCGTCTCCCCTCGAGCCCGATCGGCTCCAGGTGCGCGGGCATTGGCAAGGCTGGCGTCGCGTGCTGTCATCGGAGTCCTCACGAGGATGGGCTGCGTGTCGCTGACCTGCGCAGCCGTGGATCCTTTAACTTGTACCCCCTGGCTCCGCTGTTGACACCTGAACCTGCCGATGCCCCGGGCCTGCGTAGGCTGGTGCCCCGTCGATCCCCGGTTGGTCTGTCGGCAGGGCCCGCCGCACTTTGAATGCGGATGAAGCGACGTAGGTTCGACTCCTACCCGGGGAGCCAGCGGCCCGACGTACGCCGCCGAGAGGTGGTCCTCCGACCCCGAGTGCCAGGAGACAGCGTGAGCGAACCGGTCCTGACAGGCTCCCCGGATCCGTCCATCGCGCCGACGGCGGTCGTCGTGCTCGCGGCCGGCAGTGGCACCCGGATGCGCTCGAAGCTGATGAAGGTCCTGCATCCCGTCTGCGGCCGCAGCATGCTCGGCCACGTCCTGACGGCTGCACTGCACCTCCAGCCCGAGCACCTCGTCGTCGTGGTCGGCAACGGCCGCGAGGAGGTGGGTCCCCATGTCCTCGAGCAGGTGCCCGGGGCGCTGCTCGCGGTGCAAGAGGCCCAGCACGGCACCGGGCACGCGGTCGCCGTCGCCCTGGACGCGCTCCGCGAGACGACCGGTACGACGGACGGGGTGGTCGTCGTGATGGCCGGCGACACGCCCCTGCTGGAGGGCGAGACCCTGGCGGGGCTCCTCGCCGAGCATCTGGCGCACCGTGACGCCGGCCGGGTGGCCACCGTGCTGACCGCGGAGCTGCCCGACCCGTCGGGTTACGGCCGGGTGCTGCGGGAGCCGGACGGGACGGTGGGCGCGATCGTGGAGCAGAAGGACGCGACCGTCGAGCAGGCCCAGCTCCGGGAGATCAACAGCGGCATCTTCGCCTTCGACGGCGGCTTCCTGGCAGACGCGCTGACCCGCGTCACGAACGACAACGCCAAGTCCGAGTACTACCTGACCGACGTCGTCGCCATCGCCCGCCAGGACGGTCGGCTGGTCGGGGCCCACCGGATCGCCGACGTCATGCAGACCGAGGGGGCCAACGACCGGGCGCAGCTGGCCGGGCTCGCGGCCGAGCTGAACCGCCGCATCCTCCGTCGGTGGATGCTGGCCGGCGTCACGGTCCTCGATCCCAGCAGCACCTGGGTCGATGCCGACGTGGTCCTGGAGCAGGACGTGACCTTGCTGCAGGGGGTGCAGCTGCTCGGGGCCACCGCAGTCGCCGAGGACGCGGTCATCGGTCCGGACTGCACGCTCAAGGACGTCGAGGTGGGTGCGGGCGCCAAGGTCGTGCGCACCCATGGCGAGCTCGCCGTGATCGGAGCCGGTGCCACGGTCGGGCCGTTCTCCTACCTACGGCCCGGAACCGAGCTGGGGGCCCGCGGCAAGATCGGCGGGTTCGTGGAGACCAAGAACGCCCGGATCGGGGAGGGCTCGAAGGTGCCGCACCTGTCCTACGTCGGCGACGCCGACATCGGCGAGGGCAGCAACATCGGCGCCGGCACGGTCTTCGCGAACTACGACGGCGTCCACAAGCACCGCACCCGAATCGGGCGGGGGGTCCGCACGTCGTCGAACAACACGTTCGTGGCGCCCGTCGAGATCGGCGACGGGGCGGCGACGGGTGCCGGGACCGTCGTACGGCGCAACGTCTCGCCTGGTGCCCTGGCGGTGTCCGGCGGACCTCAGCGGGAGATCGAGGGCTGGACCGAGCGGCGGCGCGCCGGCACGCCGATGGCGGAGGCCGCGGAGGCCGCGCGGCGTGCCGAGGCGTCCCGGGGCGACGACCCGCCGTTGGCCCCCGAGGCCCCGCCTGGGTCACACTCGTCCTAGACAGGCGCGAGCGAGTGCCGACGAGACAGCCATCAGCCAGCACAGGGAGCACCACGCGGTGAGCGGACTGAAGCGGACCACCGAGAAGAACCTGATGGTGTTCACCGGCCGAGCGCACCCCGAGCTCGCCGCCCAGGTCGCGGAGCTGCTCGGTGCGGGTCTGGTGCCGACGTCCGCCTACGACTTCGCGAACAGTGAGATCTATGTCCGGTTCGAGGAGTCCGTGCGCGGCAGCGACGCGTTCGTCATCCAGAGCCACACGGCGCCGGTCAACCAGTGGATCATGGAGCACCTGATCATGGTCGACGCGCTCAAGCGGGCGTCGGCCAAGCGGATCACGGTCGTGATGCCCTACTACGGCTACGCCCGCCAGGACAAGAAGCACCGCGGGCGCGAGCCGATCTCCGCGCGGCTGATGGCCGACCTGTTCAAGACCGCCGGTGCCGACCGGCTGATCGCCGTCGACCTGCACACGGCCCAGATCCAGGGCTTCTTCGACGGCCCGGTGGACCACCTGATGGCCTTGCCGATCCTGTCCACGCACGTCCGCGAGCGCTACGGCCACGAGAAGCTCACGATCGTCTCCCCCGACGCGGGCCGGATCAAGGTTGCCGAGCAGTGGTCGAACCATCTCGACGGCGCGCCGCTGGCGTTCATCCACAAGACCCGCGACGTCGACCGCCCCAACGAGTCGGTGGCCAACCGGGTGGTCGGGGAGGTCAAGGGCCGCATCTGTGTGCTCGTCGACGACATGATCGACACCGGCGGCACGATCGTGAAGGCCACCGACGCCCTGATGGACGTCGGCGCCGCCGGCGTTGTCATCGCAGCCACCCACGCGATCCTCTCCGACCCCGCCGTCGACCGGCTGAAGAACAGCCCGGCGCTCGAGGTCGTGGTCACCAACACCTTGCCGATCCCGCCGGAGCACGAGTTCGACAAGCTCACCGTGCTGTCGATCGCGCCGCTGATCAGCAGGGCCATCCGCGAGGTGTTCGAGGACGGCTCGGTGACCAGCCTCTTCGACGGTCGGGCCCAGTAGCCGACAGCTGCCTGCAGCTCGGTGAGACGATTTCGCGTCGCCGGGTCGCGCTCGCTAGACTCACGCGGTTGCCTCGGCGAGGGAGAGCTTTCCGGCTCCGTGATCGACGCGGTGGTGCGGCCCGGTCCTCTCAGACGTCGGCCGGTGCCCTCGTCGTACGGCGCGTGGACTCGTCCCCGACGCGGCAGCCAGCTGAGGCACACCACTGAACCCCACAGAACCTGACGCAGCGACCACAGCAGAGCACCGAGGAGGACGACCGTGTCCGAAGGCCACATCGAGGCAGAGCCCCGCACCGAGTTCGGCAAGGGCGCGGCGCGACGCATCCGCCGGGCCGCCAAGGTCCCAGCCGTCCTCTACGGCCACGGGGGAGACCCCGTGCACATCTCGCTGCCCGGTCACGAGACCATGCTCGCCCTCAAGCACGGCGGCGTGAACGCCCTGCTGCGGATCACCGTCAACGGCACGGAGCAGCTCGCGCTGCCGAAGCAGATCCAGCGTGACGCGATCAAGGGGTTCCTCGAGCACCTCGACCTGATCATCGTGCGCAAGGGCGAGAAGGTCACCGTGGACATCCCGGTGCATCTGACGGGCGAGCCGGACCCCGACGCCCTGGTGGTCACCGAGACCAGCACGATCTCCGTCGAGGCGGAGGCGACCCACATCCCGGAGTACGTCGAGGTCTCCATCGAGGGCCTCACCGTCGGGGCCCAGATCTTCGCCAAGGACCTGCGCGTCCCCAGCGGCTCCACGGTGCTGGTCGACGACGACGTGCTGATCGTCAACGTGACCCACGCGCCCACCGCCGAGGAGGTCGACGCGGAGCTGAGCGAGGCCGAGGCCGACGCAGGCATCGAGCGCGACGAGTCCGATGAACAGGCCACCGAGGGCGCCGAAGCGGCCGCCGACGGTGCCAGAGCCGGTGACGCCGAGGAGAGCTCCGAGGGGCAGTGAGGTCGGGGCAGGCCGGTGACTGAGCCATCGTCGAGCCCGTGGCTGGTGATCGGGCTCGGCAACCCCGGCCCTGCCTATGAGGGACACCGGCACAACGTCGGCCACCTGGTGGTCGCCGAGCTCGCGCGACGCGTCGGCGGCTCGTTCCGGTCGCACAAGACCGGTCGCGCGGACGTGGTCGAGGGACGGCTCGACGGCGTCGGTGGGCCACGGCTGGTGCTGGCCCGCGCGAGGAGCTACATGAACGAGTCGGGGGGGCCCGCCGCGGCCCTCGTGCAGTTCTACAAGGTCCCGGTCGACCGGGTGGTGGCCGTGCACGACGAGCTGGACATCCCCTTCGACACCATGCGCGTGAAGCTCGGCGGTGGCGACAACGGCCACAACGGGTTGAGGTCGATCCGCTCGGCGCTCGGATCCGGCGAGTTCTACCGGGTGCGGGTCGGCATCGGCAGACCGCCGGGCCGGCGGTCGCCGTCCGACTTCGTGCTCTCGAGCTACACGGCCGAGGAGCGGAAGATCCTTCCGCTTCAGGTCGACCGGGCGGCCGATGCCGTCGAGGCACTGGTCCGTGAGGGTCTCGAGCAGGCCCAGAGCCGCTTCAACAGCTGAGAAGTCGGCGGAGCCCGGTGCCGCCGGCTCACGCCGGTCCGCGGAAAAGTAAAAAAAGCCGTCGCAAGAGCAGGTTTCTCGACTTTGCCGGGGTCTGCCGGCTGGTTTTCGAGTAGTGTGACGCACAGTTCAATTTGGGGCTTTCGGGGGCGAAAGCACGCATCAGGGGCACTTGTCCGCAACCGGTCGGCCACGCTGTGTGAGCAGCTGGGCAGCCGTGTCTCGACCTGACCACGGCCGATCAGCGGAGTCGAGGGCGCCTGCCATCAGATGGCACCGGGGGGTACCATGACAGTCTCGTCGCTGGGCAGTCCGGGATCGGCCATGCCCGCCGAGCCGGCCGCGCTGGCCTTTCATCAGAGGGAGCCGGAGGCCGTCGACGACGCCTCCCCGACCGGCCTGCACGTCGTCTCGGAGATCGAGACGCCGTCGCGCGGCGTCTCGCCGATGGTGCCGGTCGTCCTCGGCGTCGTCGCGGCACTCAGCGTCGCCCTGGTCGCCGCCCTCGCCACCAACCGCTTCCTGGCGGCCTCCGTCTGCGTGACCGCCTGGGGTCTGGTGGCAGCCGTGCAGTCGGCCCTTCATCGCCGGATCGCCGCCATCCGCGCCTATGTCCGCGACGACCTGCGGACCGGCCTGGTCCTGGTCTCCGTGCTGTGCGTGGTCAGTGTGACGGGGATGATGTCCGTCCTGGATGCCCGCTGCGGTGTCGCCGTGGTGATGGCGGCAGCACTCACCACCGCCGCGGCCCGCTTCCTGCAGCCCCGACGGTCGATGACCCAGCGGGTCGTGGTGGCCGGTGGCCAGGCGGACGTCGAGGCCTACATCTCCGCGGTCCGCGGCACAGTCATCTCGGTGGCCGGGTGCTGCGTGCTCGATGGTGGTCCGGCCATCGGCGTGCAGCCCAACGCCTGCCTGCCGACCGCCACGTCACTGGAGAATGTCCAGGAGCTGGTCGACGCCGTCGGCGCCGACCTGGTGCTGGTGCTGCCCGGTCGAAGCACCGACGCGGACATGGTGCGACGCCTGACCTGGACGCTCGAGCACCACCCCGTCAAGGTCGGCGTGGTGACCCCGGTCTCCTCGGTCGCCGCACACCGCTTGCGCGCCATCCATGTCGGCAACCATGCGGTCCTGGAGCTGGGTGCTGTGGGCGTCTCGACCCTGGAGGCACGCGTCAAGGCGGTCATCGACAGGGTCGGCGCGGCGGCTCTCCTAGTGCTGGTCGCGCCTCTCCTGCTCCTCCTGGTCGTCGCCGTACGCCTGGACAGCAACGGTCCCGGGCTCTTCGTGCAGACCCGGGTCGGCCGCCATGGTGAGCTGTTCCGGATGTTCAAGATGCGCACGATGTTCACCGATGCCGAGTCGATGAAGCAGGCTCTGCTGGCAGACAACGAGTCCGACGGTGTCCTGTTCAAGATCCGGCGCGACCCGCGGGTGACCCGCGTCGGCTACTGGCTGCGACGGTCCTCGCTCGACGAGCTGCCGCAGCTGCTCAACGTGCTCCGCGGCGAGATGTCCCTCATCGGTCCGCGGCCCGCGCTCCCGTCCGAGGTCGCGTCGTACGACCAGCAGGCCCGGCGCCGGCTCGTCGTCAAGCCGGGGATCACCGGGCTCTGGCAGGTCAGCGGCCGCTCGGACCTCCAGTGGGACGAGTCGCTGCGTCTGGACCTCTACTACGCCGACAACTGGCGGCTGGTCGACGACATCGCCATCGCGGCGCGCACCGTCACCGCGGTCACCATGGCTCGCGGCGCCTACTGACAGGGCTCCGCTCATCGGGCCCGACCCGCTCGACGGCGGCGGTGCCACGACCCCACTCGACCGTCCCGTCCCGTCGCCGACCGGCGCGCAGCGCGCCTCCATGAGAAGGTTGCCCTGTGACTTCGCCCGAGCCCGAGCCGCCCGAGCTCCCCACGCCACCGTCGGCGGCCCGCACCGACGACCACGCGTTCGCCGCCTGGTCCGCGACTGTCGCCGGTGACCTGCTGACCCGGGTCCGGGCCGAGGGCCTGGAGGGCCGAGAGCTCAAGGACGCCGGTGACGCGGCCGCGCATGAGCTGCTGATGACGCTGTGCGCCGTGCACCGCCCCGACGACGCGGTGATGTCGGAGGAGAGCGCCGCCAGCATCGACGACGCCGGCCGGCTCACCGCGAAGCGGGTGTGGATCGTCGACCCCCTCGACGGCACCCGCGAGTTCTCCGAGCCCCCGCGCGACGACTGGGCCGTGCACGTCGCGCTCTGGGAGGACGGCGAGCTGGTGGCCGGGGCGGTCGCGCAGCCGGGGCTGCACACCACCTTCGACACCGGTCATCCGCCGCTGGTCCCGCCCCGCAGCTCCGAGCGTCCCCGGATCGCCGTCAGCCGCACGCGGCCGCCCGCGTTCGTCGAGGGGCTCGCCCTCGAGCTCCGTGCGGACCTCGTGCCGATGGGTTCAGCAGGCGCGAAGGTGATCTCGGTGGTGCGCGACGTCACGGACGCGTATGTGCACGCCGGTGGACAGTACGAGTGGGACTCGGCCGCGCCGGTCGCCGTCGCCCGCGCCGCAGGTCTGCACACCTCCCGCATCGACGGCTCGCCGCTGGTCTACAACCAGAGGGACGTGCTGCTGCCCGACCTGGTGGTCTGCCGGCCGGAGCTGGCCGACTCGATCCTGGACTACATCGGACGCGTCGGCCTCCGATGACCGCAGCGGTGACCTCGGCGTGAGTGGCTCCTCAGGCCTGGTCACCGCGGTCCTCTGGGACGCCGACGGAGTGCTCCAGCGGGTCCCTGACGGCGCCGAGGAGTCGATGCGGCCGGCCCTCGGGGGGCTGCTCGAGGACGTCGACGGGTTCCTCGAGGACGCCTACCGGGCCGAGCGGCCCGCCCTGGCCGGCGACGTCAGCTGGCTCGACGTGCTGCCCGGGCTCCTGGCACGGTGGGGCATCAGCGACTCGTACGACGACGTGCTGCGGGTCTGGCTGAGCATCGAGCCGGTCGTCGAGACGCATGCCCTCCTGCGCGCCCTGCGGGCGGCCGGGGTGCGGTGCTACCTGGCCACCAACCAGGCCGAGCACCGCGGCGTGCACATGCGGGACGAGCTCGGCTATGCGGGGCTGTTCGACGGCGCGTTCTACTCCTACGAGATGCGGGTGGCCAAGCCGGACCCGGCCTACTTCCGGCTGATCGTGGAGGACCTCGCCGTGCCTGCCGAGGAGCTCCTGTTCGTCGACGACCGCGCCGACAACGTGGCAGCCGCCCGGTCGGTCGGGATGCGGGCCGAGGTGTGGTCCCACCGCGAGGACCTGTCGGTGCTCCACGACCACCTGGCGCGGCACGGCGTCGAGGTGCCGGGGTCGCCGGCACTGCGCGCCCCGGCTCCACCGTTCCCGCCGGCTCAGCCGTCCAGGGGCACCTCCGGGGTGACCTGACCGGCCCGCTCGTCGCGGGCGGCCCACTCGAGCAGCGGGCTGACGTCGAAGACCGCGTCGTCGATGCCCGCGTGCAGGTCGCCGAGCTCGGCGAACCGCTGCGGAACGGTGGCGATGGTGCAGTCGCCGGGCTGCACGTCGTCCACCTCCTCCCAGGTGACCGGCGTGGAGACGGTGGCCTCCGGGTTGCCACGCACGGAGTAGGCCGCGGCGATCGTGTGGTCCCGCGCGTTCTGGTTGTAGTCGATGAACAGCTGCGTCGGGTCGCGGTCCTTGCGCCACCACGTCGTCGTCACCTCGTCGGTGCGCCGCTCCACCTCCCGGGCGAACGCGAGGGCTGCCCGCCGTACGTCACCGAAGCCGTGCTCGGGCCTGATCCGGACGTAGACGTGCATCCCGGACCCCCCGGAGGTCTTGGGGAAGCCGGTCGCACCGAGCTCGTCGAGCACCTCGTGGGCGACGTGGGCCACCCGCCGCACCGTGTCGAAGCCGCACTCCGCGCCCGGGTCGAGGTCGATGCGCCACTCGTCGGGCATCTCGGTGTCCGCCCGGCGGCTGTTCCACGGGTGGAACTCGACGGTGGACATCTGCACGGCCCACACCACCTGGGCGATCTCGGTGACGCACAGCTCGTCGGCGGTGCGGTTCCAGCGGGGGAAGTGCACCCGGACGGTGTCCATCCACGGTGGCGCCGCGGCGGGCAGCCGCTTCTGGTGCACCTTCTCACCCGTCACCCCCGTGGGGAAGCGGTGCAGCATGCAGGGCCGCTCACGCAGGGCGTTCACGATGCCGTCGCCGACCGAGAGGTAGTAGTGGACCAGGTCCAGCTTGGTCTCGCCGCGGGCCGGGAAGTAGACCCGGTCCGGGTTCGTCACCCGCACCACGCGGTCCTCGACCTCGACCTCGACCGACGGGCTCTTCGACGCCATGCTCAGAGAACCTAGTGGACAGCATGCAGGCAGGTGCTGGGGTACGTCGACGTGGCCGGCGACCGCACCCGGCCGGTCTCGAGAGGTGACATGATCCTGCCACCCGGTCGACGAGCGGGACCGGCTGTCGGCGCCCCTCGTAGACTGGCGGACGCCCCTGTCCACAGCCCTGGACGTCCGGGTCGACCCTGAGAACCACTGACAACGCTGACCTGGAGATGTGCCCGTGGGTGTGAGCGGCCTGGCCGACCTCGTCCTTGCCGACCCGACGCTCGCCGGTGCGGTGCAGGACGCTCGCGACGGCGCCGTGCCGGCGCTCGACCTCACCGCGCCCGGCGCGCTGCGCCCGTTCGTGGTCAGGGCGCTGCTCGAGGCGGGCCGGACCGTCCTGGCGGTGGCGGCCACAGCCCGGGAGGCCGAGGATCTGGTGACGGCGCTGGAGGGTCTGGTCGACCCGGCCCTGGTCGCCTACTACCCGGCCTGGGAGACGCTGCCGCACGAGCGGCTGTCTCCCCGCAGTGACACGGTCGGCCGCCGGCTGGCGGTGCTGCGCCGGCTCAGGCACCCGGGGACCGACCCCTCGAACGGCCCGCTGCGGGTCGTGGTCGCGCCGGTGCGCTCGGTGCTGCAGCCGCAGGTCCGCGGTCTCGCGGACCTCGAGCCGGTCGAGCTCACGATCGGAACCCAGGCCGACCTCGAGGACGTCGTACGACGCCTGGCCGGCGCGGCCTACGCACGGGTGGACCTGGTGGAGAAGCGCGGTGAGTTCGCGGTCCGGGGCGGCATCGTCGACGTCTTCCCGCCAACCGAGGAGCACCCGCTGCGGGTGGAGTTCTGGGGCGACGAGGTGGAGGACATCCGGTCGTTCGCGGTCGCCGACCAGCGCACCCTCGCGCCCGCCACCCGGCTGTGGGCTCCGCCCTGCCGGGAGCTGCTGCTCACCGACGAGGTGCGAGCCCGGGCCAAGGCGCTGGGGGAGGACCACCCGGAGCTGGCAGAGATCTTCGAGAAGCTCGCCGACGGGCACCCGGTGGAGGGGATGGAGTCCCTGGCGCCGGTGCTGACCGAGGACGCCGGCGGCATGGAGATGCTCGTCGACCTGCTGCCGGACCAGACCCACGTGCTGGTCCTGGACCCCGAGCGGGCGCGCAGCCGGGCGCACGACCTGGTGGCCACCAGCGAGGAGTTCCTCGAGGCGTCCTGGGCCGCCGCGGCCGGGGGCGGCCAGGCCCCGATCGACCTCGGTGCCGCGTCCTACCGCTCGCTGGCCGATGTCCGGACGCTGACCCTGGCGCAGGGCAAGGCGTGGTGGAGCGTCTCGCCGTTCGGCCTGGACCCCGACGCCGGGGACGTCGCCGGCACGCCCCTGCGGGACTCGCTCGGCGAGGTGGTGTCCGCCGGCGTGGACGTCTCGGTCGGCGCGGTCGAGTCCCGGATCCTCGACGTGCGACCGGTGCAGGAGTACCGCGGCGACCTCGAGCGCGCCGTCGACGACATCCGGTCCTGGGTGCGCCACGGCAGCCGGGTCGTGCTGCTGCACGAGGGCCACGGGCCCGGGCACCGGATGGTCGAGGTGCTCAAGGAGCATGACGTGCCGGTCCGATGGGCCGAGTCTCTGGACAGCGCAGACGACGCGCCACCGGGGGTCGCCGTCGTCAGCACGGCGACCCTTGAGCACGGGTTCGTCAGCCAGCAGCTGTGCCTGGCGGTGCTCACCGGGGACGACCTGACGGGGCAGCGCGCCTCCACCAAGGACATGCGCTCCATGCCGACCCGGCGCAAGCGGCAGATCGACCCGCTGGAGCTCAAGCCGGGCGACTACGTCGTGCACGAGCAGCACGGCGTCGGCCGCTACGTCGAGATGAGGCAGCGCGAGGTGCAGGGCGCGACGCGGGAGTACCTCGTCCTGGAGTACGGCTCCTCCAAGCGCAACCAGCCAGCCGACCGGCTGTTCGTCCCGACCGACGCGCTGGACCAGGTCACCCGCTACGTCGGCGGCGAGCAGCCGTCGCTGGACCGGCTCGGCGGCGCGGACTGGGCCAGGCGCAAGGGCCGGGCCCGCAAGGCGGTCCGGCAGATCGCCGCCGAGCTGATCAAGCTGTACGCCGCGCGGCAGGCCACCCGCGGCCACGCGTTCGGCCCCGACAGCCCCTGGCAGCGCGAGCTCGAGGACGCCTTCCCTCATCGAGAGACGCCCGACCAGCTGGCGGTCGTGGACGAGGTCAAGCACGACATGGAGCAGCAGGTCCCGATGGACCGGCTGGTCTGCGGCGACGTCGGCTACGGCAAGACCGAGATCGCCGTGCGTGCGGCCTTCAAGGCGGTGCAGGACGGCAAGCAGGTCGCCGTGCTCGTGCCGACCACCCTGCTCGTGCAGCAGCACTTCTCGACCTTCAGCGAGCGGATGGCCGGCTTCCCGGTCCTGCTCAAGGGCCTCTCCCGCTTCCAGAGCGACAAGGAGGCGGCGCAGGTCATCGAGGAGCTGGCCGACGGCAAGGTCGACATCGTGATCGGGACGCACCGGCTGCTCAACCCCGACATCACGATGAAGGACCTCGGCCTGATCGTCGTCGACGAGGAGCAGCGGTTCGGGGTCGAGCACAAGGAGCAGATGAAGCGGCTGCGGACCAGTGTCGACGTCCTCTCCATGTCGGCGACGCCGATCCCGCGCACCCTGGAGATGGCGATCACCGGCATCCGGGAGATGTCCACCATCACGACCCCGCCGGAGGAGCGGCACCCGGTCCTCACCTACGTCGGCGCCTACGAGGACCGGCAGGTCGTCGCGGCCATCAGGCGCGAGCTGCTCCGGGAGGGGCAGGTGTTCTTCATCCACAACCGGGTGCAGTCCATCGACCGGGCTGCCGCCAGGATCCGCGAGCTGGTGCCGGAGGCGCGGGTCGGCGTCGCGCACGGCCAGATGGGGGAGCACCAGCTCGAGCAGGTGATGCTGGACTTCTGGGAGAAGCGCTTCGACGTCCTGGTGTGCACCACGATCGTGGAGTCGGGTCTCGACGTGTCCAACGCCAACACCATGGTGATCGAGCGCGCGGACACCCTGGGCCTCTCCCAGCTGCACCAGCTGCGCGGACGGGTCGGCCGGGGGCGCGAGCGGGCCTACGCCTACTTCCTCTACCCGCCCGACAAGCCGATGACGGAGACGGCCCACGAGCGGCTCGCGACGCTGGCCCAGCACTCCGACCTCGGAGGTGGGATGGCGATCGCCATGAAGGACCTGGAGATCCGGGGCGCCGGCAACCTGCTCGGGGGTGAGCAGTCCGGGCACATCGCGGACGTCGGCTTCGACCTCTACGTCCGGCTGGTCGGGGAGGCCGTGAGCGAGTTCCGCGGGGACTCCGCGCCGGAACAGGCCGAGATGAAGATCGAGCTGCCCGTCGACGCCCACCTGCCGCACGACTACGTGCCGAGCGAGCGGCTGCGGCTGGAGATGTACAAGCGGCTCGCCGAGGTGCGCGCCGACGAGGACGTGGAGCTGATCAACGAGGAGCTGGTGGACCGCTACGGGCAGCCTCCCGACCCCGTGCTGAGGCTGCTCGAGGTCGCCCGGTTCCGGGCGCGGGCCCGCCGGGCGGGTCTCACCGACGTCACGGCCCAGGGCACCTTCGTCCGGTTCGCCCCGGTCGACCTCCCGGAGTCGGCGACGCTCCGCCTCACCCGGCTGTATCCGAAGAGCATCGTCAAGCCGGGCCCGCGTACGATGCTGGTGCCCCGTCCGACGACCGCCGTCGTGGGTGGCCGGCCGATCCGGGACGAGGAGCTGCTGACCTGGGCCCGTGGCGTGGTCGACTCGGTCGTGGACCGGGCCCCGGCGCCGGTCGGGTCGGGCGTGCCGAGCCCGTGAACCCGAGGAGACTGATGATGACCCGCACCCCGACGCGCTGGCGGCTCGCCCTGGTCACCGTCTCGACCGTGCTGGCCCTGTCCGCATGCAACGTCCACCCGGGGGCCGCCGCCGTGGTCGGCTCGGAGTCGATCAGCGAGAGCCGGGTCGACGACGTCGCGCTCGCGCTCTGCTCCGCGCAGTCGACCGCGCAGGCCGGGGCGCCTCAGGAGCTCGCCGGCCGCGCCGCCCGCCAGGGGGCGCTGGGTGTCCTGATCAGCTCCGCGCTGTCCAAGCAGTACGGCGACGCGAACGGCTTCAGCCCCGACCAGTCACAGGTCTCCGCCGCCGTGGACGCCAACCAGGCGACCATCGACAAGCTGCCCGCGTCGCGCCGCACCGCCTTCACCGACACGCTGCGTGACTACGCCGCGGGCCAGCTCGTGGTCACGGAGGCCGGCCGGCGGGCTCTGGCGAGGAGCGGCGCCAGGAACGTCACTCCGCAGCAGGCTCTGGCCGCCGGACTCAAGCTCCGCGACGCCTGGGTCAGCAAGCACGTGAAGGTCTCGGTGGACCCGCGCTTCGGCACATTCTCCGCCGGGGCCCTGGCCTCCGGCAGCGGCTCGCTGTCGACCGCCGTGTCCTCGACGGCTGCTGCCGGCGCGAAGCAGCAGCCGGACACCTCCTGGGTCGCTACGCTGCCGGCCAGCCAGAAGTGCAGCTGACCCTGCTGGTCACCAGTCCGCGGGTCGCTCCGGGGCTGATGTCCTGGTCCGCCTGGTCGGCGGTCGCGGACGCCTCCCGGCGGCTCGCGTCGTCGGCCGACGCGCCGCTGGTGCGCGCCGTCGTCGCGGCCGGGCACCAGGTCCAGCTGCTGCCGTCGCCGACGGCCGAGGATCTGCTCGCCGCCGCCCGGGCCGAGCCGGCGGGTGTGGTGTGGCTCGCCGACGGTGACGAGGCCGAGTGCCTGCCGTCTCTGCTGGCCGCTGTGGGAGCCGACGCCGCAGACGTCGAGGTCACGGTGCTGCACGCGTCGTACGACGTGCCGGGTGCGCGGCTCCTGGACCTGGTCCTGGTGATGGACCGGCTCCGCGCCGAGTGCCCGTGGGACCGTGAGCAGACCCATCGGTCACTGGCGAGGTATCTGCTGGAGGAGACCTACGAGACCCTCGAGGCGATCGAGTCCGACGACCGGGGGCATCTGCGTGAGGAGCTCGGCGACCTGCTGCTGCAGGTGCTCTTCCACGCCCGGGTGGCCGCCGAGGCGGAGGAGGACGCGTTCACGATCGACGACGTGGCCGACGGCATCGTCGACAAGCTGGTGCACCGGCACCCGCACGTGTTCGCCGGCCTGGACGTCGCGGATGTGGGAGAGGTGGAGCGCAACTGGGAGACGCTCAAGGCCGCCGAGAAGGGCCGCGGTTCGGTGCTCGACGGGATCCCGCCGGCGCTTCCGGCGCTGGCTCTGGCCGACAAGGTGCTGGGGCGGGCCGCCCGGGCCGGGGTGTCGCCCGACGCCTCCGGCCTGGGCGGTGCCCTGCTCTCGCTCGTGGTGCGGGCCCGCGCCGAGGGTGTCGACCCGGAGCAGGCGCTCCGCGAGACCGTGCGTGGGCTGATGGCCGCCGTCCGCGCCGCCGAGCCGGGCGGTCGCTGAACCGTTCTCACCGCACGGGTGGACCGGGGCTGCAGGCGAGCCGTCCGCCCATCGACCCCGGGGCGCCGTTAGGGTGGGTTCGTCCATCCCCATCGACCTGCAGGAGTACCACCGTGGCGTCCATCGAGGCTGTCGGCGCACGCGAGATTCTCGACTCGCGAGGAAACCCCACTGTCGAGGTCGAGGTCGCCCTCGACGACGGCACCGTCGGACGGGCCGCGGTCCCGTCCGGAGCATCCACCGGCGCGTTCGAGGCGGTCGAGCTGCGCGACGGCGGGAGCCGTTACGGCGGCAAGGGCGTCCAGAAGGCGGTCGCCGCCGTGCTGGACGCGATCGCTCCGGACCTCGTCGGCTTCGAGGCCTCCGAGCAGCGGCTCGTGGACCAGCGGCTGCTCGCGCTCGACGGCACCCCCAACAAGGCGCAGTACGGCGCCAACGCGATCCTCGGGGTGTCCCTCGCCGTGGCACGGGCGGCTGCCGACGCCGCGGACCTGCCGTTGTTCCGCTACGTCGGCGGGCCCAACGCGCACCTGCTCCCGGTGCCGATGATGAACATCCTCAACGGGGGGTCGCACGCCGACACCGGGGTCGACGTACAGGAGTTCATGGTGGCGCCCATCGGCGCGGCAACCTTCCGGGAGGCGCTCGAGCAGGGTGCAGCGGTCTACCACGCGCTCAAGTCCGTGCTCAAGGAGCGGGGGCTCGCCACCGGGCTCGGTGACGAGGGCGGCTTCGCCCCCGACCTGCCCAGCAACCGCGAGGCGCTCGACCTGATCACCGTGGCGGTGGAGCGAGCCGGACTGCGGCCCGGGGAGGACGTCGCCTTCGCGCTCGACGTCGCCGCCTCGGAGCTCTTCACCGACGGCGCCTACCGGTTCGAGGGCGCGTCGAAGAGCGCAGAGCAGCTGCAGGCCTACTACGCCGACCTGGTGGCGTCCTACCCGATCGTCTCGATCGAGGACCCGCTCGACGAGGATGACTGGTCCGGCTGGGCGGCGATGACCAGCGAGCTGGGCACCAAGATCCAGATCGTCGGCGACGACCTCTTCGTGACCAACGTCGAGCGGCTCGGACGGGGCATCGCCGAGCAGTCCGCGAACGCACTGCTCGTCAAGGTCAACCAGATCGGCTCGCTGACCGAGACGTTGGACTCCGTCGACCTCGCGCACCGCAACGGCTTCCGCTGCATGATGAGCCACCGCTCCGGGGAGACCGAGGACACCACGATCGCCGACCTCGCGGTGGCCACGAACTGCGGCCAGATCAAGACCGGTGCGCCGGCGCGCTCCGAGCGGGTCGCGAAGTACAACCAGCTGCTGCGCATCGAGGAGGAGCTCGACGACGCCGCCCGCTACGCCGGCCGCGGCGCGTTCCCCCGCTTCGCAGGGAAGGCCGGCTGAGCGACGACGATGCGACGGGAGGGGAGCGGAGCGTCGGGGCGCGGGCCGGAGCCGCGCCGGCGCACCGCGGGAGCAGGCTCGAGGGGCGCCGCCCGACGCACTCCCGGCGTCTCGTCGTCCTCGCGCGGCGCCGCCCGACCCGCCGCAGGTCCCCGTCGGGGAACCGCACGGCTGCGGCCGGCCCCTGCCGTCGAGCCCCGACCCAGGCCGCGGTTCACCGGGCGGGCAGCGGTGCTGGTCCTGGTGCTGGCGCTGCTGACGGTGTCCTACGCCTCGAGCATGCGGGCCTTCCTGCACCAGCGCCACCAGCTCGCCACGTTGAGCGCGACGATCTCGTCCTCGCAGGCCGACGTCGACCGGCTGACCCAGGAGCGCGACCGGTGGCGCGACCCGGCGTTCGTGCGCACGGTGGCGCACCAGCGGCTGGGGTGGGTGCTGCCCGGTGAGATCGGCTTCCAGGTGCTCGACGAGCACGGCCGGCCACTCAGTCACACCGACTCCCTGCCGGCGCAGGACTCGGTGACCGGTGCTACCCGCCCACTGTGGTGGCAGTCTGCATGGGGAAGCGTTCTGGCGGCCGGGCGGCCGCAGGTCGAGAAGGGGTCGGTGCCGCCGCCCGCCACCTCGATACGGCCCGGCGGCTCGTCGGTCCGGACCGGGCGTTGACCGGACCGGCGTCGCCGGACGTGGTCGACCTCGCGGTCGTCGAGGCCCAGCTCGGACGCGCACCCCGGGCCGTGCACGGCATCGCCCACCGCTGTCCCTGCGGCAACCCGGACGTGGTGTGCACCCAGCCGCGGCTCGAGGACGGCACCCCGTTCCCCACCACCTTCTACCTGACCTGCCCGCGGGCCGCCTCGATGATCGGGACCCTGGAGGCGTCCGGCCTGATGACGAAGATGTCCCAGCGGCTCGAGGCAGACGAGGAGCTCGCCCGGGCCTACCGCCGGGCGCACGAGGCCTACCTGGCCTTCCGTGAGTCCATCGCCGACGTCCCGGAGATCCGCGGTGTCTCCGCCGGTGGGATGCCGACGCGCGTGAAGTGCCTGCACGTGCTGGCCGGGCAGGCCCTCGGCCAGGGGCGCGGCGTCAACCCGCTCGGCGACGAGGTGCTGGACCTGATGGGTGACTTCTGGGCCGCCGGCCCCTGCGTTCAGGGCCCGGGCGAGGACCGGTGAGGCGGGTCGCCGCGGTCGACTGTGGCACGAACACCATCAGGCTGCTGGTCGCCGACATCGACCGGGACGCGGGCACCCAGGACAGCCTGGTCCGCGAGATGCGCATCGTGCGGCTCGGTCAGGACGTGGACCGCACCGGACGGCTCGCCGATGAGGCGCTCACCCGGGTCTTCGCGGCCACCGACGAGTACGCCCGGATCATCGCCGACCGGCAGGTCGAGGAGGTCCGGTTCGTCGCCACCTCGGCGAGCCGCGACGCGGACAACGCCGACGTCTTCGCCGAGGGCGTCCGGTCCCGCCTCGGGGTGCGCCTCGAGGTCGTCTCGGGCGACGAGGAGGCGCAGCTGTCCTACGACGGCGCGACGCGCGCCCTGCCCGTCGTACCGTCTCCGGTCGCCGTGCTCGACATCGGAGGTGGGTCGACCGAGCTGATCGTCGGGTCCGGACCGGGGCGCGTCGACGCAGCCCGGTCCCTCGACATCGGCTCCGTGCGGCTCACCGAGCGGCTGATGCCCTCGGACCCGCCCACCCGCACCGAGCTCGAGGCGGTCACCCGGGTGGTCGACGAGGCGCTGGACACCCTCCCGTCGTACGGCGTGCAGATCGCCGACGCCCGGACGATCGTCGGCGTCGCAGGCACGGTGACCACCCTGGCCATGCTGCTGACCGGCCTGCGCAGCTGGGATCGCGAGCGCGTGCACCACGCCTCGTTCCCGCTCGCCGACGTCCACGACCTGGTGGCGCGGCTGCTGGCGATGACGTCGGCGGAGCGCCGGCGGCTGGGCGTGCCCGAGGGCCGGTCCGACGTGATCGCCGCCGGGGCGCTCATCCTGGACCGGGTGCTCCGGCGTTCGGGGGCCCGGCGGCTCACCGTCTCGGACTCCGACATCCTGGACGGCATCGCCTGGTCGATACGCTAAGCCGCCGCGCGCCTCAGCTGGTGGGCACGAACATCGCCCGGGACCGCCAGCTGCCGTCGGTGCTGAGCACCGTCGGGGTCCCGGTGACCTGGCCGCCGGAGAACGGGACCGAGTGCAGCGACCCGTCCGCCGAGGACCCGTAGAGGACCAGCCCGCCGGCGAGCGTCGTGCCGGCGGCCGCCGCGAAGCTCACGCCGTTGGCGTTGGCGACGAACGTCTGGGCGCCCACGACCTTGCTCTCCGGCGTGAAGTAGCGGTAGAGCAGCCTGCTGTCACCGAGGACGGTGTAGTAGATCCGGTGCGTGCCGGTGTCGTAGAACATCCCGGTCAGGTTCGCGATCGCGAAGGGGATACGGCTTCCGACGGTGTCCGGGTCGTCGTAGAGGTTGACCGGGACCTGCTGCCCGAGCCCGCCGGAGGCCCTGTCGAAGGTCCGCGAGTAGAGCCCTCCGTCGGTGAGGCCGTAGTAGAGGGTGCCGTTGAGCAGGAAGGCGCCGCGCACGGCGGACCAGTCGATGGTCGTGTCGGCGATGCTGGAGGGGCCCGTCGGAGCTCCGGTGCTGCTGACCGGGCGCCGCTGCAGGCTCCCGGGCGAGGTGTCTGCCTGGGCTGCGAACAGGTCGTTGGGCAGCGTTGCGGCCGCCACGGCCGGGATGGCCGGGCCCCCCGCCATCGGCAGGAAGGCGATGCGACCGTGGGTCCCGCCCCCGAGCCGGGTGGTGTCGCTGCCGACCCAGAGGCCCTGGCTGGTGCCGAACATCGCCTGGGCGCCCACGCCGCGACTGCGACCCGGGTTCCACGACATCGGCAGCCCGTTCGTCGGGTCCAGCGCGGCGAGGCCCTCCCGGGGCACGGCGCCGGCACCGGCCTGGTCGGACTGTGTGGGGTTGTTCTCCCAGCGGAAGTGACCGCCGACGTAGACGGCGCTGCCGTCGATGGCGACCCCGTACGTCGTGTCGCCGCCGGTGTAGTCGGTCCAGGACGGGTCGTTGCCGGTGGCGGTCATCTCCCAGCGGGAGGTCGAGTCGCACATGGTGCCGCTGGCCACCCCGCCCGCGAAGCCGCCCGTGGTCGAGACCACGAAGTAGGACCCGCCCGGGGAGATGTCGATGTCCCGGGTGAAGGTGTCGAACTTGCCCCCGCACGCGTTGTGCGCCCGGTCGTAGCGGCTGGTGGCCCACCCGGAGACGGTCGCCGCGGTGGCACCGATGTCGAGGACGGCGACCTGGGGCCGGACGAGGCCGCCGACGGTCGAGAAGTTGCCGATCGCGACGAGCTTGGCCCCGCTCGCGGCGACGTCGAACGCCTTGATGTTCGTGTCGCCCCCGAGCTTGCCGTTGTAGGTGTTGTGGGGGTCGTAGACACCGGTGAAGGCGACGTTGACGCCGGCCAGCACGGCGCCGGTCGCCGGGGCCAGGGCCGCCAGGGCCTTGCGGGACGAGGTGATGCTGCCGGACTTGATGCTGGTGAACCCGCCTCCGACGTAGACGCGACCCAGGCGGACGACCACCTCGTTGACCACGCTGCTGGGCACCGCGTTGAAGGTCGTGTCGACCGTGCCGGCGGCATTGAGCTTGACGAGGCGCCTGATCGCGGTGTTGCCGTGCACCGATCCGAAGGAGCCGCCGACGAAGATGCTGGTCCCGTCGGTGTCCATCGAGGCGACCGCGCCGCCGATGCTGGGGTTGAACGCGTTGTCGATCACGCCCGTGGTCGCGTCGAACGCGAAGATGCCGTTGCGGACGACGTCGTCGGCGGTGTCGCCGAAGGTGCCGGCAGGGCTGACCTTGGTGAAGGTGCCGCCGGCGATGATCTTGTTGCCCACCTGGGTGATCGCGTCGACCGAGCCGTCCATCACGTGCGGGGTGTAGCCGGCCGGCGTCGAGGACGCCAGCGCCGCACCCTGGTCCTTGTTCAGCGCCGAGGCGGGCGCCACCAGGAGGCCCAGGAGCGAGAGTGACGTCGCAGATACCAGCGCGACGGCACGACGTGACGTGACCTGCATGTGAGTCCCCCGTTGAGGTGCGCACCGGGTCGTGTGGTGCCGTCCCCCGGCACCCTGATGCGCTACGGACCTCACCCTACGGACTGGACCCGACAATCCGGGCAATTCGCGGAACCCTCGCCGAACCTTTACCCGACGACGTTCCGCCAGGGTCGGACGAACCTCGCGCGGCCATCAGCCTGGCGAACCATCCGGGCCTGGCGAGCGCTGTCCCGGGGGTACCCTGAGCCGGGCGGCACCGGGGCTTGGCCGTCACCGCAGGTGTCGGTCTCGACCTGAGGGACCCACCCCGCATGGACGGAGCCACCGCGATCAGCGCACCCGCAGGGACCGGTCCGGCACGATCCGGCCCGGAAGAATCTCGCCCGGAACGATCTCGCCTGGGCGGTGTGGCTCGTGGCAGCACCGCCAACCTCCTCGGTGCGGTGGTGTCCATCGCCTCGACCCTCGGCCTGACGCTCGCGGTCACCCGTGGGCTCTCACCGGGGCATGCGGGTGTGTTCTTCGCAGTCACCTCGCTGTTCCTGCTCGCCAGCGCCGTGGGACAGCTGGGCACCAGCACCGGCCTCGTGTACTTCCTGTCCCGGGCGCGCTCTCTCGAGCTGACCGGGGCCTACCGGGCGCTCTACCGCACCGCGACCCGCCCGGTCATGGTGGTCGGCGTCGTGATGGGCCTGGCGCTGTTCGTGCTCGCCTCCCCGGTCTCCGAGCTGGTCAACCCGCGCCACGTCCAGCTGAGCGCCGACTACCTGCGCGTGGTGGCGTTCTTCATCCCGGTCGCGGCCCTGGAGAACGTCACGTTGGCCGGCACCCGGGGGATGGGCACGATGCGGCCCAACGTCGTCACCGAGCAGCTGCTCCGCCCGGGTCTGCAGCTCATCCTGGTGGCTGTCTCGATCGTGCTGCTCGACGGGCGGCCCCTCAGCCTCGCCTGGGCCTTCGCCTACCTGCCGGCAGCCGTCGCCTCCTACCTCTACTGGCGGGGCATCGTGCGCCGGGCCGACCACAGGGGCAGGTCCGGGCCGGCCGCCGAGCTCCCGAGCGCCCCGGTGGCGGCGCCTGAGCCGGGGTTCTGGCGGTTCACCGCGCCACGCGCGCTGGCCAGCGTCGCACAGATGGCGATGCAGCGCCTCGACATCGTGCTGGTGGCCGCTCTCGCGGGGGCGGTCCCGGCCGCGATCTACACGGCCTCGACGCGGTTCCTGGTCGTCGGGCAGACCGGCCAGCGCGCCATCTCCCTGGCCGTGCAGCCGCGGATCGGCGAGGCGCTTGCCGTCAACGACATCCCGCTGGCCAAGCAGCTCTACCGCGTCTCGACCTCCTGGCTGATGCTCGTCACCTGGCCGACGTACCTGGTCTTCGCGTTCTTCGGGGAGCGGCTGCTCAGCCTGTTCGGCCACGACTACCGGGCCGGCCGCGACGTCCTGCTCCTGCTCGCGCTCGTGATGCTGTTCGCCACCGGCTGCGGGATGGTGGACATGGTGCTCAACATGGCCGGCCGCACGTCGTGGAACCTCTACAACGTCGTGCTGTCCCTCGGGGTGCAGATCGGGGTCGACCTCTGGCTGATCCCGGGGCACGGCATCCTGGGCGCGGCCATCGGCTGGTCGGCCGGGATCGTGCTGGCCAACCTGGTGCCTCTGCTGCAGATCGGGATCACCGCAGGACTGCACCCGTTCGGACGCTCGACCCTGGTCACGATGGGCGTCACCGTCCTCTGCTTCGGGGTCGTCCCCGCGGTCACCATCACCGTCCTGGGCCAGGGGTGGTGGGCGCTCGTGGTCAGCCTGCTGGTCGGCGGGAGCACCTACGCCGCCGCGTTGTGGCGGCTCCGACGCGCCCTGCACCTCGTCGAGCTGATGCACGTGCGTCGCCGCAGGAGCCGATGACGCCGCCGCGGCTGGGAACCGGCAAGTTGCGCAACGGCGGTGCCGGCCCCGCAACGTCCCCGTAGACTCACGCCTCGAGGGCCCAGCGCGCCACCAGGGCGTCGCGGCACCTTCACCCGTCCGACGAGGCCGGTCTCTCAGACTCCGAGGAGCTCCGTGTCCGCCGTCCAGGGCTTCGAGGTCGTCTACATCACCGGATCCGGGCGCTCGGGCAGCACCCTGGTCGAGCGAACGCTGGGCGCGATCCCCGGCTGGGTCAACATCGGCGAGCTGATCGAGCTCTTCCGCAAGGACACCGTGCTCGGCGAGCGGTGCGGGTGCGGGCAGCCCTTCGAGGAGTGCGGGCTCTGGTCCGCGGTCGGCCGGGTCGCCTACGGCTCCTGGAGCCCGGAGGTGCTGGCGGAGATCGGTCGGCTGCAGCGTCGAGTCTCCCGACAGCGTTACCTGCCGCGGCTGCTGAGCCTGCGAGAAGGCTCCTCCACGACGTTCGCCTCGCTGTGCCGCGACTACGCCGCGCACTACGCGCGCATCTATCGCGCCGTTTCCGAGGTGAGCGGTGCGCGGGTGATCGTGGACGCCAGCAAGTGGCCCGGACAGGCACTCGCCCTGCAGCGCGGCGGCATCCCGGTCCGGTTGCTGCACCAGGTCCGTGACCCGCGCGGCGTCGCCTACTCCTGGGCCAAGAGCGACGTGGCACGACCGCAGGGCCTGACCGGCTCGACGATGGCGACCCACGCGCCGGTGGCCACGGCCCGTCGGTGGGCCGCCTTCCAGACCGAGATCGACATCATGTCGGGAGCCTTCGAGCACCACACGACCCTGCGCTACGAGGACTTCGTGGCGGACCCGCCCCGACTGACGGCCGAGGTGGTGCACCGTCTGGGTCTCGACGTCGGCGTCATCGACCTGTCCCACGTGGGGCGAGAACGCATCGATCTCCCCGAGTCCCACGGCGTCGCCGGCAACCCGTCCCGCTTCCAGGTGGGCGCCGTCGCGGTCCGCGCCGACGAGGCCTGGCGGCGCAGCATGCGGCCCGCTGACCGGCGCGTGGTCACGGCGCTCACCGCTCCGCTCCTGGTCCGCCACGGCTACCCCCTGGTGTCGGGCCACGGCACCCCCGCGACAAGGCAGCCGGCGGACCCCGCGGTCGCCGCCGCCCCTCAGGCCCCTGCGAGCGGCTGGCCGCCCGTGTCGGTCGTGCTGCCCACGCGGGGTCGGCCCGAGCTGCTGAGGGAGGCCGTCGAGTCGGTGCTCGGCCAGGACTACCCGGGCGACATCGACCTCGTCGTCGTGCACGACCAGGAGGAGCCGCACCACGAGCTGGTCGAGCTCGCCGGCCCCGGGCGGTCCGTCGTCCTGCTCCACAACATCCACACGCCGGGGCTCGCCGGGGCCCGCAACACCGGGCTCGACCATGTCCGCGCCGGGTCCGTGCCGCCCGATTACATCGCCTCGTGCGACGACGACGACTTCTGGGACAAGGACAAGCTGTGGCTGCAGATGGACCGGATGGTGCGCGATCCCGGCCTCGGGGTCCTGGGAACCGGGATCCGGCTGCTGATGAGCGAGACCCACGTGGTCGACTGGCCGGGCGACTCGCCCGTCATCACCCGCGAGCAGCTGCTCAGGAACCGCCGCAAGGAGCTGCACTCCTCGACGCTGCTGGTGCGTCGCTCGGTCTACGAGGCGGTCGGCGGGTACGACGAGGTGCTGCCGAACAGCTACGCCGAGGACTACGAGTTCCTGCTCCGCGCCGTGGCGGTCGCCGGCATCGGGGTCGTCAACCAGCCGCTGGCCTCGGTCCGCAAGTACAACGCCTCCTGGTTCCGGGACCGGGCCGAGGTGGTCGCGAACGCGTTGGAGTACCTGTTGAGGGAGCACCCGGAGATCGCCACCTCCCGTCGCGGTCACGCACGGGTGCTGGGGCAGGTGGCCTTCGCCCGGTCGACCATGGGACAGCGCGGCCCGGCGGTCCGGACGGCGCTGCGCGCGGTCTTCCGCTGGCCGTTGGCCCCGCACGCCGTCCTGGCCCTGGTGCACGCGACGACCGGGGCGGACCCGCGGGTGCTTCTCGGGTCCGTGCGCAGGTTCGGACGAGGGATCACCTGAGCCGAGCACCAGCCCTGCACCCCCTTCCACCTCGAGGACCCCGACCGTGACGCGCCTTCCCAACTTCCTCTACATCGGCCCCGACAAGGCCGGCTCGTCGTGGCTGCACGAAGTGCTGATGAGCCATCCGCAGGTCTTCATGACGCCGGCCAAGGACCTCTACTACTTCGACCGCTACTACGACAAGGGCATCGACTGGTACGCCGCGCACTTCAGCCGCGCCACCGGGGAGACGATCGTCGGCGAGGTCTGCCAGGACTACCTCTTCCACCCCGAGGCCGCCCAGCGCATCCAGGACACCCTGGACTCGCCGCGGTTCATGGTCACCCTGCGCGACCCCGTCGACCGCGCGTTCTCCTCCTACCTGTACATGCTCAAGATGGGCGAGAGACCAGGCACCTTCGCCGACGCGCTCGTCGGGCGGCCCGAGCTGTTCGACCATGGTCGCTACGGCTCCGGCCTCGACCGGTTCGCCGACCGGTTCGGCGACGACAGCGTGCACGTGACGGTCTTCGACGACCTGCAGGAGGACCCGCAGGCCTTCGTGGACGGCGTTCTACGGTTCCTGGAGGTGGCACCCTTGAGCCTGGACGGCGAGCTGCTGGAGGCGCGGCTCCCGGCGAGCAGGGCGCGGTCGGCGGGGCTCGCACGGTTCGCGCGCCTGGCAGCCGACTGGACGAGGGTGCACAACGGGGCCGCTGTCGTGGGCCGCGTCAAGCGGGCCGCGATCGTGCAGCGAGTGCTCTACCAGCCGTTGCACGAGCGGCCGCAGATCGAAGCCGAGGACGCGGCCCGGATCCGCGCCGAGCTCGACGGCGACCTGCGCAGGGTCGAGGAGCGCTTCGGGATCGACCTCCGCGGCCGGTGGGGCTGGCAGTGAACGCCTCGCTGGCTGCCCTGTGGCCATCGCCGGCCGTCGTGCGACCGGTGCGGGGACTGCGCACGGGCGGTGAGCACTACCTGGCGGTTCCGTCGACGGATGATCCCCGGCTGCTGGTGCCGAGCGGCGTCCCGGGAGCGGACCGGATGCTCGCCCGGCACGGTGGTGGGCACCGCAAGCGCCTGGTGCGCGGAGCCCTCAGGACGGCGCACCGGTGGGGCCTGAGCTGCTTCGCGCCGTTGCCCCGGCTCCAGGTGACCGCGGACCCCGCGGGCATCGAGCAGCACCTCGCCGATGTGCTCGGCCGGCCGGTCCGGGTGGGTGTCCTCCTCGGGCCTCCCCGCGCGAACCTCAAACCCGTCCTGCAGGTGTTCGACCCGGACGGCACGGTGCTGGCCTTCGCCAAGGTGGCCACCTCGGCGGTGACCGTTCCGCTGCTCCTCACCGAGGCCGCCGCCCTTCAGCGGCTGGCCAGGGAGCCCGTGCCCGGTGTGCTCACACCGGTCCTGCTGGACCTGGCGCGCTGGCGGGACCTGCCGGTGCTGGTCCAGGTGGCGCTTCCCTCGGCGCAGTCCGGCCGTCAGCCGACCGCGCTGCCCACGGCAGCCCTCGCCGCGATCACCGCATCCGGCGGCCTGCGTCGTACGCCGATGCGCGGCTCCGCGTTCTGGGCCGAGGTGGGCGACGTCGGTCCGCCGTCGTGGCACGACCTCGACACGTCCGCGATGCTGCGGCTGCGCGACGCGCTCGATGCGGACACCGAGTGCCTGTTCGGCGCCTGGCACGGTGACTTCGGGCCGTGGAACGCCGCCTGCGGCCCCGACCGGCTCGAGGTGTGGGACTGGGAGCGGTTCGACCCGGACGTGCCCGCCGGCCTGGACGCCGCTCACTGGCGGGCCCAGCTCGACATCGGGAGGGAGCCGGCCGCGTCCTGGCAGGCGATGTGCAGGGATGTCGGCGCCGTGCTGGACGCGACCGGGGGGCGCTCCGACAGCGCTGTCGTCGCTGCCGGCTACCTGCTCGCGATCTGGTCCCGCTACCGTCTCGATGCCGCCGACCGGCCGACCACTGCACTCCGCACACGCGTCAGGTGGCTGTGCCGGGTGGCATCCGCCGCGCTGCCGACCCTCGAGGAAGTCCGCCGATGACCGTCCGGGGCGCGCTGCACACGCGCGCCAGGCAGCTGGGCCGGAGCGCGGCCACGTCCTTCGGCCAGCTCACCGCCGGTCACCGGGCGATGCCGGACTTCCTGCTGGTGGGCGCGCAGCGGTGCGGCACCACCTCGCTGTTCCGGGCGCTGCTCGGCCATCCGCACGTGCTCCGTGCGAACTTCCTCAAGGGCGTCAACTACTTCGACGTTCACGCCGACCAGGCTCCGGAGTGGTACCGCGCCCACTTCCCGCTCACCTCGACGGCGCGCCGGCGCGCTGCCCCCGGCCAGGACCACGGTCTGGTGTTCGAGGCCAGCGGCTACTACATGTTCCACCCGCACGCACCGGCCCGGATCATGCAGGCGCTGCCAGAGGTGAAGATCGTGGCCATGGTGCGCGACCCGGTCGAGCGCGCGTTCTCGGCCTACAAGCACGAGTTCGCCCGCGGCTTCGAGACCGAGCCGCTGGAGCGGGCCCTGGCGCTCGAGGACGAGCGCGTCGCACCCGAGCTGGCCCGGATGCTCGCCGACCCGCACTACCAGAGCGACGTCTACCGGCACCAGGCCTACCGCCGACGCGGGCACTATGCCGAACAGCTGCAGGTCTTCACCGACGGCCTCGGCCAGGGCCGCGTGCACGTGGTGCAGAGCGAGCTCTTCTTCACCGAGCCCGAACAGGAGTACACCCGCCTGCTCGACTTCCTGGAACTCCCCACCGTGATGCCGGACTCCTTCGACCGCTACAACCCCCGACCGAGTGCCCCGTTGGACGCCTCGGTCGCGGCACTGCTGCGCGAGCACTTCGCCCCGCACGACGCCGCGCTGGAGACCTTCCTCTCGGCGCAACCCTCGTGGCGCCGCCCCTCCGGTTGATGCGTACATCGGTGGGATCGTACCCAGACATCCCATATGGCCTGTTCGGGCCATATCCCCGCCTGTCGCGGTGCCCTACTCTTTACCCCAAGAGGGGGGCCTCTTCCGCACGCTGATGCGATCTGCGAATCGTCATCCCGGGTGAGACATGTCTACTTTTCCGCCGGTGAGCCTCAGCCGTGTGCGAAGGAGCATCACCATGCACGTACTGCCGTCTTTGGCTCGGCTCGGACGCAGAGGCCTGGTCGCCGCGACCTCGCTGGTGGTCGTGGCCTCCACGCTCGCATTCGGGGTGAGCGTCGCGTTGGCCCCGGCCGCCTCCGCCGCGGACACCATCGGGTTCCGCGCCTCGGCCCAGTCAGCCGCGAACCAGCAGACGCAGCGGGTCATCATCCCTGCTGCGGTGCGTGACACCGACGCCCTCCTGCTCTTCGTCACCAGCAACAAGTCACTCGCGTCCGTCGTCGCGGCGCCCGCGGGCTGGGCTCTCGTCGGCTCGAGGCTCTCCGGCACGGACACCGAGACGATTCTCTACAGCAAGGTGGCCACCGCCGCCGACGCCGGCCGGAGCCAGGCCATCAACTTCACCGCCACGACGAAGGCCAGCCTGACGGTGCTGGCCTACGACGGCACCGCCACCACCAACCCGGTCGCAGCCTTCGCCTCGGCTGCCGAGACCACCAACCGGGCGGCCCACACGACACCTGGCGCCAACGTCGCGACCGCAGGCTCCTACGTGGTCTCCTACTGGGCGGACAAGTCCTCTGCCACCACGGGCTGGACGCTGCCGGCCGGCCAGACCCAGCGCAGCCTGTCCGTCGGCACCGGCCCGGGCCACATCACGTCGGTGGCCTCCGACCTCAGCGCGCCAGCGCCCGTCGGTGCGTCACCCGGCCGCACCGCCACTGCCAGCTCATCGATCGCCAAGGCGACCATGTGGACGGTCGTGCTGGCCGCGGACCCGACGTCCTCGCCCAACGTGGCCCCGGTCGCGGCGTTCACGACCAGCTGCCCGCAGGCGACCTGCACGGTCGACGGCTCCACCTCCACCGACACCGCCCCCGGCGCCGTCGCGTCGTACGCCTGGGACTTCGGCGACGGCACGACCGGCTCCGGGGTGACCGCCACCCACACCTACGCCACCGGCGGCTCGAAGACGGTCTCCCTGGTCGTGACGGACAACCAAGGGCTGTCCTCCGCCCCGGTGACCCATACCGCCACCGTGACCGTGGCCGCGGCGGACACCCGGCCGCACCACACGCATCTCGTGCCGGACAAGCCACGCACCGACACCCCGCGGATCAGCGACGGTGAGATCTGGGACATCGAGGTCGTGCCCAGCCTGAACCGGGCGTTCATCGCCGGCAGCTTCACCTCGGCCGCGAACACCGTCAGCCCCACCACGGCGGTCAACCAGGCCGGCCTGCTCAGCTACAACCTCAGCACGGGCCTGATCGACACCTCCTTCAGGCCGACCTTCGGCGGCGGCGGAGTCTCCGCGGTCGAGGCGACGCCCGACGGCACCAAGCTGTTCGTCGCCGGCTCGTTCAACACCGTGGGCGGCGTCGCCCGGCAGAAGGTCGCGAGCCTCAACCTCACGACCGGCGCGCCCATCAGCACCTTCGCCTTCACGCAGAGCACCAACAACCAGGCGACGGCGCTGGCCACGACCAACTCCACGCTCTATGTCGGTGGCAAGTTCAGCCGGATCAACGGCGTCCTCAAGACGGGGCTCGCCGCCGTCAACACTGCGTCCGGCGCCGTCGACACCACGTTCAGCAACAACATCTCCGGCGGC
The DNA here is from genome assembly GCA_025934895.1 of Nocardioidaceae bacterium. GTDB lineage: Bacteria > Actinomycetota > Actinomycetes > Propionibacteriales > Nocardioidaceae > Nocardioides_B. The sequence continues at coordinate 9,354 of JAICWH010000014.1, read as the reverse complement.
ATCGGCGTCAACGGCGCCCTCACCGTTCAACAGCTCAAGCTGACCCACGACGAGAGCAAGCTGCTCGTCGTGCACACCGGCCGGCAGATCGCCGGCCAGGACCGGCTGGGCATGGGCATCATCGACACGTCGACCGAGCAGCTGCTGCCGTGGCGCAGCACCCTGTGGGACGACAACCTGGCACGCGTCGGCGGCGTCACCCGCATCTACGCCGCCGACATCGCGCCCGACGACTCCTATTTCGTGGTCACCAGCGGCTCCGGTGGCGACGCGCCGCCGATCAGCGACGTGGCGATCCGGTACCCCCTGACCGCAGCGTCGCTGCAGGACTCCTCGGTCCAGCCGGCCTGGATCTCGCGGGACTTCGACAGCACCTACTCGGTGGCCATCACCGAGCAGGCCGTCTACATCGGCGGGCACTTCGGCTTCATCGACGACCCGAGCTCCGACGACCCGTACCCCGGTCTGCAGAACGTCGGCTACGGCACCGGCCAGGGCCTGGCCGGCTACGGCCTCGGAGACCAGGTGGTCCGTCGCGACCACATCGCCGCGATCTCGCCCGAGAGCGGCAGGGCCCTCGAGTGGAACCCCACCGGCGGCTCGAACTCGTTCGAGGGCAACAAGGCCATGGAGGCCACGCCCCGCGGCCTGTTCATCGGCGGCGACGGGATGTTCCAAGGTGGGGTGCGGACCGGCCGGGTCGCCTTCTACGACTTCAACACCGTGACCTATCCGGCTGCCAAGCCGGACACGACGATCCTGACCCCGGTCGAGGGTCGCGTGGTCGCCAACAACGCACCGTTCGCGGTCACCGGATCGGCGACGGTCGCCTCGGGCACCGTGGGCCGCGTCCAGGTATCGATCCAGGACCGGGACAGCAACCAGTACCTCACCTCGGCCAACACCTGGACGAGCACGGCCACGACCGTCAACGCGACTCTCGACGCGGGGACAGGTGCCACGCGCACCTGGCACCTGGACAACCGGCTCGTCACCAGCAACCGCAACATGCTGGTCTCGGCCCAGGCCTTCACCGCTGCGACCGCCGGCACCGGCGACTCCACCAAGGCGACCAAGAAGTTCGAGTCGTTCGGCACCGACGACCAGACCCCGACCACGAACATCACCGGTCCGAGCGGCATCCTGCCCTCCACCAGCTTCACCATGACCGGCACCGCCAACGACGACAAGGGCGTCAACTCCCTGTCGTACTGGTTCCGGGACGACCAGAACCGCTACCTCCAGGCCGACGGCACGGTCGACGACATCTTCAACACCTTCCGCGGTACGCCGGACGTGATCGGCGCCACGTCCGCGACCTGGTCCTACGACGTGGTCCTGCCGCACGAGGGCGTGTGGCGCGGCAGTGCCACCGCGACCGACACCGCCGGTCAGGCCGACCTCCGCAGCGCCACGCGGGACTGGACCATCGACTCCAACGCCGTCGCGCCGAGCGTCACGATCGACGAGCCCGCGGCCATGACGCCACCGTTCGCGGTGCCTGCCGTCACCGTGGAGCCCGGCGGGAAGCTGACGTTCTCCGGAACCGCGTCGGACGACGAGGGCCTCAAGGACGTGGAGGTCGCACTGCGCAACACCACCACCGGCGAGAAGCTGGGCAACGACTGCACCTGGGGCACGAACGTGACGGCCGGCCAGTGCCGGGTCTCGGTCGTCAACCTTCCGGGGTCGACGTACAACTGGACCTACACCACACCGTTCAACCTCTCCGCGGGCAGCTACACGTTCGCGGTGCGCGCCACCGACGACTCGGGGCTGACCACCTCGTCGACCAACCAGGGCAAGCTGACCGTCAACGCCCAGGTCGCCGGTGACCTGCCTCCGGACACCACGATGAGCTTCACCGCTCCGACCGACGAGTCGCTCCCGGTGAGCTTCACGGGGACGGCAACCGACGACAAGGGTGTCGCGAGCGTCAAGGTCTCACTCCAGGACCGGGACACCGGTCGCTACCTGCAGCGTGACGGCTCGATGGCGGCGGGGGTCGCCACCCGCGACGCCACGCTGGCCGCACCGAACGCCACGAACACGTCGTGGTCGCTGGCACTCACCCTCCCGACTGCCGGGAACTGGAGCTTCGTGGCCGTCTCCTACGACACGGTCGGGCAGGCGGACACCTCGACGGTCGGCGCCACCGCCGCCTACCCTGCCTACCCCGGTGACGGACCGCCCGCGTTGAGCGACACGCTGGGCCAGCCGCAGAGCGGCGCGAGCTTCTCCGACGGGAAGATCGTCGTCACCGGTCGTGCCGACGACGCCCCGGACGCATCGGCCAGCATCGCGTCGGTGCAGGTTGCGATCGTCAACTCCGCCGGGCAGTACATGAGCTCGTCAGGGACGTTCACCAGCACCACTCCCAGCTTCCGGACCGCGTTCCTCAACAGTCCGGGCAGCGCGGGGTCGAACTACTCCTACACGACCCCGGTCATCCCGGCCGGCACCTACAGCGTGATCGTGCAGCCGGTCGACGTGCACAACCAGATCGGGACGCCCCGGACGTCGACCGGGGTCGTGGTGACGCAGCCGGCGAACAACCCGCCGGTGGCGAGCTTCACCTACACCTGCAACCAGAACGTCTGCACCTTCGACGGTCGTGGCTCGACCGACGAGGACACCGCCTCGCTGACCTACGCCTGGAACTTCGGGACCCAGGGGACCGCCACCGGTCCGCTGCCGAAGAAGACCTTCACCGGACCCGGGATCTTCCCGGTGACCCTCACGGTCACCGACGAGTGGAAGGCCACCAACGTGTCGGCCGCGCAGAACGTCACGATCGCCGAGCCCTCGGGCAACAGCGCTCCGGTGCCGACGTTCGTGCAGAGCTGCCAGGGACTGACCTGCTCGGTGAGCAGCGCGGGCACGGCGGACCCGAACCCGGGTGACGTCATCACCTACGCATGGAACTGGGGTGACGGGACGGCGGTCAGCGCGGGTGCCGCCCCGGCTGCGCACGCCTACGCGGGCTCCGGCAGCTACACGATCACGCTGACGACCACGGACGGCTGGGGCAAGGCCGCCTCGACCACCCGCAACGTGAGCCTGAGCGAGCCGGCGGGCAACACGGCGCCGCATGTGGAGTTCACCGCCAGCTGCACGTCGTACACGGTGTGCCAGACGAACAGCGCCGGCACCGCCGATGCACAGGGCGATGCGATGAAGTACTCGTGGAGCTGGGGCGACGGCGCCACGCCGACCACCACGGCCAGCCCTGCGCACACCTACGACAGGCCCGGCACGTACTCGATCGTGCTCACGGTCAGCGACGTCTGGGGCAAGGCCACGTCCGTCTCGCACGACGTGACCATCACCGAGGCGACGGACAACAACACGCCGACGGCGGTCATCGCATCCGGCGTCTGCTCCACCTTGACGACCTGCGCGATGAGCGGGGCCGGCAGCACTGACCCGGACACCGCGACCGGTGACGGGATCAGGACCTACCTGTGGGGCTGGGGTGACGGCACACCCGTGACCAACGGCACGACCGTCAGCCAGACGCACGTGTTTCCCACCGCGGGCACCTACACGGTCACCTTGACGGTGGCCGACAAGTGGGGCCGGTACAGCCTGCCGGTGACCCAGAGCGTCACCACGCAGGCCGAGCCGGCCGGCAACAACCCGCCGACCGTCGTGTTCAGCCAGCCCGGCTGCACCGGCCGCACCTGTGCGGTCAGCAGCGCCGGAACCACCGACACCGACGGCGGCATCCGCAGCTACGCGTGGTCGTGGGGCGATGCAACGGCGGACACCGTCACCACCTCGACCAGCTCGTCGCACACGTATGCGGCGGCCGGGACGTTCAGGATCAGCCTGGTCGTGACCGACAACTGGGGCAGGACGACCACGGTGACCAAGGACGTGACCGTGACCTAGCACTCACGTCGGCACCTCACGTCGCCCAGGGCGGTGTCGGGCTCGTTCCGCGAACGGCGTTGTACGGCCACCGGTACCATGAACCCATGACTTGTGGCTGGGCATAGGAGTGCGCACGCGGCGTCGAACCGTGTGGGCGGGGTGGGCGCTGGCAGCGTCGCTTGCCGGTGCCCTCACCTCCTGCAGCTCCGGTTCGGACGGCGGCACCCCTCCTCCCACCTCCAGTGCGCAACGGTGCACACTGAACGCGAAGGCCGTCCCGTCCTGCGGAGTGCTGTGGGGCATCTCCACGCAGCCGCCGACGGCGCAGCAGCTCGGGACGGTCGAGAAGGCAGCCGGCAGGCCGTTCGACTTCGTCTACCGCTACCACGACGTCAACGACGTGGTGCCGGACGCGCAGGAACGGGGGATCGTCGCCAAGGGGCGGCTCCTGCACATCGCCATCGCGGCCAGGGACTTCGGTGCCGCCTCCCGGGCGGACATCTCCTGGGCGGACATCGCGAACGGAGCCTACGACGCGTCGTTGTCGGCACAGGCCCGTGGCATCGCCTCGCTGAAGAAGCCGGTGTTCGTGACCTTCGAGCAGGAGGCGAACCAGCGCACGAAGCTCGGCGTCGCAGGATCTGCCGCCGACTTCAAGGCGGCCTGGCGGCACCTGCACGACCTCTACCGCTCCGCCGGGGCCACGAACGCCGTCTGGACCTGGGTGATGACCGGCAACGCCGACAACCTCGACCGCGCCGCCACGCTGTGGCCCGGCAACGACGTGGTGGACTGGATCAGCTGGAACGTCTACAACCAGTCCGGGTGCCACAGCGGCACCGTCGACCAGGTCAAGTTCAAGTCGTTCGCCGACGAGGTCGCGCCGTTCTACGACTTCGTCAAGGAGCGCGGACCCTCGATCGGCATGGACCCCGCCAAACCGATGATGATCAGTGAAGCCGGCTCCGTGCGCTACGCGGACGCCCCGCAGCTCTCAGCGGACTGGTACGCCGCCATCCCGACCACCTTGCGGAAGTACCCGCAGATCAAGGCTGTCGCCCTCTGGGACAGCGTGACCGACACGTGCAACTACGACTTCGACTCCGACTCCGCGGTCGTGTCGGGGGTCCGCAGGGCCGGGATGGACCCGCACCTGGACATCGGTGGGGCGCTGTCACCCCGGTCCTGAGGGACAGTCCCGAGACCAGGCCGACCGCTCACGCAGGCCGGTCAGGTCAGCCGCAGCCGAGCCTCCGCCAGCGCGGCGTGGGTGGCCCCGGCCAGCTCGTCCAGCGTCGCCAGCTCGTCCGCGCCGACCGACGCGCGCCAGGCGGTCGCCACCTGCTCGGAGGGACGGTCGAGCCGGTGCAGGACCCCACCTTGGGCGTCGTCGGCGTGCGTCCCGGCCGTGGAGCCGGGTGCCTGCGTCGGCTCGGTCGTCGGGGGGACCAGCCCGCACGCGTCGAAGAGGGAGCGCAGGGCCGCGGAGCCGCCCGCAGCCAGCTCCTCGTGGGACACGACGACCCCGTCGTCCAGGCTCGCCAGGTCGTGCAGCGCCACCGTGTTCAACGCCGACCAGAACCAGGCCATCGCCTCGGTGTCCCCGCCCGAGCCCTCGGCAGGAGGAGGCGGCACGCCGTCGTACCCTTCCAGCGCGGTGGCCACCTCCGCCACGTCCGGCAGCCAGTGCATGCGCCGGTAGCTCGCCAGCACCGCGGCAGGGTGCCGGTACACCAGGACGGGAACCGCAGCCGTCTCCCGCACGACTGCTGCCACCGACAGCACGGCGAAGGGGTCCTTGACCACCGTCCGGGTGCCGGGCCAGGGGGCGGCCCACTGGCGGTGGCCGTAGGCGCCGTAGACCCGTGGCGTCAACCCGGCATAGGCCAGCCGTAGCGCCGACCGCTGCCTGCGGGTGGGCAGGTCCAGGCGGGTCCACGCTTCGAGGGTGCCGCCGAGCCGGTACTGACCCGGCTTGGGATTCATCGGCTCGCGACCGGTCATCGCGCATCCCGTCGCGCCCGCGAGCTGGCGCGCCAGCCAGGTCGTGCCCGACCGAGGTGCCCCGGTGACCAGCAGTGGCCTCCGGTGCCGAGGGATCACGGCAGCGAGGACGCGTGTCGTATCCACGCTGCGCATCCTAGTGAGCGACGGCACCGCCAGCCCCCGAAACCGAAACGCCAGGAGACCTGGGCGACAGGAGACCTGGGCGACAGGCGCGGCGCGTGATGGACCCGGTCAGCCAGAAGTCCGGATCCATCCTCGCGCACCTATATAGCCCAAAGGGACCATCTTGTCCCATTCTGGTCAAGGTCCGTCCGTCGCGCGTCGAGTGAGCATGCAGGACCTGCCCGGCAGGTTCTCCCCCCACCAGACGGAGCTCGCAATGACGTACAACCGCACGCTGATGGCCACCGCCGCCGGCATCTCGTTGGCCTTGGTCGCGACCTCGGGAGCCGCGGCCAACGCCGCGGCACCGGCGACGACGGCGCCGCACCACGCGTCGCTCACGCACACGGCAGTCGCGGTCAAGGACGGCCGTGTGGCAGCCGGCATGATCCGGGTCAACCGGGCAAACCTGACCCGGCTGAGCGTCCACAGCGTCCGCGGCTACACACGGATCGGGCTCGTCCGGTTCAGCGTGCCTGCCCGGCCCGCGGGATACCGGCTCGACCACGCGACCCTGACCTTCGACGTGGTTCGCACCACGGCGGCGGCCCTCGTGCTGCGCACTGCCGCCAACCGCTGGGGCCACCGCGCGGTGCGTTACCGGGCCTCTGCCGTCGGGCCCGTGGTCGACCGTTCACCGCTGCGCAGAGGGCAGCGCACCCTGAGGTTCGACGTAACCACGGCCGTCCCTCACCCGGGTGCCGCGAGCTTCGTGATCAGTGAGCTCCGCGGCTCGACGACGCTCCGGATGAAGACCCGCAACCGCCATGCGACGCCGCGGCTGCAGCTCTCCTACCGCTCAACGGCAGCCGTGGCCGCCGCGCCCGCGACGGCTGCGGCGCCGGCTCCGCGGTCCTTGGCTGCCCCCGCCGCGACTGCGGCGTCCACCGCGTCGACGACGACCACGGTCAGGATCGGCATGTCCGCGCCGACCGGTGAGTGGAGCAGCCGCCTCGCCGAGACCGGAGGCGTGGACGCCCGACGCATCTTCGGGAACCTCGGCTCTCCCTCCGGAGCCATCAGCACCGCCACCAGCGAGGTCGCTGCGGGACGGCTCCCCATCCTGTCCTTCAAGGTCGCCAACAACGACTGGGCCGGCGTTGCAGCCGGGAGGTACGACGTCCAGCTGCGGGCGCTGACCACCCGGCTCGCGGCCCTCAAGGGGAAGGCGTTCGTGACCCTTCACCACGAGCCGACCGGCGACGGCACACCCGCCGACTACGCCGCCATGATGGCCCACGCCCTGCCGATCCTCGGAGCGCCGGCGAACGTCTCGGCCGGACCGATCGTCAACGGGTTCTGGTGGAGCAACGGGGGCCAGGGACGGACCGACGCCCAGATCGCCCAGTGGCTACCGTCCAGGGTCCTGAAGGTGTCCGAGGTCGTGGCCGCCGACACCTACCAGGGCGGCACCACGGCGAAGCCCGGAGAGAACGCCGGCGTGAAGATCGCGAACTTGTCGAAGTGGGCCACCCGCGTGGGAGTCGCTCACCTAGGCATCGGCGAGTACAACGGTCTCAACGCCTCCTCGATCACCGCAGCCGGGAACGCCGTGCTGGCCGACCCCCGCTTCAGCTTCGCCGCGGCCTTCGACTCGAACGTGAACAACCGGGCCGGCGTCAGCTGGCAGCTCACCGGTGCGCGGCTCACCGCCTTCAAGGCGACGATCGCCGCGGCCCGTGCGGCCCGGGTCGGCTGACAGCGACCGATCCAGCGTCACCAGCGGGGCAGCCGGTTCTTCGGGTGCCCCGCTCGTCGCATGCCTCTGCCCCGTCCGGCAGCCGTCGCGTCCCGGTGGGTTTTGCCCTCTTTAATCCGTTCGGCTTCCGTGTCGGCACTCGACGTGTGACCATGGATGGACAGCCGGGTTCCGAACTCGTGCTTGGGGGGACGCAGGCATGAGCTCCAAAGTTTTGCTCGGCGTGGTCGGGTTGATGGTGTCACTGACAGCTTTCCCGGTGATGACGTCCTGGGCCGACGACGCCACGCCTGGTCCGGCGGTGCCGACGCCAGGCGTCGCCTCGGCCAAGGCATCCGTCGCGGCTTCGTCCCCGGCGGTCCGACCCGCGGCTTCGGCTTCCACCGAGGCCCCCCCGGTCGTCGCATCGGCCTCTGCCTCGAGCGCCGCGGCGTCGCCGACCGCCGTTGCGCCCAGCCCGACCCCGACGACGCCGACCGCGTCGGCCACGCCGACCGGGTCAGCGAGTCCGACGCCCTCCTTGTCCGCTTCGCCGTCCCCGACCGCCACCTCGTCCCCGACCCCCACCTCGTCCCCGACCCCCACCGCCTCTCCCACGCCACCCGCGGGCTCGCCCGGGTTGCGGGTCAGCCAGCGCCTGGTGCTGTCGTCCGACCGTGACCACGACGGGCGCGCCGACATCGGGGACGGCGTACGTGTCGTGGCCGTCGTCACGAACTCCGGTCAGGTCACCCTGCGGTCGGTGCGGGTCACAGACGACCTCGTCACGCGCCTGGGCGGCTCGGTCAGGTGTGGCACCACCGTGCTGCCCCGCGGAGCGTCGACCACCTGCACGTCCGGGGCGGTGCAGGTGACCCGCACGCAAGCCAAGGCCGGCGTTCTGACCAACCAGATCACGGCGAACGCCCGCACCGCGGCAGGGAAGCTGGTCCGCAGCTCCACCTCGACCGCGCGCCTGCAGGTGCAGAAGCCCGGTCGCAAGCACGGGCCCCCGAAGGGCCACCACAAGCACCGGCACCACAAGCACGCGGAGCGCCGGCACCACCAACGGCACGCGCACCAGCACCGGCTGCACCAGAGGGTCGTCACGCCGACCGCGAAGCTGGGACTGACCCAGTTCGTGCTGAGTGTCTCGGACAAGAACAAGAACGGTCAGCTCGAGGCGGGTGACTCGATCCGGTTCGGGTTCAAGATCACCAACACCGGGGCCCTGTCGGTGCAGGGGCTGCACATCGTCGGCCGTCGACTTGCCCACTTCAAGGTGCCCGTCGCCTGTGCGGCCACCGAGCTGGCACCCGGAGCCACGACCGGCTGCACGTCGGGCGGACTACCGATCACTCGCTACCAGGCGAAGAAGCGGCTCGGTTCGAACTTCGCCTACGCGGCCGGCACCACGGCCGGCGGGACAGCAGTTCGGAGCAACTCGACGGTGATCGTGCTCGGACGGTCCACGGCTCGCCTGACGCACCTGCCGAACACCGGCTCCAGCATGAGCAGACCGGAGCTTGGGGCGACCGGTGCGCTGCTGGTCGGTGGGGTGATCCTGCTGGTCGTGGGTCGTCGCCGTCGATGGTCAGCCCGTCGATGGTCAGCCCGTCGATGGTCAGCCC
>JAICWH010000080.1 GCA_025934895.1 Nocardioidaceae bacterium | reverse complement strand
TCAGTGACGTGAGCGTCGACCCCGACCAGCTCCCCAACGGCTGGCAGGTGCGTCCGCCTGCCCCGGTCGTGCCCCGGGTCCACTACTGAGCACTGCCAGGGACCGGCTGACCGCGGCTCCCGCCCGGTCCACCCCAACCCAGCAGGACCCGCCGGCGCGACCACCGGACACCAAAGAGGCCGCCCGATCAACCCGGACGGCCTCTTTGGGCAGCGCACGTCGGCTTCGCCGGTCACCTCTACCGCCGTGACCTGTTCGAGGCCCGCAGCGACCACCGACCGGGGTATCGTGCGCCGGTGAGGTGGATCTCCGGGCGGACGGCGATCGTGGTGGCCGTCGCGCTGGTCGGGCTGATCACCCTGGGCGTCGGCTACCACGTGCACGTGGTCCCTGGCGGCACCTTGCTTCGCGGCAGCCCGGTCAGCGCCTCCGGCACTCCCTCGACGGTGGCGTCGACACCGACCCGGACGACCGCCGCGAGACCGGCCCGGACCCCGACCGGCGCCCGGTCGGCCACACCCTCCCCGAGCCGCGCGCCGACGAGCGGTACCTCCCACAGCCGCTCCAGCACCTCTCCGACGCCGGGCGCCACGACCACAGCGGCTCCGAGCCGGCGAGCCCGGGGGTTCCCGCTGCGACCCGGCCCACTTCCCACGGTCCCGCCTCCGACGCTCGAGTTCGTGATCAGCACCTTCAACGTCCTCGGAGCAAGCCACACCTCCCCGACCGGCAAAGACCCGGGACGGGCGTCCGGTCCCGTCCGCGCCGTCCGCGCCGCGGAGCTGATCCGGCGGCACGGCGCCGACGTCATCGGCTTCCAGGAGCTGCAGCGCAGCCAGCTGCTCACCCTCCGGCGGCACACCGACCTGGACTTCTACCCGGGCCTCGCCTTCGGGGACCCGGAGAACTCGATCGGCTGGCGCCGTGACGAGTTCGTGGCGGTCGAGGAGCACACGGTGCGGATCCCGTACTTCGACGGCGGGCGACGCTCGATGCCGTACGTGAAGCTGCGCAGCCGCGGCACCGGTCTCGAGGCCTGGTTCGCGAACTTCCACAACCCGGCCGAGACGGCGCAGTACCATCACCAGCAGCCCTACCGCGACGATGCGACGCAGATCGAGATCGCCCTCGCCGACCAGCTGATCACCAGGACCGGTCTGCCGGTGTTCGTGACCGGCGACATGAACGAGCGGGCGTCGTACTTCTGCCGCTTCACCGCCGGGACCCCCATGGTCGCGGCGCGCGGCGGCAGCAACAACGGTCGCTGCCTGGCCGGCCACCCTCGTGCCGTGGACTGGATCTTCGCCTCGCAAGGCGTGGACGTCCTCGGCTACGTCGAGGACCGCAGTCACCTCGTCGACATCACCACCGACCACCCCGTCGTGGTAGCCAGGGTGCGCATCACGGGCAAGCCCCCCGCGGACTGACCTGAGGCGACCAGTGACCCAGCCGCGGGACCTCGCGCTCCTGGCGGCCACGGCGGCGCACCCCGGCTTCCAGGCCACCGTCACGCTGCTCGTCTATCCGGCGCTGGCCCGGCTGGCCGCAGCAGGACGCACCGACCGGCTCGTCGGCCGGGTCCTGCTCGTCGACCGGCTCCTGCTCGGACTCGCACTGGTCGCGCTCGCGGGAGCCGTGGCGGCCGGTGCCCGATGAGCCGCCTGGATCGGTGTCGGCGGCGCAGGCCGTCCGGGGAGGCGTCGTCGGCCTCAGGTGCTAGCCGTGCGCCATGTCCACGAACCGGGAGTAGTGCCCCTGGAACGCCACCGTGAGGTCGCGCGTGGGTCCGTTGCGGTGCTTGGCCACGATCAGGTCGGCCTCACCCGGACGGGTCGACTCACGCTCGTAGACGTCCTCGCGGTGCAGCAGGATCACCATGTCGGCATCCTGCTCGAGGCTGCCCGACTCGCGCAGGTCCGACATCATCGGCCGCTTGTCGGAGCGCTGCTCGGCCCCCCGGTTGAGCTGGGAGAGCGCCACCACCGGGATCTCCAGCTCCTTGGCGAGCAGCTTGATCTGCCGGGAGAACTCGGAGACCTCGAGCTGGCGGGACTCGACCTTCTTGCCCGAGGTCATCAGCTGCATGTAGTCGATGACGATGAGCCGCAGGTCGTGTCGCTGCTTGAGCCGGCGGGCCTTGGCCCGGATCTCCATCATCGTCATGTTGGGTGAGTCGTCGATGAACAGCGGCGAGGAGGAGACCTCACCCATCCTGCGCGCCAGCCGCGTCCAGTCGTCGTCGTTCATGTTGCCGTTGCGCATGTGGTTGAGCGGGATCTTGGCCTCGGCGGACAGCAGCCGCATGGTGATCTCGTTGCGGGTCATCTCCAGGCTGAAGATCACGCTGCTCATGTTGTTGCGGATCGAGGCCGAGCGGCAGAAGTCCAGGCCCAGCGTGGACTTGCCCATAGCCGGTCTCGCGGCCACGATCACCATCTGGCCCGGGTGCAGCCCGTTGGTGAGCTCGTCGAGGTCGGCGAAACCGGTCGGCACGCCGATCATCTCGCCGTCGCGGTTGTTGATGGCCTCGATCTCGTCGAGGGTCGACTCCATGATCGCGCTCAGCGGCGCATAGTCCTCCGAGGACCGCCGATCGGTCACGCCGTAGACCTCCGCCTGGGCCCGGTCGACGACGTCGTCGACGTGGCCCTCGCCGGCGTAGCCCATCTGCGCGATCCTGGTGCCGGCGTCCACCAGGCGACGCAGGATCGCCTTCTCCCGGACGATCTCGGCGTAGTAGCCCGCGTTCGCTGCGATGGGCACGCTGGCCGAGAGGGTGTGCAGGTAGGGAGCGCCACCGATCCGGGCCAGCTCGCCGCGCCGCTGGAGCTCGGCGGTGGTGGTGATCGGGTCGACCGGCTCCCCGCGGCCGTAGAGGTCGATCACCACCTCGAAGATGGTCTCGTGCACCGGACGGTAGAAGTCGCTCCCGCGCACGACCTCGACGACGTCGGCGATCGCGTCCTTGGACAGCAGCATCGAGCCCAGCACACTCTGCTCTGCGTCATGGTCCTGGGGTGGCGTGCGACCGCCGCCGCCAGGCCCGCCGAATGCCGGGCCCGCAGAGCCCGACCAGGTTTCGTCCATCCCGAAGGGCGGCTCGATGTCGGGCGCCAGCCCACTGCTCGAGGATGCGATGCTCACCGGTGCGCTGGCCCTTCTCGTGATGACACTCGATACGCTCCCAGCGGCCGCCGACAGTTTCGAGGAGCGGGCGGCGACGACGGCAGCGGCCGGCCCGAGCCCAGACGCTACGGTCACTCGGCATGCCGCGACACCCCGTTATCCACAGGTCCTGTGGATAACTACCGGGACGGTGTGCAACACGCCTCCGACGCATGTGCACAGCCTGTGAGCACACTTGTGGAGAACTTCGGTGGCTGCGCGACCACACCCGCTCTGACCTGCGTAGACCTGGTTCCGATGATGTGGATCGGAGAAACCCGGCGGATATCTGGTGCACCGTCCAGCGGGTGGGCAGCTGCCCTGCCGCGATGTCGACATTCGCGTCCGCCGCCAACGCCGGACCGCGGCTCTCCCCGGTAGAGAGCCGGTTACCCACAGCCCTCCGGACTCCCCCGGGTGAGGACCGCCTCCCTACCGAGGCCCTTACCATCCGTAGGCTGGGTGCATGACTGTCGCTGGGCGCCTGCGCCCGAGCGGTCACCCGGCGGACCGGGACATCCTCCGGCTCGCGCTTCCCGCCTTCCTGGCACTGGTGGCCGAGCCGCTGTTCCTGCTCTCGGACGCGGCGATCGTGGGGCACCTCGGCACCCCCGAGCTCGCCGGACTCGGGATCGCCGGTGCGGTCGTGCAGACCGCGGTCGGACTGTGCGTGTTCCTCGCCTACGGCACGACCGCGTCGGTGGCCCGCCGCGTGGGTGCCGGGGACGTGCGCGGCGCCCTCGAGCGGGGCGTCGACGGGGTCTGGCTCGCCGTCCTGATCGGCACGGTCACTACTGTCCTCGGAGTGCTCTTTGCCGGTCGGCTCGTGGGACTGTTCGCACCGGCGCCCCTGGTGGCCGGCCAGGCCACGACGTACCTCCGGCTGGCGCTCCTCGGTGTGGTGCCGGTCCTGGTCATGCTCGCCGCCACCGGGATCCTGCGCGGCCTGCAGGACACCCGCACCCCGCTGGTGGTCGCGGTCGTCGGCAACCTGGCGAACATCGGCGCGAACCTCGCCCTCGTCTACGGGCTTCACCTCGGCATCGCCGGCTCGGCGATCGGCAGCGACCTGGCGCAGCTCGGCACCGCGGTCGCCCTGGTCGTGGTCGTGGTCAGGGGCGCGCGACGGGAGGGAGCCTCGCTGCGGCCCGACCTGCCGGGCCTCCGCCGTGCCGCGCACGCCGGTGCCGCGCTCGTGGTCCGGACCCTGACCCTGCGGGCGTCCCTGCTGGTGATGACGTACGGCGCAGCCACCCTGCCCAGGGCGAGCGGCGGTGCCGCCGCGGTGGCCACCCACCAGCTCGCGATCACGGTGTGGACGTTCCTGGCGTTCACGCTGGACGCCATCGCCATCGCCGCGCAGGCGATCACGGGTCGCAGCCTGGGGTCCGGCGACGTCGCGACCACCCGGGCGGTGACGGCCCGGATGGTGCAGTGGGGCCTGTTCGGTGGGGTGTTCACGGGCGTCGGCCTGGCGGCGGTGTCACCCCTGGTGGGCGCCCTGTTCACCCAGGACCCGCAGGTGCGGGACCTGCTCTGGCCGGTGCTCGTGGTGGCCGCGGTGTTCCAGCCCGTCGCCGGCCTGGTCTTCGTGCTGGACGGCGTGCTGATCGGCGCTGGGGACGGGCGCTACCTGGCCCGTGGAGGCGTCGTCGTGCTGGCCGTGTTCGCGCCGCTCGCCTGGCTGGCGGTCCGGGTCGGGCCCGCCGCCACCGGCGCGGGGTCCGCGCTCGTCTGGCTGTGGGTGGCGTTCGGCATCGGCTTCATGGGTAGCCGCGGGGTGGTGCTCATGCGTCGGGTCCGCGGGTCCCGCTGGCTGGTCACCGGGACCGGGTAGCGCCCGGTGGCCGGCCACTCGCGGTCGGCCACACGCGCCGTCGGCCACACGCGCGGTCGGCCACACGCGCGGTCGGTCAGTCCGCGGCGTGCGGAACGCCGTTCGCGTCGACGGTGATGCCGGGTGCAGTGATCGTCGGGGTGCCAGGCGGTGCCGCCAGCTCCGGGCTCGTGCCCGGAGCGACACCCAGCGGCGTCCCGTCCGCCGTGGCCCGTCCGAACGGCGCCAGCGCGAACGCCCGCGGAGCACGGCCGCCACCACTGGGCTCGGAGAAGTTGGCGTAGATCGCGGACGACATCCTGTTCCGCATGAACACGAACTGGCGCACGTAGGCGTTGTAGACCGAGGCCGAGTTGATCCGGAGCGTCACCTCGTCGAAATGCGTGCCGTCGTTGGTGAAGTTGTTCGACCCGGTCCAGGACACCCTCGCGTTGCGGGCCCGGCCGACGTACCCGGACACGGCGATGTTCTTGAAGTGGCTGTAGATGTAGGCCGTGACCCCGTTGTGCGAGAAGACGGTGCGCCGTACCGACATCCGACCCCCGGTGTGCCTGTGCAGGATCGAGTAGACGCCGTAGCTCATGAAGCCGTACAGGACCCGCACGTAGCAGCCGTGGTTGTACATGCTGCGGACCTGCCGGGCGATCGCCAGGCCGCGGCTGCCGAACCAGGCGTGCATGTTGATGTAGACAATGCTGCGGCCGTGCACACCGGCGCCGCGCGCGCCGGTGCAGTGGATCGAGCGCAGGTCGCTCAGATAGGGGTCCAGGCCGACCCGGGCCGGTGAGAACACCACCTGGTAGTTGCCGGCGTTGACGGGGTCGGTCCGGTGGAAGCCGTTGTCCCGCTTCATCCGGTCGAACTGGTGACCGAAGATGTTGTACAGCCGCGGGTTGTCGCTCACGGTGTAGAGATCGTTCCACTGCACCTTTGCGGCGTTGAACGTCATGTTCGTAGAGCCGGTCATCACGGTGGCGACGACCTTGTTCCAGGCCTGGCGGGGCCGCGGGACGAACGAGTCGAAGAGGTACATCTTCGTGTGCAGGACGCCGCTGCCCAGGCACCCGAAGGAGCAGCGGTGTGCGAAGCTCGGCCGCGGCACCCGGCCACTGAACACCCGGGCGCCGAGTCCCGACTGCAGCCGGTGCCAGGCGGGGTCCGTCGAGGAGCTGAGATGGTTGTTCATCAGCACCTGGACGCTGACACAGCGCTTGGCCGCAGCCATCAGGGCCTTCGCGACGGGCTGGTCGGTCAGGGAGTACAGCGAGATGCGGATCCGCGAGACAGACGAGCTCCGGCACGGCGCGCTCGTCTGGTAGGGCTGACGGTAGCCGGGCATGCTGTCGATGGTCCGGATGACGTGCGTCAGGTTGCGGCGCACCGAGGACGTGTTGCCCAGCGGGTAGTTGAAGTGCAGACCGGTCCGCGGCACGTAGTGGTCGCGGGTCATCAGCGAGTAGATGTACCAGGCGAACGTGTCCGGGCGACCCTCGGACCTGGGCGTGACCACCGTGCCGCCGGCGCCGAGCACCGCCGGGATGTAGGCCTGCACCGTGAACGTGTAGGGCCTGGACTGGGCGGTGAGCAGCCGGTAGCTCATGGCGCCCATCACGGTGGTCGCCGTCGACCCGGTGATCGGACAGTTCTGGTGCCAGATCCCACGTTGGCCCGGACCGTTGAGCTTGCACTGGAAGTGCAGGCCCGGGACTCGGTTGGCCGTGTAGCTGAAGGTGGCGCGCCCGACCGTCGTCGGCCGCAGCCTCCGCAGGCTGCCCCCCGAGGTGATCCGCACCGCGGGCGCCGTCACTCTGGCTGCGGTCCTGCGGGTCGGGGAGGCGGCGGTCGAGGACCGGGTGGCCGCCGAGCGGTCAGCTGTGGATTGGGTGGCCGTGCCGCGGGTGGCGGATGGGTCGTCGCTGGGGCCGGCGGCGGCGCTGGAGCCGCCGGGCGTGCTCCGGCCGGTGTCCGCTGTGGAGGTCGCCTGCACGGAGGTCGCGCTCAGGACCAGTGCGAGCATGACGAGGAGCCGGATGGCGAACCGCACAGTGAAGACCCCCAACGTGGACGGACCCGGACGCTATGGGCGGGCCGTGACCTCGGACCGAGGCACCTAAGGTAACCACATCTGCAGGCGTTGGTCACCCAAGAACACCCCGGTCTCCGCCGAGCCGGGCCCCTGTGACGCGGAGACTGCGGGCCCGGGACCACGGGCCCGGGACTGCGGGCCCGGGACTGCCGGCCCCGGACCCCGTGACGCGGGGACTGCCGGCCCGGGACCGTGGGTCCGGCGGCCGACCAGGATCTCCAGGGTCGAGCGGTGTCAGCTTGCGACGACGTTGAGGTTGACCGTCGCGTCGATCTCGTCGTGCACCTTGACGGTCACCTGGTGGGTGCCGAGCGACTTGATCGGGTTGCCGACGATGATCTTGCGCTTGTCGACCTGGGCGCCCGAGGCGATGGCACCGGCGATGGCACCGGCGATGTCGTTGAGGGTGACCGCCCCGAACAGCCGGCCACCCTCGCCCGCGCGGACCGGCAGGTTGACCGTGGTGGCCTCGAGCTGGGCCTTGATCTGCTTGGCGTGGTCGAGGTCGCGGACCTCGCGGCTGCTGCGCGCGGCCTTGATGGAGTCGACCGTGCGCTCACCGCCCTTGGTCCAGCGAATGGCGAAGCCACGAGGGATCAGGAAGTTGCGGCCGTAGCCGTCCTTGACCTCGATGATGTCGCCGGGGGCGCCGAGGCCACCGACCTCCTGGGTGAGAATGAGCTTCATGGTGTCCAGCCCCTCAGCGAGCCGTCGACGTGTAGGGCAGAAGGGCGACCTCGCGGGCGTTCTTGACCGCGATCGCGACGTCACGCTGGTGCTGCACGCAGTTCCCGGTCACCCGACGGGCCCGGATCTTGCCGCGGTCGGAGATGAACTTGCGCAGCAGGGTGGTGTCCTTGTAGTCGACGTAGGACACCTTGTCCTTGCAGAACTGGCAGACCTTCTTCTTCGGTTTGCGAAGAACTGGTTTGGCCATTGTGGTGCTTCCTTCCGTGAAGCCCGGCTCACGCCGGAATGGTCAGGCTGGATGGTTGACTCGAACTGGGTGCGGTGCTGCTCAGAAGGGTGGCTCGTCCTGGTGGCCACCGGAGCCGGAGGTAGCCCAGGGGTCACCCTGGCCGGCCGCGGGTGCGCCGGCGCCCTGCTGCCCACCCCAGTCGCCGTTCCTCGCGCCGGACCCGCTTCCGGTTTGGTTGCCCGCCTGGCTGCTGGGCTGGTTGCCGGCCTGGCTGCTGGGCTGGTTGCTGGCCCAGGGGTCGTCGCTGCTCCCGGAGGTGAACCCGCCACCGCCCCCGGAGCGACTGGTCTTGGTGACCTTGGCCGTGGCGTACTTCATGCTTGGGCCGACCTCGTCGACGTCGATCTCGAAGACCGTGCGCTTCTCCCCTTCGCGGGTCTCGTACGAGCGCGCCTTCAGCCGCCCCGTGACGATGACCCGCATGCCTCGGGTCAGCGACTCGGCTGCGTTCTCGGCCGCTTGCCGCCACACCGAGCAGTTCAGGAAGAGCGCCTCGCCGTCCTTCCAGTCGTTCGTCTGCTTGTCGAAGGTGCGCGGCGTCGAGGCCACGGTGAAGTTGGCCACGGCAGCACCCGACGGGGTGAAGCGGAGCTCGGGGTCGGCGGTCAGGTTGCCGACCACGGTGATCGGGGTTTCGCCTGCCATGTCAGGCCTCCAGTCGGAAAACAGTCTCGGATGACGGTTCGGTGCGGGTGACCGGGGGAATCGGCCATGGAGTCGAGCGGGTGCTGCAGGCGGTCCGGGCTAGCGGATGTCGGGCCGGATGACCTTGGTGCGCAGCACGGACTCGTTCAGGGTGAGCTGACGGTCGAGCTCCTTGACGGTGGCCGGCTCCGCGTTCAGCGTGACGACCGCGTAGATGCCTTCGGGCTTCTTGTCGATCTCGTAGGCGAGACGGCGACGTCCCCAGACGTCGACCTTCTCGATGGACCCACCGTCGGCGCGTACGACGTTGAGATAGGTGTCGAGCGAGGGCGCGACCGTGCGCTCTTCGAGGTCGGGGTCGAGGATGACCATCACTTCATAGGCACGCAAAGCAGTCCCCACCTCCTTCGGACTCAGGCGGCCACGGCGTTTCCGCGGCAGGAGGGCTTGCGTCCGCCGTACCCCTGCCGCTCCCGGAGGAGCTGCCGTGGTGCGGCGCGTCGGGGACTCGGCATCCCACTCTGGTCGCGGGGCCGAGCCGATCGACGTACCCGACGATATCAGCGTGCCGCGGCTCGCCGGAAATCGTCGTCCACAGGGCATGGGGTCGCGCGGGTGCGGTACCACCGGGGGGCCGCACCCGGCACGGACGAGACGAGAGGAACCACAGATGAGCGACCAGACGACGCGCGAGGACAAGGCGGAGAAGGTCCACGACCTGATCAGGAGCACCCGACTCGCGATGCTGACCAGCATCGGGCCCGACGGGCGGCTGGTGAGCAAGCCGATGGCGACCCAGGACGTGGACTTCGACGGGGACGTGTACTTCATCGCCGAGCGGGACTCCGACAAGGTCCGCAACATCCGGGCGAACCCGGCCGTCAACGTCGCCTACGCCAGCCACGACTCCTGGGTGTCCCTGGCCGGGGTCGCCGAGGTGGTCGACGACCAGGCCAAGCTCACCGAGCGGTGGAACACCTTCACCGACGCCTGGCTCGAGGGCGGCCCGGAGAATCCGAACAACATCCTGATCAGGGTCTCGGCCGACTCCGCGGAATACTGGGACACGCCAGGCAGCAAGGTCACCCAGGTGGCGAACCTGGTCAAGGCCAAGGTGACCGGCAAGCGCTTCGAGGGCGACAACGAGACCGTCGACCTGAACCGGTAGCTCCCGCCGGTCGAGCCTCGCCCGGCCGGGGCTTCCTCTCCGGGGCCGGTCGTAGGGTGATGGACATGGCAGCACACGACCACCTGCGCATCGGCGCGCACGTCCCCCAGGCCGACCCGATCGCCGAGGCTGCGGCGCGAGACGCCGACCTTGTGCAGTTCTTCCTCGGCGACCCCCAGGGATACCAGGGCCCGGAGGTCGAGTATGCCGGCGGGGCCGACGCCCTGCGCGCGGACGCGGAGTCCGCGGGCGTGGACCTCTACGTGCACGCGCCCTACATCGTCAACGTCGCCACCACGAACAACCGGATCCGGATCCCGAGCCGCAAGCTGCTACAGAGGCACGTCGACGCCGCGGCCGCCATCGGCGCCAAGGGTCTGATCGTGCACGGCGGCCACGTGGACAAGGCCGACGACCCGGCGAAGGGGTTCGACAACTGGCGCAAGGCGGTCGAGGCCACCGACCTCAAGCTGCCGCTGCTGATCGAGAACACAGCCGGCGGCGACAACGCGATGACCCGCTACCTGGACCGGATTGCGGGGGTCTGGGACGCGATCTCCTCGGCGAACGGCTTCGACATGGTGGGCTTCTGCCTGGACACCTGCCACGCCCATGCGGGCGGCAACGACCTGTCCACCATCGTCGAGGACGTCGTCAAGATCACCGGTCGGATCGACCTGGTGCACTGCAACGACAGCCGCGACGAGTTCGACTCCGGCGCGGACCGGCACACCAGCTTCGGGAAGGGCCGCATCGCGCCCGAGGCCCTGGTCGCGATCGTCCGGGACGCCGGCGCCCCGGTCGTCTGCGAGACCCCCGGCGGGGCGGCCGAACACCGGGCGGACTTCGCGTTCCTCCGGGAGCGGCTCTGACGCCCCCCCCCCTCGACTTTGCCGAGTCGGCGCGTCCGCAGGGCTAGGGGGCGCCGAGTCGGCGCGTCCGCAGGGCCAGGGGGCGCCGAGTCGGCGCGTCGGCAGGGCTAGGGGGCGCCGAGTCGGCGCGTCCGCAGGGCTAGGGGCCGCCGAGTCGGCGCGTCCGCAGGGCTGAGCCCGCCAAGCGGGTCCGCAGACGGCTCCGAGGGTTCAGTGGAAGGGACCGGTTCGTCGTCGCCAGCACGGTGAGGTCGTGAGGGTGCTTGAGGAGGTCGGCCGTCGAGCCGAGATGTCTGACACGGTCTGGCTGGCACTTCGCCGGCTACCGGCTCCTCTGCGACGAGACCGACACGTCGGCATCGGCGCGCGCATCCAGTGGGCCGTTGTCGGTTTCCCGGCTGTGGACTCCGTGACTGGCTACGTGGAGGGCCGGGACGCCGTACGGCGGGTGCTGATCGAGCTCGGGATGAACCCGGGCGACGTGTCGCGAGCGGCCGGGGCCCCGCGGACATTGGGCCTCTGACCATGGAGAACTGGCACTCCCCACGGGTCATGGCCCATGGGGAGCGCCAATCCTCCTGCATCCCCTGGTAATCGGCGGCCCCGTTAGGCTCGGGCGCTGTGAGCTTCCCCGTCTTGACCGTCCGCGCCATCACACCAGAGCAGCACCTCGACTTCCTGCGCAAGCTGACGGCAGACGGGGGGTCGGCGAGCTTCCTGCAGACGCCTGCGTGGGGGCGAGTGAAGAGCGAGTGGCGGCGCGAGTCGATCGGGTGGTTCTCTCCGACCGGAGGGGAGCCGCAGGGGGTGGGCCTGGTGCTCTACCGCCAGCTGCCCAGGGTCAAGCGGTTCCTCGCCTACCTCCCCGAGGGCCCGGTCGTCGACTGGGAGTGCGAGGACCTGCGGGCCTGGCTGAACCCGATGGTGCGGCACCTGCGCAAGGCCGGCGCCTTCGGTGTCCGGATGGGGCCACCGGTGGTGACCCGCCGCTGGGACGCCGCTGCCGTGAAGCAGGGGGTCGCCGAGCAGGCGGTCCGGCGGCTGGGCGACCTGCCCCCCACGTCTCGCTCGCAGGCGGGCGCTCGCGTCGTCTCCCAGCTCCAGGAGCTCGGCTGGCGGCCGCAGACCGTCGAAGGCGGGTTCGCCGCGGGCCAGCCGCAGTACAACTTCGTGATCCCGCTCCGTGCCAGCGACGGCACCCCCCGGTCCGAAGCCGAGGTGCTCGCCGGGATGAACCAGCAGTGGCGCCGGAACATCAAGAAGGCCGACAAGGCGGGCGTCGAGGTGACCCACGGCACCCCGGCCGACCTGGGCGCGTTCCACGCCCTCTACGCGCAGACCGCCGAGCGGGACCATTTCACCCCCCGGCCGCTCGGCTACTTCGAGACCATGTTCAGCGCCCTGCTGGCCGAGGAGCCGGACCGCATCCGGCTCTATCTCGCCCACCACGAGGGCGAGCTGGTGGCCGCGACGACCTGGGTCCGGGTCGGCGGCCACACGTGGTACTCCTACGGCGCCTCCTCCACCGAGAAGCGCGACGTCCGCGGCTCCAACGCGGTCCAGTGGGCGATGATCCGCGACGCGCTCGCGGTGGGCGCCGACGTCTACGACCTGCGCGGCATCACCGACACCCTGGACCCCGAGGACTCGCACGTCGGGCTCATCCAGTTCAAGGTCGGCACCGGAGGCGAGGCGGTGGAGTACGCCGGCGAGTGGGACCTGCCCCTCAACCCGCTGGTCTACAAGGCCTTCTCGGTCTACATGGCCCGGCGCTCGGGTGGGGTAGGTGCCTGATGCCGCTGACGCTGTACGTCGACGGCCCGCTCTGGCACCGCCACCTGCAGCAGGTCCTCGCCACCCATCCCGCCATCGTGCCGGTGATCAAGGGCAACGGCTACGGGTTCGGCGTGCGCAGGCTGGCCGAACGGGCCGCGTGGCTCGGTGTGGACACCGTCGCGGTCGGCATGTACGGCGAGGTGGCCACCGTCGCGGCAACCAGTGGCGGGCCGTTCGAGGGGTCGGTGTTGGTGCTCAGCCCGTGGCGCCCGTTCGAGACCCGGGTTGCCTACGAGTCGCACGTGATCCACACGGTGGGTCGTCTCGAGGACCTCCGCGCCATCGCCCGGCACGGGGCGAGCGTCGGCCGGCGGCCCCGCGTCGTCCTGGAGCGGCTCACCTCGATGCGGCGGCACGGGTTCTCCGCGCGCGACCTGCGCGAAGCCGCCTCGATGCTCGACGACGTGAGCGTCGAGGGCGCTGCCGTGCACCTGCCGATCTCGGTCGGGTCCCACCTCACCGAGGTGACCCGGCTGATGACCGACATCGTGGCGGCCGGGCTGCCCAGCGACCGCGTCTACGTCTCCCACCTCACCGACGCCGAGATGAACACGCTGCGGCGGTCCTATCCCGAGTATGAGTTCCGGCCGCGGATCGGCACCGACCTGTGGCTCGGCGACCGCGGCGCCCTGCGGGTCGGCTCGACGGTCCTCGACGTGCACCCGGTCGAGCGGGGCGACGTGTTCGGCTACCGCAACCGCACCGCCCCGGCGGCCGGGACGATCCTCGTCGTCTCCGGAGGCACGTCGCACGGGATCGGCCTCGAGGCGCCGACCGGAGGGGCGACGTTGAAGAGCCGGGCGGCCCGGATCGCCAAGGGCGGCCTCGACGCTGCGGGCTGGGTCCGGTCGCCGTACACCATCGACGGGAAGCTCCGGCTGTTCGCCGAGCCACCGCACATGCAGGTCTCGATGTTGTTCCTCTCCCACGGCGCCCGGGTGCCCGAGGTCGGCGACGAGGTGCCGGTACGGGTCAGGTTCACCACCACCAGCTTCGACGAGACGGTCGTCGGCGAGTAGCCCCCTCGGTCGTGGCGCCCAACACGGCGCCTGGGCGCCCGCTCAGCCCCACGCCGGCGCCCGGCTCACAGGGTGATGACCACCTTGACGTCGTGCTCGCCTGCCTCGAAGGCCTCGGCGAAGTCGGCCAGCGGCACCCGCCTGCTGACGAGCTGCCCGAGCCAGCCCAGGTCGGCCGCGGCGAGGGCCTTCGCGGCCTGGGCGTAGTGCCGCAGGTTGGCGTTCACGGAGCCGACCACCACGTCGTTCTCCAGCACGATCTCTCGGTTCAGCAGCCCGGGGTCGATCCGCACCTTCCGGCCGCCCGAGGAGACACCGGTGAGCACCGTGATGCCGTAGGGCACCATGCCGGCCATCGCACCCAGCACGAGCTGCGGCACCCCGGTCGCCTCGATGACCACGTCCGGCTTGACCCGCTTCATCACCGCGTCGATGTCGCTGTGGTGGTAGCTGGCACCGAGCTCATGCACCAGCCTCGGCTTCGGGCCCGAGGTGACCCGGTCCAGCACGTGCACCTCGAGGCCGCGCTGGACACCGAGCAGCGCCGCGAGCAGCCCGATCGGCCCGCTGCCGGTGACCAGCACTCGCTGCGGCTCGAACCAGGCGCGGGCACCGACCCGCTCGACCTGCTCCCACGCCTTGGCGACGACGGTGGTCGGCTCCATCAGCATCCCGACGTCGGCGAGCCGGTCGTCGAGGCGTACGGCGTAGTCGGCCTCGACCGCCCACTGGTCGCTGGCGTAGCCGTCGAGCTGCTTGATGCCGCGCTCTGTGTAGCGCCCGTTGCGGCACATGTCGAACTCGTCGTGGGCGCAGGCGCCGCAGGGCACCGGGTCGGGGCGGCGGACCACGCCGACCACCAGGTCACCCGGTGAGAACCCGGAGCCGTCGGGCGCCGTACGCACCCGCCCGAGGGACTCGTGACCGATCACCAGCCGGTCGTGCCCGGGCGGAGCCCACCCGTAGTCACCCCCGGCGATCTCCTTGTCGGTGCCGCAGACGCCCACCGCGATCCCGTCGACGAGCAGCTCGCCCGTGCCGGGCCGAGGGTCGGGGACCTCGGTGACCGCCAGTGAGCCGGCGGTGCGTGGGATGGTCGTCAGGGCGCGCATGCTCGGGTCGTACCCGCCGCCGCATCCCCCACTCTCCGACAACCGGGACAGCTGCTCACCCATCCGGTCACAGCCGGATCTCAGCGGTCAGCGGGCGAGCGCCGGTGCCGGGGAGGTGGGGAGGGGCTCCGCCGGGTCGTCGGTCAGGCCGTCGGCCCGGACCGGGTCGTGCCAGGGCTGCAGGATGTCACGGACCACCAGCGCGGCGACGTACAGCTCGGCGAGCACCCGGATCACGATCGCCCACCCGTAGAACGCGTCCGTCGCACCCGAGGTCGCCGAGGCCGTCCAGCCGCCGAGGTAGAGCCACACCGCGCCGAAGTACAGGACCTCCCCCGCCGTCCAGACCAGCACGTCGCGCCAGCAGGGCCGCGCTAGCGCGACCAGCGGCAGCAGCCACAGGACGTACTGCGGGGAGTACACCTTGTTGACGACCAGGAACCCGATCACGATCAGGCAGGCCAGCTGCGGCACCCGGGGCGTACGACGGGCGCGGAGCCCGAGCACCAGCACCCCGACGCAGACCGCCCCGAAGAACACCAGCGACCCGGCGTTCACCAGGTGAGGGGTCACGGTGTGTCCGCGCTGCTGCCACACCAGCCACAGGGACCCGAGGTCGGCGCCCCGGGAGTGGTTGAAGGTCCAGAAGACCTTCCACTGGTCGATGTCGGTGAGCATCGCCGGCGCGTTCACCAGCAGCCAGCTCAGCGCCGCCGCTCCTGCCGCGGCTGCGAAGGCCGGCAGCCGCCGCCGGCGGATGCAGACGACGAGCAGGGCACCGAGCAGGAACACGGGATACAGCTTCGCCGCGGTCCCGAGCCCCACCAGCACCCCGCACAGCACCGGCCGGCCGCGCGCCCACGCCCACATCGCGCCGGTCAGCGCACAGACCGCGAGCAGGTCCCAGTTCACGAGCCCGGCGAGCGCCAGGGTCGGTGAGGCGGCGAACAGCATCGCGTCCCAGGGGCGCCGCCGGTGCACGCCGACGAGGAACCAGGCGGCCAGCAGCGCGAACGGCGCCAGCAGCACGGCCGTCATCGTGAAGTAGCGACCGCTCTCCTCCGCCACCCCGGGGGCGCGGTAGATGTCGGCCTGGCTGAGCCGCTGGCGGGACGCCAGGTCGGGAGCGGGTCCCGTCGCCTGGGTCAGGAGCGCGGTCCCGTAGGCGAAGTAGCCGATCAGCACGGGATACTCCAGTGCCTGGTAGCGGCCCCCGTTGTCGGTGTACGGCGGGTAGCCGGCCGCGAAGCCCCGCGGGGCGTAGAGGTAGGGCGCGTCGGAGTAGCACATCGCGCCGTAGCGCAGGTCCGAGCTCACCCAGTCGTCGCGGACGCACGGCGTCTTCTGCACCATGCCGAGCACGAAGGTGAGGGCGGTGACCGCGAGCACCACGCGCACCGGCGTCCACCACGGGTGCGGGCGTGACCGGTCCCCGACCGGTCCGCCGACCGCCTCGCTGGCGGCCCTGGCCAGCGGGTCCTCGCGGGACGGCCGGACCGTGCCCAGCACCGGGTCGGTCATCACCCGCTGGACGGGGTCGCCGGCCCTCGCGGGCGGGGCAAGCGGGTCGGCGAGGGCGGCGCCGAGCTGGCTGATGGGGTGCTCGACGGTGGCGAGGTGGGCGGGCTGCTGGGCGGCGGCGTGGTCGGGGGCTGCGTCGGCGTCCGCGAAGGCGTCGGCGACCGTGTCCGGGTGGGTGAGGGGGAGGGCTTCGGCGTCGACCGTTGGGTCGCGGTCGGGGAGGGCGTGAAGGTCGCAACGGGTGCGTGGTCGTTGCTGGTGGCGCTGACGTAGGCCGCCGGCGGGAACTGCTCGACCGTGGACCCGTCGAGCGTGTCGCGTTGGGCCTCGGTCCAGGTCCGGGTGGGATAGTCCGCCCCGAAGTAGGGCACCAGATAGCCCGGCGTGCAGGTCTGGGACCGGGCCTGCACGCAGTTGAGGTTGTCGTTGCCGTCCCCGCGGACGTACATCACCGCCGTGGACAGCTGCGGGGTGTAGCCCACGAACCAGGAGGAGGACACGTTGCCGGCCTCGTTGGTGGCGGTCCCCGTCTTGCCGGCGGCCGGCCGGCCCAGGGCCAGCGCGTTCTGGCCGGTGCCGGACCTCACGACCTGCTGGAGGGCGTAGCTGACGTCGCGGTCCAGGTCGTCCGCGAGCACCCGGGGCCTCTTGGTCGGCGCCTGGTAGCGCTTGGTGCCGCTGGGGTCGGTGACCTTGGAGATGGCGTACCACGACTTGGCCCGGCCGCCGTCCGCGATCGTGCCGTAGGCGTTGGCCATCTCGACCGGGCTGATCGTCGCTGAGCCCAGGGCGATGCCGGCGCTCGGCTCGAGACCGGGTGCGCTGCGCGGGACCCCCATCGCCACGGCCATGTCCCGGATCTTGCGCGGCCCGTCCCTCATCGACTCGGTCATGTCGACGTAGGCGGTGTTGACCGACTGCTCGGTGGCCGTCAGCAGGCTGATCGCCGAGCCGTAGTTGGTGCCGGTCCCCTCGCCCTCGTTGACGACCTTCGTGCCGTCGGGCAGGACGTAGGGGGAGTTGCCGTCGAAGGTGCTCCTCAGGGAGTAGCCGTCCTTCATGGCCGCGGCGAGCGCGAAGGGCTTGAAGGCCGACCCGGGCGAGCCGCCGGCCAGCGCCCAGTTGATCTGGCTCTTCAGGTAGTCCTGGCCCGCGTACATGCCCTTGAGCGCACCGGTGGCGGGGTCGACCGACGCCACCGCGACGTGCAGCCCCTGGAGACCGTGCGGCGCCTGGTCGTGCACGGCCCTGGCTGCGGCGTCCATCGCGTTGCGGGTGAAGGTGGTGGTCACCTTCAGCCCGCCGCCGGAGATCTCCTGGTCGCTGAACCCCGCCTGCAGCAGCTGGTGCTTGACCAGGGTCAGCAGGTGCCCCCTCTGGCCGCCGTACTGGTCCTCACTGTGGCTCTTCGCGAAGCGGGGCAGCCGGGCCTCGAAGCGGGCCGCCTGAGCCGCGGTGATGTCGCCCTGGTCGGCCATCCCGGACAGGACGTACTGGTAGCGGCCGAGCAGCCGGGCGCGGGCATCGGCGCCGGTCGCCGGGTCGAGCGCCGTCGGCGAGTTCAGCACCGACGCGAGAACGGCGCCCTCGGGGACGGTGAGCTGCTTGGCGTCCTTGTCGAAGTAGGCGCGCGAGGCCGCCTGGACGCCGTAGGCGCCGCGCCCGAAGTAGATGGTGTTGAGGTAGCCCTGCAGGATCTCGTTCTTGGACTGCTCGCGCTGCAGCTTCAGGGAGACGAACGCCTCTTTGACCTTGCGGGTCAGGGTCCGCTCCTGGGAGAGGTAGAAGACCTTGACGTACTGCTGGGTGATCGTCGACGCGCCCTGCGTGGAGTTGCCGCGGGCGTTGCTGAAGAGCGCCCGCAGGATGCCCTTCGGGTCGATGCCCTTGTTGGTGTAGAAGCTGCGGTCCTCGGCCGCGATCACCGCCTGCTGGACGTGCTTGGGTACGTCGGACAGCGGGATGCTGGTGCGGTTCTGGCTGGCGAACGAGCCGATCTCCGTCCTGCCGTCGGCGTAGTAGACGAACGTGGTCTGCGCCGTGAAGTCCTTGTTGGGATCCGGGATGTCGGTCGTGAGGTAGCCGACGACGAACGCCGTGGCACCCAGCAGCACCAGCCCGAGCACGGTGAGGAGGGCCCACCTGAGGAGCCGGCGCGGCAGGCTGACCTTGCGCTTCGTGCGCTGCGAGCTCACGGCTTGGGACTCACGGGTTGGGACTCACGGGTTGGGACTCACGGG
>JAICWH010000058.1 GCA_025934895.1 Nocardioidaceae bacterium | reverse complement strand
GCCGCCGCCGCACACGGGCTGAGCGTCGTACCCCGCGGACGGGGCACGAAGATGTCCTGGGGGATGCCGCCGACCTCTGTCGACCTGGTGGTGGACGTGAGTGCCATGGACCGGGTGCTCGAGCATGCGGCCGGCGACCTGATCGTCTCCACCCAGGCCGGTTCGCGGCTGCGGGACGTGCAGCAGACCCTGGCCGCCGGTGGGCAGCAGCTCGCCGTCGACGAGACGGTCGACGGCGGGACCATCGGCGGGGCCCTGGCCACGAACGCGACGGGACCGCGTCGGCTCTTCGCGGGCACCTGGCGTGACATGCTCATCGGCATCACGGTGGTGCGCGCCGACGGCGTGGTCGCCAAGGCCGGCGGTCGGGTGGTCAAGAACGTCGCCGGCTACGACATCGGCAAGCTGCTGATCGGCTCGCTGGGGACCCTGGCCGTCGTCACCGAGGCCATCTTCCGGCTGCATCCGCTGCCGGAGACCCAGCAGTGGGTCACCGTCCCGGTCGACGATCCGCAGGACGCCCTGCGGCTCGTCCAGTCCGTGGTGCACTCGCAGGCGGTGCCGACGGGCATCGAGGTGGACTGGCCCGTCACCGGCCCGGGCTCGGTGAGCGTGCTGCTCGCCGGCAAGGCCGACGGGGTCGCCGGGCGCGCGCGCACCGTGGGGGAGCTGCTCGGTGCGGCCTCGAGCGCTGCCGCGGACCGGCCCGCCCGGTGGGGGTCCTACCCGTGGGGCGACGGTCGGACGGGACTCAAGCTGACGTTCGTGCTGACCGGGCTCGGCGACGTGCTCGCCACGGCCCGCGAGACGGGCGCCGACCTCCGCGGCTCCGGTGGGACCGGCGTGGTCTACGCGTCGGTGGCCGACCCGGACCGGGTCCCCGCCGCGGTGGAGCGGCTGCGCGCGGTGTGTGCACGCCATCTGGGCAGCGCGGTCGTCGTGGACGGGCCGCCGACGGTCAAGAGGTCCGTCGACGTCTGGGGACCCGTGCCAGCGCTGGACCTGATGCGTCGGGTCAAGGACCGCTTCGACCCCGACCACCGGCTCTCGCCGGGACGATTCGTAGGAGGCATCTGAGCGTGGCCGAGTCAACCAGCACCCCGGACAGGACCGCCGAGCAGGCGGCGGAGAACGCCGCCATCGGCGAGATGGGCGGGGTGATCCACGACCGGCCACCGGCACCGGGTGGCGCCTTCGACGAGCACCGGCCCCCCGATGCAGCGCTGGTCGGCGACTGCGTGCACTGCGGCTTCTGCCTGCCGACCTGTCCCACCTATGTGCTGTGGGGCGAGGAGATGGACTCCCCGCGTGGACGCATCTACCTGATGAAGCAGGGGCTCGAGGGCGAGCCGATGAGTGACTCCATGGTGCAGCACTGGGACCGGTGCCTGGGTTGCATGTCCTGTGTCACCGCGTGCCCCTCGGGGGTGCAGTACGACCGCCTGATCGAGCAGACGCGCGCCCAGGTCGAGCGTCACCACCGGCGGACCCCCAAGGAGCGGGCGCTGCGCGGCCTGATCTTCTCGCTGTTCCCCTACCCGCGGCGGCTGCGCTTGGTGCGGGGTCCACTGCGGGCCTGGCAGCGCACCGGCCTGGACCGCGTCGTACGCCGCACGGGGCTGCTCCAACGGGTCGCGCCCGAGCTCGCGGTGATGGAGAGCCTCGCGCCGCGGCTCGGGCCGCCGGACCGGCTGCCGGAGCGGATCACCGCGTCGGGCGAGCGCCGTGCGGTCGTCGGGATGCTCACCGGCTGCGTCCAGGGCGCGTTCTTCCCCGGGGTCAACGCCGCGACCGCCCGGGTGCTCCAGGCCGAAGGCTGCGACGTGGTCGTCCCGACCCAGCAGGGCTGCTGTGGGGCGCTGTCCGCGCACAACGGCCGTGAGGAGGAGGCGCAACGGTTCGCCCGGCGCATCGTGGACACGTTCGAGGCGGCCGGTGTCGAGCGTGTCGTCGTGAATGCGGCCGGCTGTGGGTCCACGATGAAGGAGTATGCCGAGCTGCTCGCCGACGACCAGGCGTACGCCGACCGGGCCCGGGCGTTCGCCGAGAAGGTCCGCGACATCTCGGAGGTGCTCATGGAGCTCGGCACGGTGGCGCCGCGTCATCCGCTGGAGATGACCGTCGCCTATCACGACGCCTGCCATCTCGCACACGCTCAGGGGATCCGCTCGCAGCCGCGAGCGCTGCTCCGGCAGATCCCGGGCCTGGAGCTGCGCGAGATCAACGAGTCCGAGATCTGCTGCGGGTCGGCCGGCGTCTACAACATCATGAACCCCGAGCCGGCCCGGGAGCTCGGCGACCGGAAGGCGGCCAACATCGTCGCCACCGGTGCGGAGGTGCTGGTCACCGCCAACCCGGGGTGCCTGATGCAGGTCACCTCTGCCATCGAGCGCTCGGGTCACCCGATGGGGATGGCGCACACGGTCGAGGTGCTCGACGCCTCGATCCGCGGGCTGTCCGCCGACACGCTTCGCCCGACCAGGTCCTGAGCCGCGCCACCGCCCCCAAGTCACCATCCAGGCACCACCCAGGCAGCACCGAGGCAGCACCGAGGCAGCAACCAGGCAGCAACCAGGCAGCACCCAGGCAGCACCCAGGCAGCACCGAGGCACTCAGGAGAACAGATGTTCCATCAAGATCCCCAAGCCGTCGGCGGCTCACTGTTCCTGAGCGCGTTGTGCGCCGTGATCCCGCTCGCCGTCCTCTTCGTGCTGCTCGGCGGGCTGAAGGTGCGTGCCTGGGTCTCCGGCCTGATCTCCCTGGTCGCGGCCCTCGTGGTCGCGGTCCTGCTCTTCGGCATGCCGCTCGGGCAGGGGCTGAGCGCCGCCGTCGACGGGGGGGTGTTCGGCTTCTTCCCGATCCTGTGGATCGTGATCAACGCGGTGTGGATCTACAACCTCACCGTGACCTCGGGGCACTTCGAGGTGCTCAGACGGTCGTTCGAGAAGGTCAGCCCGGACCAACGGATCCAGGCGATCATCATCGCCTTCTGCTTCGGTGCGCTGCTCGAGGCGCTGGCCGGGTTCGGCACACCGGTCGCGATCTCGGTGGTGATGCTCATGTCGCTCGGGTTCAAGCCGGTCAAGGCGGCCACCGTCGCACTGGTGGCCAACACGGCCCCGGTCGCCTTCGGAGCGCTGGCGATCCCGATCGTCACCCTGGCCCCGATCGCCGCGGCTGTGACCAACGACCCGCGCCTCTCCGACGCGAACGCTCTCGGCACCCTCGGGTCGATGGTCGGACGGCAGACACCGATCCTGGCTCTCTTCGTGCCCCTCGTGCTGGTGCTCATCGTGGACGGGATGCGCGGCGTGCGCCAGGCCTGGCTGCCGGCCATGCTGTCGGGAGCTGTCTTCGCCCTGGCCCAGTTCGTGACCGCCAACTTCATCTCCGTCCAGCTCACCGATATCGTCGCCTCGCTGCTGGCCGCCGGTTCCCTCGTGCTGCTGGTCAGGGTGTGGCAGCCGGCCGAGGTGCTGACCGCGGACCTCGCCGACGACCAGGAGCACGCCCGCACCGGCTCGCCGTCGGCGGCCGCTCCGGTGCCGGCGGTGGGTGGGACGTCCACGACGACTGCCACCGGCGGCGCAGCCGAGGCAGGCGCCGGTCCCTCCCCTGACAGCCGCTCCGACGTGTTCCGCGCCTACGCGCCGTATCTGGTCATCATCGTGATCTTCTCCGTCACCGCCCTCCCGGCCGTCGTGGACTTCCTGGCCAAGGAGCCGTTCACCTATGTGTTCGACTGGCCCGGGCTGCACATCAAGAACTCCGCGGGCGCCCCGGTGGCCACCCAGTTCAAGTTCAACTGGCTGCCTGCCGCGGGCACCCTTCTGGTGATCGCCGGACTGATCTCGATGCTGATCCTCAAGGTCTCGCCCGGACGGGCGCTCAAGACGTACGGCGCCACCTATGTCGAGCTGCGCTCGGCGATCATCACGGTGATGGCGGTGCTGGCACTGGCCTACGTGATGAACCTGTCGGGCCAGACGGCGTCGCTGGGTGTCTGGCTCGCCGGGGCCGGCGGCGTCTTCGCCCTCCTCTCGCCGATCCTGGGCTGGATCGGCGTGGCGGTGACCGGGTCCGACACCTCGTCGAACTCGCTGTTCGGTGCCTTGCAGGTGCAGGCCGCAACCAAGGCGGGTCTCGACCCGGTGCTGATGGCGGCGGCGAACTCCTCGGGCGGTGTGCTCGGCAAGATGGTGAGCCCGCAGAACCTGGCCATCGCCGCGGCAGCCGTGGGCATGTCCGGACGCGAGGGCGAGATCTTCCGCAAGGTGATCGGCTGGAGCCTGCTGATGCTCCTCCTGATGTGCATCATCGTGGGACTGCAGGCGACGCCGGTGCTCAGCTGGATGGTCCCCTGAGTGGTCGACCTGAGTGGTCGACCTGAGTGGTCGACGGCGAAGTGCTATCGGCCGGGGACCAGCCGCCGGAGCCGGGTGTGCGCAACGGCCGCGCGCGCAGCGTTCATCCCCGGAGCGCCGTGCACCCCACCACCGGGATGTGCCGACGCCGACCCCAGGTAGAGGCCCTTGATGCGGGTCTCTGCGCGGCCCATGCCGGGCACCGGACGGAAGATCAGCTCCTGGTGCAGCTGCGAGGTGCCTCCGTTGAGCGCGCCGCCCATCAGGTTGGCGTCCCTGGACTCCATCTCGCGAGGGCCGAGCACTCGTCGAGCGAGCACCCGCGAGGTGAAGCCGGGAGCGGCCTCCTCGATGCGCGCCTGCATCCGGTCCGCGAACCGCTCGACGTCGTCCCGGTCCCAGGTGCCCCGGACGCTGCCGTCGCCGGCGTCCCGGTTGACCTGCTGCGGGACGTGCGTGTAGGCCCACATCGCCTCGGTGCCCGCGGGAGAGCGGGTGGGATCCGCCTTCGTCATCTGCCCGGTGAGCATGAACGGTCGTGCCGGGATGGCGTTGGCGCTCAGCTGGCTCAGCGCCTCCACCATCTGGTCCACCGAGTCGGCGATGTGCACCGTGCCGGCGTCGTACGGCGGAGGGGTGGCCCACGGGACGGGGCCGTCCAGGGCCCAGTCCACCTTGACCGTCCCCGGGTCGAGCTCGAAGCGCTCCATCCTCCTGGCGGTGCGGGCCGGCACGTCCTCCTCGCGCAGCAGCCGGCCGTAGAGGTGCGGTGCGACCACGTCGGCGATCACGGCCTGGGTGGCGCCGAAGCGCTGGCCGCCCTCGGTCCGCACCCCCGTGGCCCGGCCGTTCTCGACGTCGATGCGGCTGACCGGGCTGGAGCAGCGGATCTCACCGCCGAGGGAGACGATGCGGTGCGCGAGTGCCTTGGTCAGGTTGCCGGCGCCACCCTCGGGCACCGGGAAGCCGACCGTCTGGCCGAGCATCGCGAGCAGCAGTCCCATGAATCCCGAGCCGACGGCGTCCAGCGGGATGTCGGCGTGCCCGGCGTTGCCGGCGAGCAGCAGGCGGGGCGACTCGCCGCCGAACCGAGCGCGGCCCAGCTCGAGGGCCGGGGACAGCGCGGTCCGGACGAACTCGAGCCCGCCCACCGAGCGGAGCCTGGTCAGGGCTGCGAGGCCGGCCCGCACGGGAGGGAACGGCGTCATCAGCGCGTTGACGAGGTGGTCGCCGATGCGGTCCCACTCCTCACACAGCTCGAGCCAGGCGGACCCGTCACCGGGGTGCTGCTCGTCCATCAGCCCGGCGGTGACGGCGCGGTCCCGGTGCAGGATGGCCCAGGAGCCGTCCTGCCTGGGATGCCCGAGGACCGCCGGGGCGTGCACCCAGCGCAGGCCGTGGTCCTCGAGGTGGAACCCCTGGATCGCCTTGGACCCGGCGGCGAGGGGGTAGAACGCACTGAACGTGTCGTGGATGAAGCCGGGGGCCACGTCCTCGTCGTGACGAACGGCCCCTCCGACCTCCGGTTGCGCCTCCAGCACCAGCACCGACCAGCCCTTGTCCAGCAGGTGGTTCGCGGCGACCAGGCCGTTGGGCCCGGCGCCGACCACGACACCGTCGAAGGTGCCGTCGCTCATCAGCCGTCCTGCCGGTTCTCGGCGACGTAGGCGAGTCGTTTCAGCGTCTCGGTGTTGCGGTAGCCGATCGCGAGGTTCTCCACGGGCTGAGGCAGCATCGCCCCCGGGCCGGAGATGGCCTCCTCGCTGATCTCGACGCGGGTGTTCGCGCCGGCGGGCGTCAAGGTGATGGACACCTCTGCCTCCCCCAGCGGCCAGCCCCGGGCGCGGACCTTCAGGAACCGGCCGGGGTCGCACTCGAGCACCTCGGTGCTGTCGTTGATGACCGCCGGCCACACCCCGGCCGAGTGGTGCAGCCTGGCGCCTGGCTGGGGCCAGGTCCGGTCGACGTCTCGCATCCGGGTCGCGCCGACCACCCACACCGGGTAGAGCCAGCCGTCGGCAAGCACGGCCCACACCTTGTCGGGTGTGGTCTTGATCTCTCGCACGTTGGTCGCCATTGCCAGGGTTACCCGGGTCCTCGCGCCGACATGCACGTCACCCCCAGATGTGCGGCCACCGACCGTGCACGGCCTCGCCGGCGGGCACCGGCTCGAAGACATTGCCGGGATGCGCAGGGGTCGCCTCCTTGCCCTGCCCCAGCAGCCGCATCAACGGTCCGACCAGGACGTCGTACACGCCCGGGAGCAGCCGGAACCCGGCCACCATCAGCCGGTTCGCCGGCCCCACCGAGATGTCGCGGCCGGGCCGGTCCAGCGCTCTCACGACCGTTCTCGCCACCCTCTCCGGAGAGACCACCGGGGGTGGTGGCCTGCCGGGCCGGCCGGTGTAGCTGCCCGCCTGGTCATAGATGGGCGTGTCGACGCCACCGGGGGAGACCAGGCTCACGTGCACTCCCGGCCTGCCCCGGGCCTCGAGCTGCAGGGTGCGCACCAGCCCGTGGGTGGCCCACTTGCTCATGCAGTACGACGCCATGTACGGCGTGGCGGTCTTGGCGAGCACCGACCCCACGACCACGAAGGCCCCGCTGCCCTGGTCCGAGAACGCCTGCAGGGTGCAGCGGGCGACGTTGGTGGTGCCGAGGACGTTGGTCGTGATGACGCGGTCGAAGACGTCGGCGGGCACGTCCTCGAAGATGCCGTAGGCCAGCACGGCTGCGGCGTGCACCACGCCGTCGAGCCGTCCGAACCGCTCGGTCGCCGCGCCGAAGAGTGCCTCGACGTCAGCGCGCTCCCCGATGTCGGTCGGCACCACCAGGACCTCCGCGGCGCCCCGACCCACGCACTCCTGACGCGCGCGCTCGAGACTCTCCTCCGAGCGCGCCGCGAGCACCAGCCGGGCCCCCTGCGCCGCGAGCTGGTGGGCGGCGGCCCGACCGATGCCCGAGGAGGCGCCGACGACCACGACGGTGCGGGGCTCCTGCCGACGGGTGCTGGGCTGGTCGGGCCCAGCCGTCACGGGTTGAGCACCACCTTGATGCAGTCGTCCTTCTTCTTCTGGAAGATCTCGTAGCCGTGCGACGCCTGCTCCAGAGGCAGGTGGTGCGTGGTCAGGTCGCGCGTGCCGAGCGGGTCGGTGTCGTCCAGGACCGCCGGCATGATGTCGTCGATCCAGCGCTTGACGTGGCACTGGCCCATCCGCATGGTGATGCCGCGGTCGAACATCTCCATCATCGGCATCGGGTCGACCTCGCCGCCGTAGACGCCGCTGATCGAGACGGTTCCTCCCCGTCGTACCGCCTTGACGGCGGTGCGCAGCGCCCCCATCCGGTCTATCGCCATCTTGTCGGTCAGCGGCTTGGCGAGCGCGTCCGGCAGGGCCCCGACGATCGCGTGCGCGGCCTTGCCGATCGGGGAGCCGTGTGCCTCCATGCCGACCGCGTCGACGACGCTGTCCGCGCCGCGACCGTCGGTCATGTCGATCAGGGCACCTGGTACGTCGTCCACGTCGGCACTGTCGACGACCTCCATGCCGTGCCGCCTGGCCATCTCGAGGCGCTCGGGGACGTTGTCGACCACGATCACGCGCGCCGCGCCGAGGTGCCGACCGATGCGCGAGCTCATCTGGCCGATGGGTCCGGCGCCGAGCACGAGGAGGGTGCCGTCCTGGGGGAGGTCGGCGAACTGCACAGCCTGCCAGGAGGTGGGGAGGACGTCGGAGAGGAAGAGGTACTGCTCGTCGGGCCCGTCCTCGGGCACCTTGATGGGGCCGAACTGGGCCTGCGGGACCCGGAGGTACTCGGCCTGACCGCCGGGCACGGAGCCGTAGAGCTCGGTGTAGCCGAACAGCGAGGCGCCCTTGCCTGTCGTGGTGTTCTGCGTCGTCTCGCACTGGGCGAAGAGACCGCGGCTGCACATCCAGCAGTGGCCACAGGAGATGTTGAAGGGGACGACGACCCGGTCACCGGGCCTGATGTGCGTGACCTCGGAGCCGACCTCCTCGACGATCCCCATCGGCTCGTGGCCGAGGATGTCACCGGAGTGCAGGAAGGGGCCGAGCACCTCGTAGAGGTGGAGGTCCGAGCCGCAGATGGCGCTTGAGGTGATCTTGACGATTGCATCGGTCGGCTGCTCGATGCGGGGGTCCGGGACCTCTTCGACTCGGACGTCGCGCTTGCCGTGCCAGGTCAGTGCTTTCACGTGTGCCTCTCTGGTGGATGCGGACCACGCGGACGTACCCCGCTGGATGGCGGCTCATGCCGTGCTCTGGTGCAGGTCGAGGGATGCCAGACCCGTCCTGAACCCCGGCGAGTCGGCGCATCCGCAGGGCTGAACCCCGTCGAGTCGGCGCGTCCGCAGGCCTGAACCCCGTTGAGTCGGCGCGTCCGCAGGGCTGAACCCCGGGCTGCACTCGGTCCGGGTCAGCAACGGTCTAGCGTGCGCCGCTTGGCATTCCCCCCTTGCAGATGCGCCGGGTCGGCGGGTCTCGGCCCTGCAATTGCGCCGGGTCGGCGGGTCTCAGCCCTGCAGATGCGCCGGGTCGGCGGAGTGGGGCCGCCAGATGCGCCGGGTCGAGGGGTTAGAAGAGGGTCTCCTGGACGTAGGCGGGTTCGGGCCGCCGGGGCTTGGGCAACGGTGGGTGGCGCATCGTCGAGCGGCGCGACGGCGGCCGCCAGGAGGCGTCCACGTCAGCGGGGCGTGGAGCGGCGGTCGAGGTCGAGCCGGACCTGCCGGTCAGCGCCCGGAGCGCGGTGGGGATGTGCAGCTCGAGCCGGGCGAAGGTGGTTCGGACGGCGCTCTCCTCGAGCGGTAGGCAGCCCACTCCCCGCTCGAGGTCGAGGCCCAGCGGCGCGTCGGTGACCATCGCCATCACCGCGCGGTTGAGCTCCCAGACCCGGCGGGCCTCCGGCGCGGCCAGGACGCGGCCGGTGGCGGCTCCCAGCACCTGACGGCACCGCTCACCCGACCTGGCGGCGTCGTCGAACGCCGCCCTCCCCGTGCCGAACTCAGCCAGCAGCCGGGCCGCCGTCTTCGGACCCACACCCGGGACTCCTGGCAGGTTGTCGGAGACGTCACCGCGCAGGGCCGCGAAGTCGACGTACTGCTCGGGGCGCACACCGGTCACCATGAACAACCGCGCCGGGTCGAGCAGCGGGGAGGCGTCCACCCCGCCGTTGAGGATGCGCAGCATCTTGGTGTTGTCGTCGATGAGGGCGAACGAGTCCCGGTCGGAGGTCGCCACCACCGTGCGGACCCCCATCGTGCGGGCATAGGCGGCGGCGGAGGCCAGCACGTCGTCGGCCTCCAGCCCGGGCGGCACGGCGACCACCACGCCGAGCTCGCGGAGCACGTCGACCGCCGCGTCGAGCTGGTCCTCCAGGGTGCGCGGCTTGGGCTCCCGCTGGCTCTTGTACGACGGCCACCGCTGGCGTCGTGCGCTGGCAGCCGGGTCGTCGAAGCCGACGACGACCGCGTCGGCGCAGACCCGGTCCACCGCCGCGCTCAACTGGGACAGCAGCCCCCGCACCGCCCACATCGGCCGACCGTCAGCGGTGTGGAACCCGGTGCGCGCGGCGGCGTGGAAGCTGCGGTGCAGCAGCGAGTTGCCGTCGACGGCGAGAAGAGTGCGCGGAAACATCCCGCCCAGCCTAAGCCGAGGCACGGACGCTCGGGTGCAGCGGCACGGCGCCCTCAGCAAGACGCGGGACAATGACCCGCATGTGCGGCATCGCGGCAGTCCACGACCTCACCCCCGACCCTTCGCCCGAGCGCCTCGCAGCCGGCCGCGAGCTGGGCGAGGACATGCTCTCGCGGCTGCACCACCGGGGCCCGGACGGGCACGGGTCCCGGCAGGTCGCCCGCACCTGGCTCGGGCACACCAGGCTGTCGATCGTGGACCTGGCCGGCGGCCGGCAGCCGCTCGCCGACCCGTCCCGGCGAAGGTGGCTCGTCGCGAACGGCGAGATCTACAACCACGAGGAGCTGCGGGACCGGCTGCCCGGGCCGTTCACGACCCAGTCCGACTCCGAGGTCGTGCTGCACGTGCTGTCCGCCCTGGGCACAGACGGCATCCACGCCCTCCGCGGGACGTGGGCGTTCTGCGTCGCCGACGACGACGGCGGGGCCTGGCTCGGGCGCGACCTGCTCGGTGTGAAGCCGCTGTACTGGGCCCGCCACGACGGCCGGGTCCTGGTCGCCTCCGAGCTGCACGCGTTCGCTGCCGAGGTCCGCCCCGACGTCGAGGAGTTCCCGCCCGGGCACGTCTGGACCGCGGAGGCGGGGCTGCACCGGTACGTCGACCCGCCGGGCGACACGGCTGCGACGCCGGGGCTCTTCACCTCCCGAGCCGACGCCCGGCAGGCCGTGCGCGAGACCCTCGTGACCGCCGTGCGCGAGCGGATGATGGCCGACGTACCCGTCGGGGTGTTCCTCTCGGGCGGGCTGGACTCCAGCGTGGTGGCGGCGATCCTGGCCCGTGAGTCGCGCGCCCGAGACCCCCGGGGCCCGGTGCACTCGTTCGCCGCCGGCACGGCGGGCAGCAGCGACCTCGCCGCTGCCCGCGTGGTTGCCCGGGCCCTCGGGCTGGAGCACCACGAGCGGGTCTACACCGACCAGGACGTCGTCGACGTGTTGGCGACCGTGGTCGCCGCGACCGAGTCCTACGAGCCCTCCCTGGTGCGCAGCGCCGTGCCGAACTACCTGCTCTCGCAGCTGGCTGCGCGCCACGTCAAGGTGGTGCTGACCGGTGAGGGTGCCGACGAGCTGTTCGCGGGCTACCACCACCTGCGTGAGCTCGACGAGGACGCCGTGCGGGACGCCCTCGTGGACGGCGTCGAGGCGCTGCACAACCTCAACCTGCAGCGCTGCGACCGGGTGACGATGGCGCACGGCCTGGAGGCGCGGGTGCCGTTCCTGGCGAGGGAGATGCTCGGCGTCGCCCGGCGCGTCCCCGTCGCCTGGAAGCTGCTGGGCGAGGACGGCCAGGAGAAGCGTCTGCTGCGGGAGGCGTTCGCCGGGTGGGTGCCGGAGGAGATCCTGTGGCGCCGCAAGGAGCAGTTCGGTGACGGGTCCGGCACCGCGGACGCGATGAACCGCGTTGTGGAGTCGCTGGTGCCAGACGACGGGTGGGCCGACGTACGCCTCACGGGCCTGCCGGCGGCCCGGAGCCGCGAGGAACTGGCCTACCAGCGGATCTTCGCGGGCCATCTGGGCGGCATCCGCGCCGAACGGGTGCTCGGGCGGTTCGCCACCGCCTGACCCGTCCACGGCCTGGTCGGACTTGCGCAGGTAAGGCTTACCTCACATACTGAGGGCACCCCGACGTCGAGCCCTGAGCGAGGACGGCCGCTGTGATCGTGTGCCACTGCCGTGTCGTGACCGACCGCCAGGTCGCCGCCGCCGTCGGCAACGGTGTCCGCTCCCTCGCCGGGCTGTGCCGCTCGACGGGAGCCGGGCAGGACTGCGGCGCCTGTGTGTTCTCGCTCAAGCGCCTGGTGTGTGAGCATGGGGCCGCACTCTCGTCCCAGCC
Source organism: Nocardioidaceae bacterium (assembly GCA_025934895.1). Lineage (GTDB taxonomy): Bacteria > Actinomycetota > Actinomycetes > Propionibacteriales > Nocardioidaceae > Nocardioides_B. The sequence goes on along the minus strand of JAICWH010000058.1, from coordinate 13,723 downwards.
GGTCCTGTCGGAGGTCGACGTTGCAGCCAGCTAGTCCCCGGGTCGTCGAGCTGCTCAACCAGGCGCTGACCCTCGAGCTGACCGTCACCAACACCTACTTCCTGCACGCGCGGATGCTAGACAACTGGGGCCTCGGCCGGCTCGGCAAGGTCTTCTACGACCTGTCCATCGACGAGATGAAGGACGCCGACGCGCTCATCAACCGCATCCTGATGTTCGAGGGTCACCCCAACCTGCAGAAGCTCGGCGCGATCACGGTCGGCGAGCACGCCGAGGAGATGCTCGCGTTGGCCTACGAGAGCGAGAAGGCCGCGGTCGCCCAGTTCAACGCCGGCGCGCAGGAGTGCCACGCGCTCGGCGACCACGGGACGGCCGCCGTCTTCGAGGAGATGGTGCGCGACGAGGAGTCGCACGCCGAGTGGTTCGAGAGCCAGCTCGACGCGATCGAGCGGGTCGGCGCGCAGCGATACCTCGCCCAGATGGTCGTCACGGACCTGCCGGGCTAGCGACCCGGTCCACGTAGGCCACCACCCGGTTCAGCAGTGAGGTCGCCTGCAGCAGCTCGACCGGCGGAGGCGGCGGGTTGTCGGCCAGCTCGTAGAGCAGCGGCGCCGCCTCGACGTGGCCGAGCTGCTGCGCGACCTGGGCGCACGCTCGGGCGGCATCGCGTACGGCGGCGGGCTCGACGGTCCAGATCGTCTCGAAGATCCGCTGCCTGTCCGGCACCGTCGACTGCCCCGGCAGCTCCCACGCCGTGAGCACGGCCGGGTACTCCGGCGCGTCGCAGACCACCGCCCACTCCTGGCGCATCGGGGCGTCGGGGGGCAGCACCACGAACGTCGTGCGGTCCACGGGGTCGGGTTCGGCGGGGAAGCCGGCGAAGATCATCGTGGAGCGCGCCACCCGGGCCAGCTCCCGCCAGCGCTCGTGGGCTGCCCGGTAGTAGCGCTCCTGCTGGAACGAGCCGAAGATCATCGGTCGCTCGGCGCGCGAGCAGCACTCGTCCTCGATCGCCCACGACATGGCGAGCAGGGTCGCCTTGGTGAGCCGCTGCGGATGCAAGCCGGGATGGAGCCTCCGCATGGTCGCGAACACCGACGGCGCCCCGGGCGGCTCGGCGATCGCCGCCTGGGTCAGGGCCACGGCAGCGATCGCCACCTCGAGGCGCGAGCCGGCGTCCCGGCGCCGCAGCACCTGGCGGACCAGGTCGACGGCGCCCTCGTCGTACCGCCGGTGGCCGCTCTCGCGCCGCCGGGGCACGGGGAAGCCGTGGCGGGACTCCCACATCCGCAGGGTCGCAGGCGCGACGCCGGTGCGTTCGGCGAGGTCACCGATGGAGAGTCCGGTGACATCTGCCGCCGGACTGCCCGAGGCGGTGCCCGAGGCGCTGTCCGAGGGGTTGTCCGGGGGGCTGTCCGGAGTTTCGTCGGCCTGGGGGACTTGCGCAATCGGCTGTTGTAGGTTCACCATGGCAGCATAAACCTGAACAATCTGTTTAGGGAAGTGTTCAACTCCAAGGAGATTGTGATGACGATCCACCAGGCAGACTCCACTGAGAACGGGACCAGCCAGGTCGTCGACTGGACCGACCTCGGTCGAGAGATGTGGTCCTTCCTCACCGGCCGCGAGGCGGCCATCAACTACCGCTTCATCGACATGGCGGTGGAGGTCCCCCGCGACACCGGGCCGCAGGCTCCCCGCGCGACCTGGAAGCTCAACGGCACCCTGCAGGTGACCACCCGGGACAACGCGTCCCGCGCCACCACCACCGAGGGCTGAGAGATGGCCTCACCGGACAGCCCCTCCCTGAGCATCGAGGCGGACCTCGCGTTCTCCGTCGAGGTGCCTGGTGACCGCACGGTCAACGGGGTGCTCACCGGCTCCGGGACCGCGCTGGAGCTCACGGTGAGCGACCCCCTCGTGTTCGCCGGACGCAGCGACGCACGTGCGGTCCGTGGCATCGCCGCTGCGCTGGCTGCCCGCGGGTTGTCGCTCACGGTCGTCGCTCCGTCCGGCCCACTCGTCACCCTGGGCGCGCCCCACACCCCTTGGTGGCAGCGTCGGGTGACCGGGTCGCGACACATCCGCATCGAGCGCGGTGCGGGTCTGTGGTCGCTGGCTCGCGGCAGGGCGCGGGCGACGGCCGGCGCCCTTCCGGCCTCCGACCTGGTCCCACCGGCGATGGTGTGGCCGCCGGCCCCCACCTTCCTGCGCCGGCCGCGCACCGTCTCGACCACCCACGACCCCGATGGCGGCGGCAACCCGCGGCTGGTGGTGGCACCCCGTGTCGACGGACCGTCGGGCGGGACGAGGCAGGTCTTCGCGCTGCGGCGTGACGTGACCACCATCGGCAGTGACCCGGACAGCGACATCGTGCTTCCCGGTCTGGCAGCCAGGCACGCCGAGGTGTGGCACGACGAGCGGGACGAGTTCGTGCTGGTCCGGCTCGGGGAGCGGGAGGAGACGCTGGTCAACGGAGCACCCGTCGACACGGCCGTGCTGCGCACCGCTTCGCGCGTCCGCCTCGGTGAGGTGACGATGTCCTTCTACCGGGAGGAGTACGCCGACCACGGCCGTCCGTACGGCGGTCGCATCGGCGGTGAGCTCGGCCGTCAACGTCCGCAGCCACCCCGGCCCGCCACGGCCGGAGGACCCGCCCGGCCCCCGGGGTCCGACCGACCGACAGGAGACTTCTCGTGAGCAGTCCCGTCCTCGTCGCAGGAGCCTGCGGCTTCGTGGGTCGACGGCTGTGCCCGGCCCTCGAGCAGGCCGGTCACGAGGTCCGTGCGATGACCCGGCACCCCGACACCTACACCGGGGCCGGCGAGCCGGTGCACGCCGACGTGCACGACGCGAGCACGCTGTCCGCGGCGCTGCAGGGCTGCCGCGCCGCCTACTACCTGGTGCACTCGCTGGCGTCGAAGGACTTCGCCCGGCTCGACGCCGAGGCGGCCCGCGCGTTCGGCCTCGCCGCAGCCGACGCCGGCGTGGAGCAGATCGTCTACCTCGGCGGGCTGGGCAGCGACGACGACACCTTGTCCGCGCACCTGCGCAGCCGGCGCGAGGTCGAGGGGCTGCTGGGGTCCGGCGGGGTTCCGGTGACGGTGCTCCGCGCCGGGATCGTGATCGGCAACGGGGGGATCTCCTGGGAGATCACCCGCCAGCTCGTGGACCATCTGCCGGCGATGATCACCCCGCGGTGGGTCGGGACCCGCACCCAGCCGATCGCGGTCGACGACGTGGTGCGCTATCTCGTGGGCGTGCTCGGCCGGACCGAGGCCCTGGGCGGTGTCTACGAGGTCGGCGGTCCCGAGGTGCTGAAGTACTCCGACATGCTGCGCCGGGTAGCCAGGATCAAGCGCCGCCCGTTGCTCATCCTCCCGGTCCCTCTGCTGAGTCCGGGGCTGTCCGGCCGGTGGCTCGGCCTGGTCACCGACGTGGACAGCCGGGCCGGCCGGTCCCTGGTGGACTCGATGACCAACGAGGTCGTCGTGCGGGACGACCGCATCAGGTCGCTCGTGCCGTTCGAGCCGCTCGGCTACGACGAGGCGGTGAGAGCGGCGCTGCAGGAGCACGCGACGGGTCGGGCCGGCCGATGACCCCGTCCGCCCCGATGGCGGGGGTCCTGCGCCGGGTCCGGTCGGCCGTCGGGGGACGCCTGCCGATGCCGATCACGCACGTCGCGCCGGTGCACCATCTGGAGTCCTCCCAGGTGGCCGCCCGCCGCCGTACGGTCGTCGTCGGTACGTCGGTCGTCGGAGCCACGGTGCTGGGGTTCTCGCTGGCGGCCCCACCCAACTCCGCCCGGTTCTATGTGCTCACGATGGCAGCCGCCGCGACCTGGACCGTGGGTGGACTCTGGTCCGGCCCCCTGCACCTGGGCTGGATCGAAGGCCGCGACCAGCGGCTGCGACGGCCGTGGGTCACCCCGGTGGCCACCGGCGCGGCCGCGTTCGGGTTCTTCCACGCCTGCGCCCTCGTGGCCCGCCGGGTTCCGTTCCTGGACACGGCGATCCGCCGCGTGCTGCGCTTCGCCGAACAGGGCAGCATGCCTCTCGTGCTGGTCACCACCTATGCCAACGCCGTCGGCGAGGAGGTCTTCTTCCGGGGAGCCCTCTACGCGACGCTCCCGCGGGAGCAGGCGGTGCTCGCCTCGACCGGGGTCTACGCGCTGGCCACCGTCACCACCCGGAACCCGGCGCTGGTGCTGGCGGCGAGCGTGATGGGGACCCTGTTCGGGATGCAGCGCCGGGCCTCCGGCGGGCTGCAGGCCCCGCTGATCACGCATGTCACGTGGTCCACGCTGATGGTGCGCTATCTCCCGCCGCTGTTCAGGTCGGCGGACCGGTCATGACCAGGGCCGCGGTCGACGTCGTGGTGGTGGGCGCCGGGCTGGCGGGGCTGGCCTGTGCTCGGGAGCTGACCCGGCAGGGCCTCGACGTGCTGGTGCTCGACGCCGGTGACGCCGTCGGCGGCCGGGTCCGCACCGACCAGGTGGACGGTTTCACCCTGGACCGGGGCTTCCAGGTGCTGAACACCGCGTATCCCGCCCTACGCGGCCTGGTGGACCTCGAGGCTCTGGACCTGCGGGCCTTCGACGCGTCCGTCGGCGTGCTCGTCGACGGTGAGCGGGCGCTGCTGGGCAACCCGCTGCAGGACCTCCGGACCGCAGGCCCGACCGTGCGGGTGCCGGTGGGCGGGGTCACCGGCAAGGCAGCGCTGGCGGCGTACGCCGGACTGTGCCTGGCGCTCCCCGCAAGCTCGCTGAGGCACCGGGTCGACGTCAGCGCCGCCGAGGCCTGGCGCCGCGCGCACATCCCGGCCGGCGTCGTGGACACGCTGCTGCGGCCGTTCCTGGCCGGGGTGCTGCTCGAGCGCGACATGTCGAGCAGCCGTCGCTTCACGGACCTGATGTTCAGGATGTTCGCTCGAGGGCGCTCGACCGTGCCGGCCGGCGGGATGCAGCGGCTGCCGCAGCAGATCGCGGCCCGGCTACCCGAGGGGGCGGTGCGCCTCGGGACGCCGGTGCACGCGCTGTCCCCGACCGGCGTCTCGACCGACGAGGGAGCGGTGCCGGCCAGGGCGGTCGTGGTCGCGACGGACGCCTGGGCCGCTGCCGGTCTGCTGCCGGGCCGGATCGAGCCTCCCGCACCGCGGGGCGTCACGACGGTCTACCACGCCGCCCCGGCTTTCCCCGGGGCGACCGGGATGCTGCTGCTGGACCCGGGTCCGTCCCCGGTCGACAACACCATCGCGATCTCCGTCGCGGCACCGGAGTACGCCCCGGCCGGTCAGGTGCTGGTGTCCACGTCGCTGGTGCACGGCTCGGACCACTCCGCCGTGGACGCCGACGGCGCCGAGGTGCGTGCCGTGCTGGGCAGGCTGCACCGCACCGACACGTCGTCGTGGCGGTGGGTCGCCACCTACGACCTGCCGCGTGCGCTGCCCGGCATGCCGGCACCCCACCCGATGCGCCGGCCGGTGCGGCTGCGCGACGGTGGGGACACGGTGTACGTCGCGGGCGACCACCGGGACACCAGCTCGATCCAGGGCGCCCTCGTCTCGGGGCGCCGCTGCGCCCGCGCGGTCCTGACCGACCTGGAGGTGTCGGCATGAGAGCACGTCTGACCCGCACGCTGGACACCGCGCAGGACCGCAGCCCCGCCGCGTTCGCGAAGATATGGGCCTACGTGCTCGACGCCAGCCTCACCTGACGTTCCCGAGCACTCGGGTGAGCGCGATGCGCAGCGCCACCCGGGCCGGGTTGGGCCGGGGCTGCCGGTAGCGCGTGGCGTACCTCGACACCGCCTCCGCGACCGACTCCTCGTCCTCGCGGACCTCCGCGACGCCCTCCAACGTCGACCAGCGGCGACCGTCGACCTGGCAGACCGCGACCCTCGGGTCGCCGCCGCGCCGGAGGTTGGCCACCTTCTGGGAGGTGCGCGAGGTGATGCCCCACGCGCGGCCATGGTCGGGGTCCAACACGATGCCCATCGGTACGACGTGCGGCGAGCCGTCTGCGCGCAAGGTGCTCACCGTGCACAGGTGCCGCTCGCTCCAGAAGCCGACGAGCTCGATGCCGAAAGTCGGTGGGTCGTGGAGCGTCATCGGCTCACTGTAGGCGCCTGGGCGCTAGGTTGGCCCGAGGACCGCGCGGCACAGAGGGAGTCGATGAAGGACATCTACGGCGGTGACGCCGTTCCCAGCCAGGCCTGGCAGACGTTCTTTCCCGACAGCGAGCCGGACGGGGATCACCAGACCGACGACCGGTTACGGCTCTCGGACCTCGCCAAGCTGGCCCGGCGGACCCAGCGGGGCATCGTCGGAGTGGCCCGCGCGGGCGACCGCCCGACCTTCACCGGGATCCTCGCGGCGCACCTGGGTGCGCCACTGGAGGACCTCGAGGTCGTGGAGGAGTCCTGGCCCACCTACGACCATGTCAACGTCCAGGTCGGGCTGGACGCGTGGCTGGCCGACCCGCGCCGTACCCACCAGCTCTTGGGGATGACCAACTTCCGGCACCAGGAGTTCGGGCTCACCGACCTGCTGCGCCGCTCGTCTGGGTACGGTCCCCTGCCGGGCAACGTCTCCTGGGTGAGTCTGGCGAGCGGTCCGGGCGGCCAGGTGCAGCGGGCGGTCCGAGCGGGGATCTACCTGGTCAGCGAGGGCGACACGCGGGCCGCCGTGTTGCTGAAGGCGCCCGATCCGGAGGCGGGCCTGGGTGCGACCCAGATGCACGTGGTGGCGGACACCAGTGGCGCGGCGGTCGAGATCGCCTCGACGGTGCGCCGGCTCAGCGTGGAGCACAACGTGTTCCGCGGCCAGGTGATCTCCTTCGGCCAGGACATGTTCGGTGAGCGTGCCGGCGTCCTGCAGTTCCACGTTCGGCCGCGGATGACCGCCGCCGACGTGATCCTGCCGGCCGACACGCTCGCCACGATCAAGCGTCAGGTCGTCGGGGTCGCGGAGCACCGTGCGCGCCTGCTGGCCGCCCGCCAGCACCTCAAGCGTGGGTTGCTGCTCTACGGACCTCCGGGGGTGGGGAAGACACACTCGGTGCGCTACCTGATGAGCCAGCTGACCGGGGTCACGATCATCGAGCTCAGCGGTGACTCACTCGCCCTGATCAGCACCGCCTGCTCGGTCGCCAGGACCCTTCAGCCGGCGATGATCGTGATCGAGGACGTCGACCTCATCGCCGAGGACCGGGATATGTACGAAGGTGGGCAGCCGCTGCTGTTCCAGCTGCTCAACGAGATGGACGGGCTCGCGGAGGACGCGGACGTGGTGTTCCTGCTGACCACCAACCGGGCCGACGTCCTCGAGCCCGCCTTGGCGTCGCGGCCCGGGCGGGTCGACCAGGCGGTCGAGCTGGAGCTCCCGGACGCAGACGCCAGACGGGCCTTGTTCGGGCTGTACCGCGGTGGGCTCGTGGTCGACGACAGCCGGTTGGAGTCGGTGCTGGACCGCACCGAGGGGGTCACCGCGTCCTTCCTCAAGGAGCTGCTGCGCAGAGCGGCGCTGGTCGCGGCCGAGGAGACGGACGACCAGCCGCTCACCGTCAGCGCGGACCAGCTCGACGCCGCGCTCAGCGACCTGCTGGACACCCGCAACGCCATGACCCGGACGCTGCTCGGGGGTTGATCGGGAAGCGGCTGTAGGCGGTCTGTGCTGAAGTGGTGAGCAGCGATGAGTCCCGGGCGATCCCGGGGTCTACCGCTCAGTCGAACGAGAGGCTCACCAGTGGACAGCAACGTGGCCGTCGAGGCCGTCGACCTCGTCAAGCGGTTCGGGGACAACGCGGCCGTGGACGGCGTCAGCTTCGCCGTGCCCGCGGGCACGGTCCTCGGGATGCTCGGACCCAACGGCGCCGGCAAGACCACCACCGTGCGGATGCTGACCACCTTGAGCCGGCCGACCAGCGGCACCGGGATGGTGGCCGGCTACGACATCATCCGGCAGCCGGAGATGGTCCGGCGCAGCATGGGCCTCACCGGTCAGGCGGCCACCGTCGACGAGCTGCTGACCGCCCGTGAGAACCTCCGGATGGTCGGGGGGCTCTCCGGCATGCCGCGAGCGACGATCAGACCGGCCGCCGACGACCTCCTCGAGCGGTTCCTGCTCACCGACGCCGCGGACCGCATCGTCAAGACCTACTCCGGTGGCATGCGACGACGCCTGGATCTCGCCGTCTCCCTGATCGCCGCGCCGCCGGTGCTGTTCCTCGACGAGCCGACCACCGGGCTCGACCCGCGCAGCCGCAACGACCTGTGGGACGTCCTGCGCGGGCTGGTGCGTGAGGGCACGACTCTGCTGCTCACCACGCAGTACCTCGAGGAGGCCGACCAGCTCGCGGACGACATCGTGGTCATCGACAAGGGCCACGTCATCGCGCACGGCACGCCGACCGACCTGAAGAGCCAGGCGGGTCGAGCCAGCGTCGTGCTCACCGTCACCCACAGCTGCGACCTCCGCCGGGCCGAGGAGCTGATGAGGCGATGCGTCGAGGAGGTGCACCTGGAGGTCGGCGCCCGGCGGCTGACCGCTCAGGCCAGCGGGCTGGCGGACATGAGCCGGATCGGTGAGGTCTTCGCGGCCAGCGGCATCGCCGTCGACGACCTCGGGCTCCAGCGGCCCAGCCTCGACGACGTCTTCCTGCACCTGACCGGTCACCGTGCCGAGGACGAGCCGGACAGCACGTCCGACGTACAGCTGGAAGGAGCGCTGGGATGAGCGCCGTGCCTGCGCACCCACCCGTCCTGACACCGCCGTCACTGCTGCGGGCGTCGGCGATCGTGGTGCGTCGCAACCTGATCCACATCAAGCGGATGCCCGAGCTGCTGCTCGACGTGACGATCCAGCCGGTGATGTTCGTGCTTCTCTTCGCCTACGTGTTCGGCAGCTCGATCTCCGTTCCGGGGACGAACTACCGGGAGTTCCTGGTGCCGGGCATCATGGCCCAGACGATCGTGTTCTCCTCGTTCGTCGTGGCCCTAGGGCTGACCAGTGACCTCGACAAGGGGATCGTCGACCGGTTCAAGTCCCTGCCGATCCCCCGCTCGACGATCCTCGTCGGCCGCAGCATCTCCAGCCTGATCCACTCGAGCATCGGGGTCAGTGTGATGGCGGTGACCGGGCTGCTGATCGGGTGGCGGGTCCGCGACGGCGTGTGGCATGCCGTCGGCGCGTTCGTCCTCCTCCTCGTCTTCGGGTTCGCGATGATCTGGGTCGGGATCTGGGTCGGGTCGATCATGCGCTCGGTGGAGTCGGTGAACGGCTTCATGTTCACCGTGATGTTCCCGCTGACCTTCGTGGCCAACACCTTCGCGCCGACCGCGTCGATGCCGAGCTGGCTGCGCACGATCGCCGAGTGGAACCCGATCTCGTCGCTGACCCAGTCGTTGCGCGAGCTCTGGGGCAACGGGCCCCAGGCGGGGTCGACGGCCGCCTGGCCGCTCCAGCACGCGGAGGTCACCACGGTGGTCTGGGCCCTGCTGGTCACCGCGGTGTTCGCGCCGCTCGCACTCGCCGCCTTCCGCCGCAGGTCGCGCGACTGAGCCTCCGGCGGCACCTAGGCTGGTCGAGTGGGAAGCAACAGGGGCGGTGTCGCTGCCGCGGGCGCTGTCGTGATGCTGGTCCTGCTGCGGGTCGCCCTGCGGCTGTCCCGCCACGGCAGTCAGGTGGGGCGGCTGGCCATCCTCCTCGACGTTGTGGTCCTGGCCATCCTGGTGGTCTACGCAATCAGCCAGAACAGGCGCTCCCGCTAGCCTTCCCCGCCCTTCCCCGACCTGCCGACCCGGCCCATCCGCAGGGCTCCGACCTGCCGACCCGGCTCATCCGCAGGGCTCCGACCTGCCGACCCGGCCCATCCGCAGGGCTCCGACCTGCCGACCCGGCCCATCCGCAGGGCTCTGACCTGCCGACCCGGCGCGTCCGCAGGTGTGGAGCGCGTCCTCCCCGTGCTCGCTCCGGTCGTCGCGCGCTTCGTATGCAGGCGCCTGAGTGATCACAAGTCAGAAACGACGCCGATCAGCCGTGGATCGCTGGTCGATCATGAACAGCACTTCGTGGAGTGTCAACGGCCAGTAGGAGGCGAAGCCTGCGGATGGGCCGGGTCGGCAGGGTTCGAGCCTGCGGATGGGCCGGGTCGGCGGCAGGGTTCGAGCCTGCGGATGGGCCGGGTCGGCAGGGTTTGAGCCTGCGGATGGGCCGGGTCGGCAGGGTTCGAGCCTGCGGACGGGCCGGGTCGGCAGGGTTCGAGCCTGCGGACGCGCCGGGTCGGCAGGGTTCGAGCCTGCGGACGGGCCGGGTCGGCAGGGTTTGAGCCTGCGGACGGGCCGGGTCGACAGGCGGGGCGGGCCGGGTGGCGGGGCGGGCCGGGTGGCTACCCGCAGTCCGTCACCGGGCCGGGTCACCGGCGCAGCGGAAGCCCATGTTGCCGGTCGTCGACTCAGGGGTGTTGCTGGACCTCGCGGAGACACGGTAGCGATGGCAGTAGGACTCGTGGCACAGGTAGGAGCCGCCGCGGATCACCCGCTGCTCGCCCGCCTCCGGTCCCCGCGGGGACTCCGCAGGGGAGTGCGTGTAGTAGTCGGGGGCGAACCAGTCGGCACACCACTCCCAGACATTGCCCGCCATCGCGAAGAGCCCGTTGCCGTTCGGCGCGAACGACTTCGCCGGCGCCGTCATCAGGTGCCCGTCGTCGGCGGTGTTGTCGGTCGGGAACGTGCCCTGCCAGATGTTGCACATCCATCGTCCCCGCGGGGTCAGGTCGTCGCCCCACGCGAAGCGCGCTCCGGCCAGGCCTCCGCGGGCGGCGTACTCCCACTCGGCCTCGCTCGGCAGCCGCTTCCCCGCCCACGCGGCGTAGGCCTCGGCGTCGTACCAGGAGACGTGTACGACGGGGTGGTTCTGCCGGCGGGTCACGTCGGAGCCCCAGCCCTCGGGGTGCCGCCAGGTCGCGCCCCGGACCGCGAGCCACCACGGGGTGCCGGCGGCCCGGCTCACCACGTCGCGCGGGTCACCCGAGAAGGCCAGGTGGAACACCGCCGAGACGCCGAACTCCTCAGCGCCGGTGACATAGCCGGTGTCCTTGACGAAGGTCGCGAACTGGGCGTTGGTGACCGCCGTCGCGTCGATCCGGAACTCCTCCAGGCGTACGTCGTGCACCGGCGTCTCACCATCGGCGGGGTAGCCCTCGCCGAACGCGTCACCCATCGCGAACCGGCCCGGGGGCACCCGCACCTGGCCGCGGGGCCTGCGGGACCCCCGCGTCGGGACGGCCCCGGGCCGACCTCGGGGTTCGGCCGTCGGGGCACAGCAGGCGGATCCCTCCATGCGGACAATCGTAGGCTGTCCCGGTGACGGTTCGCGGTGAGGACGGCCTGCTCCGGCCGCTGTGGGCGTCGACCGATCCGCTGATGCGGGACTACTACGACACCGAGTGGGGGATGCCGGTCCGCGACGAGCGCGGCATGTTCGAGCGGCTCAGCCTCGAGGCGTTCCAGTCGGGCCTGTCCTGGGCGACGATCCTGCGCAAGCGGCCGGCGTTCCGGGAGGCGTTCGACGGCTTCGACCCGGACCTGGTGGCAGCCTACGGAGAGCAGGACGTCGAGCGGCTGGTCGCCGACGCCGGCATCGTCCGCAACCGCCGCAAGATCGAGGCGACCATCGCCAACGCCCGCGCCACCGTCGCCCTGCGTCCCGACGGCGGCCTGGTCGAGCTCGTCTGGTCCTTTCGGCCCCCCACCACCCCGACCCCCACGTCGTACGACGAGGTGCCGACCAGCTCACCCGAGTCCCTCGCCCTGTCGAAGGCCCTGCGCGGCAGAGGGTTCACGTTCGTCGGACCCACGACGATGTACGCCCTGATGGAGGCCGTCGGCATCGTGGACACCCACCTGATGGACAGCCACCGCCGCGGGTCCTCCAGGGTCTGGGGCTGACCGACATGCTGACCAGGTCCCAGAGCGCGATCGTCGCGGAGACGCTGCGGGTCTCCCTCGCCGCGGTCGCCGCCGACGTCGACGAGGAGCAGCTCGCCTCCTTGTCCCGGGCTGTCGCCGCGCTCGACCCGCCGATGGCCGCGGACCCGCACCCCGCCTGGCCGCCCGTGGGTGCCTCCGTCGTGCGAGACCTGACCGTCACCGCCGAGGACACGGCGGCCGCGATGGGACACCCCGACCCGACCGTGCAGGTGCTCGGGTCGCCGCGGCTGGCCCTGTGGTTCGAGATCGTGGCGTGCGACCTGCTGCCCGAGCCGTCCGCGGACCTGACCCACGTCGGTGCGGGCGTGCTGGTGCACCACCTCGACCGCGCCGACGTCGGTGAGGTCGTCTCGGTCGAGTGCACCTGCGCCTCGGTGGCGGGGCGGCACGCGGTCTTCACCTGCCGCGCCACCGTGGGGGACCGCGTCGCGGCCCTCGGCACCCACCATCGGGTGCTACTCCTTCCTCGAGGGCGATGACTTTCGACCCGCAAGGGAGTCGAATGGGGTGTCGTCCGACTCTGGGAAGGAGCCCAGCATGACCACCCGACTCAACCCCTACATCAGCTTCCGTGACAACGCCCGGGAGGCGATGGACTTCTACCACTCGGTGTTCGGCGGGGAGCTGACCCGCAGCACCTTCGCCGAGCTCCACGCCAGTGAGGACCCGGCCGAGAAGGACAAGATCATGCACTCGATGCTCGAGACGGACTCGGGGCTGGTGCTGATGGCCGCGGACACCCCGAACAGCATGGACTACACGCCGGGCGGCAGCATCTCGGTGTCCCTGAGCGGTGAGGACGAGGCGGAGCTCAGCGGCTACTGGAAGCGGCTGTCCGACGGTGGGGTCGTGCAGGTCCCCCTGGACAAGGCCCCCTGGGGCGACAGCTTCGGCATGTGCGCCGACAGGTACGGCGTCACCTGGCTGGTGAACATCAGCGGAGCCCAGGCCGGGTAGGGCGGGCGAGCGCCGACGGCTCAGGTACCCGCGGCTGCGTGGCGCCGACCACCCGACCGGGCGGACGGCCTCAGCGCCACACGTCGCGGGCGACCTCCACGATGAGCCGGAGCTTCGCCATCTCCTCCTCGAGCGTGAGCGTGTTGCCCTCCACGGTCGAGGAGAACCCGCACTGCGGGGACAGGCACAGCTGGTCCAGGGGGACGAACCTCGCCGCCTCGTCGATGCGCCGCTTGAGGACGTCCGCGTCCTCCAGGGCTCCGTCCTTGGTGGTCACCAGCCCGAGCACGACCTGCTTGCCCTCGGGCACGAACCGCAAGGGCTCGAAACCCCCGGAGCGCTCGTCGTCGTACTCCAGGAAGAACCCGTCGACGGCCAGCTCCGAGAACAACGCCTCTGCGACGAAGTCGTAGCCTCCGGACGCCGCCCACGAGGACCGGTAGTTGCCCCGGCACATGTGCGTGGTGACCCGCAGGGTCTCGGGGCGGTCCTCGATGGCGGCGTTGATGGTGCGGATGTACTGCTCGTGCTGGTGCTCCGCGTCAGCGCCCTGCGCCGCCACCAGTTCACGCTGCGTCGGGTCATTGAGGTAGGCCAGGCTGGTGTCGTCGAGCTGCAGGTAGGTGCAGCCGAGCTCTGCGACCCGACGCAGCTCCTCGGCGTACGCCGAGGACAGGTCGCTCCAGAACGGTCCGAGGTCGGGGTAGACGCCCTCGTCGATCGCCGCCCGACCGCCGCGGTAGTGCACCATGCTGGGCGACGGGATGGTCAGCTTCGGC
>JAICWH010000124.1 GCA_025934895.1 Nocardioidaceae bacterium | reverse complement strand
GGACACGGGGGAGGAGATCACCGCGCAGAACGGTCGCTACGGCCCTTACCTGCGCAAGGGCACCGACTCCCGGTCGATCGAGTCCGAGGAGAAGCTGCTCACGATCACGCTCGAGGAGGCGCAGGCGATCTACGCCCAGCCAAAACAGCGAGGTCGTGCCGCCGCCGACCCCGGCAAGGAGATCGGCAAGGACCCGGTCAGCGGCAACCTGGTGACGCTGAAGAGCGGCCGGTTCGGGACCTACGTGACCGACGGTGAGTACAACGCCACCCTGCGCGACGGGGACGACCCGACCACGCTGACGATCGAGCGGGCCGCTGAGCTGCTCGAGGAGCGCCGGGCGAAGGGTCCCGCCAAGAAGTCGGCGAAGAAGGGCACGACGAAGAAGGCCGCGACGAAGAAGGCCGCGCCGAAGAAGGCTGCGACGAAGACGGCCGCGACGAAGACGGCCGCGACGAAGACGGCCGCGCCGAAGAAGGCTGCGACGAAGAAGGCCGCGCCGAAGACCCCGTGATGCCCGCCGAGTCGGCGCATCCGCAGGGCTGGCGGGTGCCGAGTCGGCGCGTCCGCAGGGATCGGGCCCTGCAGATGGGCCGACTCGGCAGGGATGGGGCCTGCGGATGGGCCGACTCGGCGCGGGTCGGGCGGGTCGGGCGGGTCGGGCGGGTCGGGCGGGTCGGGCGGGTCGGGCGGGTCGGGCGGGTCGCGCGGGTCGGGCAGGTCGGGTCGGTCGGGCAGGTCGAACGGGGGGACGAGGGCGGGCGAACCGTAGGCTGACGGGGTGAGCGAGCGACCGTCCCACCAGCCTCCTGGCGAAGGTGTCGCTTCGGCCGCGTCGGCGGTGGAGGACCTCCAGCACGCGCCCGTGCACTCGGTCGCCGCCGTGCTGCGGATCCGGGACTTCCGCAACCTCTGGGTCGGCCTGGGTCTGTCCAGCCTGGGCGACTGGATGGGTCTGCTGGCGCTGACCGCGATGGCGAACGCCAGCGCCGACTCCTACGCCGGCAAGAACTACGCCATCGCGACGGTGCTGTTCCTGCGCGTGCTGCCGGCGCTGGTGCTGAGCCCGGTGGCCGGGTACGTCGCGGACCGGCTGGACCGGCGCGCCGTCCTGATCTGGGGCGACGTCGTGCGCGGCGTGCTGTTCTTGACGATCCCCCTCGTGGGCACGCTGTGGTGGATCTTCGTGGTGACCGTGCTGGTCGAGGCGGTCAGCCTGGTCTGGGGTCCCGCCAAGGACGCCACGGTGCCGAACCTGGTGCCGCCGCATCGGCTCGAGTCGGCCAACCAGGTCAGCCTGGCCACGACCTACGGCTCGGCCCTCCCCGCAGCAGCGATCTTCGCGGGGCTCACCCTGGTGGACAAGGTGTACCGGCAGCTGTTCGCCAGCCTCGGCGGCGGACCGGTCGACCTCGCGCTCTACTTCAACGCCTTGTCGTTCCTCGTGTCGGGATTCGTCATCGCGCGGCTCAAGACCATTCCGCGCGGCCCGGCCGACACCGGGGGCGAGGCCAGCGTGTGGACGGTGGTCACCGACGGTTGGCGGTACGTCGGCACCACGCCCGTCGTACGCGGTCTGGTCATCGGCATCATCGGAGCCTTCGCCGCGGGCGGTGTGGTGATCGGGCTGGCCCGGACGTTCGTCTCCGACCTCGGGGGCGGCGACTCGGGATACGGGCTGCTGTTCGGAACCGTGTTCGCCGGCCTGGGGCTCGGGATGTGGCGAGGTCCCCGGATGGTGCCGGGCCTGTCGAGACGACGGCTGTTCGGCGTGGCGCTGACCCTCACCGGGCTGCTGCTCTTCCCGTTGGCGCTCGTCCAGCAGCTCCCGGTGGTGGTGGGGCTCACGGCGCTGCTCGGCTTCTGCGCGGGCGTCGGCTGGATCACCGGGAACACCATGCTGGGTCTCGAGGTGCCCGACGTCCTCCGCGGTCGCACGTACGCCTTCGTCGCCTCGATGATCCGGCTCACGCTCGCGCTGGTGCTCGCGGTGGCCCCGCTGCTGGCCGGGGTGATCGGCACGCACGACCTCGGGCCCGATGATGCTGACGGCCACCCGATGGTGGTCTACAACGGCGCCGCCTTCACCTTCCTGATCGCTGCGGTGCTGATGACCGCTGTCGGTGTCGCGTCCTATCGTCAGATGGACGACCGGAAAGGAACCCCCCTCCTGAGCGACCTACGTCACGCCTTCACCGGCTCCGAGGGTGTCTACGCTGCGACCGGCTGCTTCGTCGCCCTCGAGGGCGGCGAGGGCGCCGGCAAGTCCACGCAGGCGCGGCTGCTGCGCCACCGCCTGGTCGCCGACGGGTACGACGTCCTGCTGACCTTCGAGCCCGGGGACACCGACGTCGGCCGGCAGCTGCGGAGGATCGTGCTCGACCCGGCCACCGGCGACATCTCCCACCGCACCGAGGCGCTGCTCTACGCCGCGGACAAGGCCGAGCACGTCGACCGGGTCATCGTCCCGGCGCTGTCCCGGGGAGCGGTCGTGCTCACCGACCGCTACGTCGACTCGACCCTGGCCTACCAGGGCGCCGGCCGCGACCTCGAGGGACGCGAGCTCGAGCGGGTCGCCCGCTGGGCCACCGGCGACCTGCGCCCGCACCTCACCGTGCTGCTCGACCTCCCGTCGCAGCAGGGGCTCACCCGCTTCGAGGAGCGGGACCGCATCGAGGGGGAGCCGGGCGACTTCCACGAACGGGTCCGCGAGATGTTCCTGACGCTCGCATCCAGCTCACCCGAGCACTACCTGGTCGTCGACGCCCGCCGGCCGGTCGCCGAGATCACCACCGCCATCCTGGCCCGGCTGCGACCGCTGCTCGGGCACGCCGCTCGGGCGCCGGTCGAGCTGTCGCCGACCCGGGGAGCCGACTGATGGGTGACACCGCGCCGCCGCACACCGGCGTCTGGGCAGGCCTGGTCGGGCAGCAGGACACCATCGCGACCTTGCAACGGGCCGTGGCCGGTCACGGCATGACGCACGCGTGGCTGTTCACCGGACCGCCCGGGTCGGGCCGCTCGAACGCGGCGATCGCGTTCGCGGCCGCCCTGCAGTGCGAGCGTGGGTTCGGATGTGGGGACTGTCATGCCTGCCGCACGACGCTCGCCGGCTCGCACCCGGACGTCAGCATCACCCGGTCCGAGACGTCGATGCTCTACATCAAGGACATGCGAGACCTGGTGCACCGCTCGGCCCTCGCGCCGGTCGAGCGGCGTCACCAGGTGATGATCATCGAGGACGCCGACCGGCTCGGGGACGCCGTCGGCCGCACCGGCAACACCCTGCTCAAGGCGATCGAGGAGCCCACCCCGAAGACCGTGTGGTTGCTGTGTGCCCCGACCACCGAGGACGTGCTGCCCACGATCCGGTCGCGATGCCGCAGCGTCTCCCTGGCCACCCCCTCGCCCGAGCAGGTGGCCCGGTTCCTGGTGGAGCGGCAGGGGGTGTCCGAGTCGGTCGCCGCGTTCGCCGCCCGGGCCAGCCAGGGACATATCGGCCGGGCGAAGGCGCTGGCCTCGGACGAGAAGTTCCGCAGCCGCCGGCGCGAGGTGGTGGCGCTGCCGCAGGGGCTGACCTCACTCGGGGCCTGTCTGAACGCGGCGGCCAACCTCGTCGACATCGCCAAGGACGAGACGGCGGTGCTCACCGAGCGCAGCAACGCCCGCGACGTCAAGGACCTCGAGGCGCTCTACGGCGACGACCGCAGGTCCAAGGCGTCGCGCGCGTACCGGGCCAGCCTGCGTGAGCTCCAGCACAGCCAGAAGCAGCGGGAGAAGCGCCGGGTCATGGATGTCATCGACCGCAGCCTGATGGACATCATGTCGGTCTATCGCGATGCGATCGTGCTGCAGACCGGGGCCAGCGGGGGGCTGGTCAACGAGGAGGTGCGCGGCATGGTCGCCGACATGGCCCGGCGCTCGACACCCGAGGACAACATCCGGCGCATCGACGCCGTCTTCGCGGCGCGCGAGCAGATGATGGAGTTCAACACCACACCGCTGCTGGCTCTCGAGGCAATGATGGTGGCTCTCCGGACCCCGTGACCCGCGCGACCTACAGTGGGTCGAGTGACTTCACGCCGTCGAGCCGCCGCCCCCGGCGTCGTGCTTGGGCTGCTGGCGGCGCTTCTGCTGAGCGGCTGCGGTGTCTTCGGCTCCTCCGCGACCTCGGCCGGGGGTGGCGCGAGTTCGAGCGCCTCCCCCACCCTGACACCACGACCGGTGCAGCGACGCGGCGTGGCGCCGCAACCCGCGGCGGACCTGCGGGGGTTCTATCGCCAGAAGCTCGACTGGAAGCCCTGCCGGAAAGCGCAGGAGTGCTCGGTGCTGCGCGTGCCGCTCGACTACGCTCACCCCACGGCCGGCGCGATCAGCATCTCGGTCCTCCGGCAGCCGGCCCTCGACCGCCGCGCCCGACTGGGCTCACTGGTGGTGAACCCGGGCGGACCGGGAGCCAGCGGCGTCGACTACGCAGCCGGCGCCACCGCGGTCTTCGGGGAGGCCGTCCGGAAGGTCTACGATGTCGTCGGTTTCGACCCGAGAGGTGTCGGCGCCAGCACGCCGATCGAGTGTGGCACCGGCCGCCAGCTCGACGCGCTGGTGCACAGCGACCCCGACCCGCGGACCAGGGCGGAGCGCGCGACCTCGGACCGGCTGCTGCACGGCCTGGGGGAGAGCTGCCTGCGCGACAGCGGTGCGCTGGCGCGGCACGTGTCCACCATCGAGGTCGCCAGGGACATGGACATCCTGCGCGCCGCGCTCCACGACACGAGGCTGACCTACTTCGGGGCGTCCTACGGGACCTTCATCGGTGCGACGTACGCCAACATCTTCCCCACCCGGGTCGGTCGGATGGTCCTGGACGGGGCACTGAACCCGGCCTCCTCGACACTCGAGGTCGGCCTCGTGCAGGCGCACGGTTTCGAGGTGGCCCTGCGGGCGTACGTCGGCGCCTGCGTCGCACGCGGGAGCTGCTTCCTGGGCTCGACCGTCGACCAGGGCGTCGCACGGATCGGGGAGCTCCTGCGGCAGACCGAGGCGCACCCAATCCGGGCGGCCAACGGCCGGGAGCTCACCGGCGGGGACGCCGTCTACGGGGTGTGGCAGCCGTTGTACGCCAAGACCCTCTGGCCGATCCTGGACCGCGCGCTGCAGAACGCGTTCCAGGGTGACGGCTCGCTGCTGCTTGCGGTCGCCGACTCCTACCTGCATCGCGACAGCAGGGGAAACTACCTCGACAACACCTTCGAGGCCTTCAACGCGATCAACTGCCTGGACCGCGACGACGGCGTGCCGAGCAGCCGGGTCGCACGCTACCTCCCGCGCTTCGAGAAGGCGTCCCCGACGTTCGGAGGCATCTTCGCCTCTGGCATGTCGGCGTGCACGGTCTGGCCGGTGCACAGTGGACGGCAGCCCGCGCCGGTCCGGGCCGTCGGCAGCCCGCCGATCATGGTCGTCGGGACCTCCCGCGACCCGGCCACGCCGCTGGTCTGGGCCCGCGCGCTGGCTCGCCAGCTGCCGCACGGCGTGCTCGTGACCCGCGACGGCGACGGGCACACCGGCTACCGGCGGGGCAGCCCGTGCACCGACGACGCCGTCGAGCGCTACCTGGTCTCGGGCACGGTCCCGCGTCATGACCTGAGATGCTCGTGACCCGCTCCGGCGGCACCACCGCCACCTTCCTCGTCCCGGTCGGCTGACCCGGCACCCCGGGCCCGGCCCGTACGACGGACACCGTCAGCCGGACACCGCAGCGCAGTAGCCCGCCACCAGCGCGTCCGCGACCGTCGCGACGTAGTCGTCTGCGGGCAGGAACGTCGCGTCGTGCAGCCCGCCACCCGCGTCGCCGGTGCCCACGAACATCATCAGCCCCCGGGTCCCGGCGCAGTAGTGAGCGAAGTCGTCGGACCCGAACGACCGGAACTCCGCGGTCACCGGGTGACCCATCTCCTCCAGGAGCAGGAAGGCGCGGGTCGCCAGGTGCTCGTCGTTGACCAGCGACGGCCCGCCCTCGGCGATCCGCACGTCGGCCGTGCAGCCGTGTGCCTCGGCGACGTGAGAAGCGATCTCCGCGAGTGCCGTCCGGGCCTGCCTGCGGTCCTCCTCCCGCATGGTCCGCACCGTGCCGGAGCCGACCGCGCTTTCGGGGACTACGTTGTTGGCGGTGCCGGCCCGCAGCTGGTTGACCATGCACGCGACGCCGACGACCGGGTCGACGCGCCGTGCGCCCAGCTGCTGCAGGGACACCACGATCGAGGCGAGCGCCAGCACCGAGTCGGTGACCGTGTGCGGGTAGCCGGAGTGCCCGCCCTGACCGCGCACCGTGACCGTGAACTCGTCGATGGCGGCGTTCACCGCGCCGGGCGTCACGCCGACCACGCCGGCGGGCAGCCGGGGCTGCACGTGCGCGGCGACCACCGCGGACACGTCCGCCAGGGCAGCCTCGGCCACCACGTCGCGGGCGCCGGAGTCGGCTCCCTCCTCGCGCGGCTGGAGCAACGCCAGCAACGGCACCGGCAGCTCCAGCGACGCAGCGGCGCGGGCCACGGCGACGACCGCTGCCATGTGCACGTCGTGTCCGCACGCGTGCATCAGGCCGTTGCGGGACGCCCACGCCGCCTCGGTGCGCTCGACCAGCGGCAGCCCGTCGAGCTCGGTGCGTAGGGCCACCGCGCCGGGTCCCGGGCCGCCGGCGACCTCGACGAGCCGACCGGTGCGGGCGACGCTTCGGCCCGGCCCCCGTCCGATCGCGGCGGTGACCCGGTCCGCGGTGTCGCTCTCGTCGCCGGACAGCTGTGGTCGTTCGTGCACCTCGTGGCGCAAGGCGACCGCGACACCGAGCTCGCGTCGTACGCCCTCCCGCCACGCGTCAACCAGCGACATCGACACGGTCGAGACCATACCCGCGTATCGCGTTCTCGCGCGCCACCAGCCACCGCCACGCCCGGGACGCCGCGCTGCAGATGATGGCCGGATCGTGGCGAGAGCCGGAGATCGAGCTTTTCGCGGATGTCCCGGAGGCGAGCGCGCCGCCGTGACCGCTGGCTGCACTACGTCTCAGCGCAGCGGCCAGGGCGCCGCCCGTTCGTAGGCGGCTGCGACCGCCAGCACCCGCGCGTCGGAGAACCGCGGTCCCATCACCTGCATGCCCAGCGGCAGCCCGTCCTCGTCGAACCCGGTCGGCACCGCCGTGGCCGGGCACCCGGTGAGGTTGGCCGGCAGCGCTAGGGCGCACCAGTCGTCGAAGAAGGGGTCGACCGGCACGCCGTCGATGCTGGCCGGCGATTGCACGTCGGTGCCGAACGCCGCGAGCGGCATCGACGGGGTCAGCAGCACGTCGAAGTCCTCGAAGAACCGCGCCCACGCCAGGCCGTAGTCCTGCTTGCGGTGCAGCGCGTCGAGATAGGCGGCCGCGCCGACGCTGCGACCCGCCTCGATGATCTCCCGGGTGCCTGTTGTCAGCCGGTCACCCCACTGCTCGAGCAGCGGGCCCTCCGAGGCGAAGCCTTCAGGCAGGGCGATGTCGTTCCACAGCGGCGTCGGGTACGGCGCCTCCGGTGCCGCCTCGCTGACCCGGGCACCGTCGCGCGCCAACGCCTCGACCGCGGTCCTGAACGCGGCACGGACCGACCGGTCCACCGGCGCCCAACCGAGGTCCTCGGAGACCGCGACCCGCAGCCTCGCCCAGTCGACCGGCCTGGACACCGCCTCGAGCAGGCCGCCGACGTCCACGGGGGTCGAGGTCTCGTCGTGCGGAGACGGTCCGGCCATCACCGACAGGGCGAGCGCCGCGTCCCGCACCGTCCGAGTCAGCGGGCCGTCCACCGACAGCGTCGGCCAGCCGCGGAAGCCCGGCATCTTGGGCACCAGACCGAAGGTCGGCTTGTGCCCCACCACCCCGCAGAAGGCCGCGGGGATCCGGATGGAGCCGCCACCGTCCGTGCCCAGCGCGATCGGCGTGGCCCCGTAGGCGACCGAGGCGCCGGCCCCGCCGGATGAGCCGCCGGGGGTCCGGTGGGGGGACCAGGGGTTGCGGGTCAGTCCGAAGACGTCGTTGTCCGTGTAGCCGCGGTAGCAGAACTCGGGGTTGTTGGTCTTGCCGACGACGACCGCGCCCGCCGCCTTGAGCCGTTGCACCGGGACCGCGTCGACATCGGGCACGAAGCCGGCGAGCGCGACCGACCCGTTGGTGGCCGGTGCGCCGGCCAGCCAGATGTGGTCCTTGACCGAGACGGGGACCCCGAGCAGCGGCCGGTCATCGCCAGAGTGCCGGTCGATCTCCCGGGCAGCCGCCCGGGCCTGCTCGGCGAGCACGACGGTGAACGCGTTGGTGTCCTGGTTGGCCGCGATGCACCGCAAGGACTCCTCGACGAGCTCGACCGAGGACGTCCCACCCGACCGGACGGCTCCGGCCATCGCCCATGCGTCTGCTCCGGCCTGGCTCATGACGCGCGGTGCCCCGGGGCCGGGCGCAGGTGTCGGTTCGCCTCCTCCTCGAGCTCGTCGGCCTCCTGTTCGGCGAGGGCCGCCTCGGCCTGCACGTCGATGTTGCGAGAGAGCACCCAGTAGAGGACGCCGGAGACGGGGAGGCCGACGAACAGCGAGAAGTCGGCGCCCTTGGCGGCGTTCGCGACCCACCCGCTGAACAGACCCGTGCTGAAGAACGGGATCATCGCGACGAAGCCGACGAGGTAGGAGACGATGCCGCGCCACCCCCACCGGCCGTAGATCCCGTCGGGGTTGAAGATCTCGGCGATCGCATAGTGCCCGTGCCGCACGATGAAGTAGTCGACGAGGTTCACCGCCGTCCACGGGATGAACAGGTACAGCACCAGCAGCAGGAAGTTCTCGAAGTTCTGCTGGAACGTCGCGGTGCTGGCCAGGGCGCCGACGAGGGACAGCAGCCCGGTGAAGCTGATCGTGATGATCCGCACCCGCAGGGTCGGCTGGATGCGCCTGAACGAGTCCGCGGCGCTGAGCAGGGTCAGCGAGCCGCCGTACAGGTTGAGGGCGCAGACCGAGATGAGACCGAGCGCGGAGAAGATCAGGATGACGGCGCCGAACCCGTGGAACACCTTGTCGCCGGAGGCCTGCAGCGACGGGATGGTGTCGAACGACGCACCTGCCCAGGCGGCCAGGGCAGCGCCGATGCACATGATCCAGGCAGCGCCGAGCCCCGAGCCGCCGTACGTCCAGTAGAAGGTCTTCCGCACCGTCACGTCGGGAGGCAGGTAGCGCGAGTAGTCCGAGACGTAGATCGCCCAGCTGATCTGGTAGCCGGCGACCACCGAGAACTGCAGGAGGAACGGCACCATCTTGAAGCCGCCGAGGTCGAACGAGCCGGAGGGGTAGTGCAGCGTGAACAGGACGACGGTGAGGATGCCGAACAGCACGAGGAAGCCGTAGGTGAGCCCCTGCTCCATGCGGTGGATGAAGTCGTAGCCGACCACTGCCGCGACCACGGACAGCACGGTGACCGCCACGATCCAGAGCTTCGTGCCCCCGTGCGCGGTGACGTTCATCGCGTCGGCGGCGAGCAGTGTGTTGAAGATGTTGAAGCCGGCGTACTGCAGATAGGCGAACGCCCACACGAGGATGGCGCCGACGTAGCCGAACTGCGGTCGCGACTGGATCATCTGAGGCAGTCCCAGCTGCGGTCCCTGGGCCGAGTGCGCGGCCATGAAGAACGTACCGAGCACCACGCCGAGCAGGATCGCTATCAGGCTCCAGACCAGGTTGCCGCCGCTCACCACACTCGTGACGCCTACCGCCAGCGTGGCGATCTGCGCGTTGCTCATGAACCACAGCGGGCCGAGGTGCCACAGCTTGCCGTGGCGCTCGGTCAGCGGCACGTAGTCGATGGAGCGGACCTCGAGGCCGCCCCTCCGGCCCTGCGGTGTCGCCTCGATGCTCATCGGGGTCTCCTTCGTCGGACCATTGGCTCAGGGCAACTGTGCCATCACGCTGAGCAGTTCGTAGCCGACGTGCGCGGCGGCGATGCCGGTCACTTCGGCGTGATCGTAGGCAGGTGCCACCTCGACGATGTCGGCGGAGACGATGTCCAGTCCGGTCAGCCCGCGCAGCGTCGTGAGCAGCTCGCGCGAGGTGAGCCCACCCGCCTCCGGGGTGCCGGTGCCCGGCGCCATGCCGGGGTCGATGACGTCGATATCCACCGAGACGTAGACCGGCCCCTCGCCGAGCCGCTCGCGGACCGCGTCCATGACACCCGACGGCCCGAGCCGGTCGTAGTCGGTGCATGCGACCGTCGCGTAGCCGAGCCGGGTCGACTCCTCGAGGTCGGTGGCGCCGTAGAGCGGGCCACGGATCCCGACGTGCAACGACCGTCCGGGGTCCGTCAGTCCCTCCTCGGCGGCTCGCCGGAACGGCGTGCCGTGGGTGTACGGCGCTCCGAAGTAGCTGTCCCACGTGTCCAGGTGAGCGTCGAAGTGCAGCACCGCTACCGGGCCGTGCCGCCGGGCCATGCAGCGCAGGAGGGGAAGGGCGATCGTGTGGTCGCCACCGAGGGTGAGCAACCTGCGAGAGGAGTCCAGGGTGGCCTCCGCGCCGGCCTCGATGGATCTGATCGCCTCCGCGATGTCGAAGGGGTTGACCCCCAGGTCGCCGGCGTCCGCAACCTGCTGGGTTGCGAACGGGGAGACATCCTGCGCGGGGTTGTAGGGCCGCAGCAGCCGGGACGACTGGCGGATGTGCGAAGGCCCGAACCGGGCGCCCGGGCGGTAGCTGACCCCGGAGTCGAAGGGCACCCCGAGCACCGCCACGTCGGCCTGTGCGACCTCGTCGAGCCGCGGCAGCCGTGCGTACGTCGGCGGGCCGCCGTAGCGGGGTACCCGTGTGGCGTCAACGGGGCCGACGGCTCCCTCGGTCATCGGACCTCCTGATGTCGGGCTGGCTCAGCGGAAAGTACCACTGGCCCCCCGGCCCCCTCGACCGATTCGGCCGCCGCGGCAGGGTCTCCTATACTCGTCCGGCGTGCCCGGCTGCCATGGTCGGGCACTGCGCCGCCTTAGCTCAGTCGGTAGAGCGTCTCACTCGTAATGAGAAGGTCGTCGGTTCGATTCCGACAGGCGGCTCCG
>JAICWH010000154.1 GCA_025934895.1 Nocardioidaceae bacterium | reverse complement strand
CCCGGTGCCTGTCCCGGTGCCTGTCCCGGTGCCTGTCCCGGTGCCTGTCATGATGCGGTCACCAGGCCAGTCTGGCAGGCTGGGACGGTGAGCGAGCTTCGTCTGGCCCTGGTCCAGCAGACCGCGTCCCTGGACCCCGCGGAGAACCGGGACACCCTCTCCATCCTCGGCGGGAAGGTCGAGCCGGGCACCGGTCTGGTGCTGCTGCCGGAGGCGTACATGCGGGACTTCGGCAAGCCGGGGTCCGACATCGGCGAGTTCGCGGAGCCTGTGGACGGGCCGTTCGTGCGCCGGCTGCGGGAGTTCGCCGCCGAGCACGACACCACGGTCGTCGCCGGCATGTTCGAGGTCAGCGACGACCCGGGTCGGCCGTACAACACACTGGTGGTCGTCGGCCCGGACGGTCTGCGGGCGTCGTACCGCAAGATCCACCTCTACGACTCGTTCGGCTACAAGGAGTCCGACCGGCTCTCCGCCGGACCCGTGGCGCCGGTCCTGGTGGACGTCGAAGGGTTCCAGGTCGGGCTGATGACCTGCTACGACCTGCGGTTCCCCGAGCTCGCTCGTGAGCTGGTCCGCCTCGGCGCGCAGGTGGTCGTGGTGCCCTCCGCGTGGGTGGCCGGCCCGGGAAAGGTCGAGCACTGGCGGACCCTGGCCATGGCACGAGCCATCGAGAACACGGCGTACGTCGCAGCGGTCGGCCAGCCCGGACCGCGCTACACGGGCCACTCGATCCTCGTCGGTCCCGCCGGTCAGGTCGTCGCGGAGCTCGGGGACGGGGATCACGTCATCAGCGCGTCGGTCTCGACCGAGGAGCTGGAGGAGGCTCGGTCGGCGAACCCGTCACTGCGCAACCGCAGGTTCTGACAGGCTCGGGCCGGACAGGGACGAGGTGTACCGTCGCGGCCATGGCCCGCCCGCCCAAGACCGCCGACGTGCTCGCGGAGATGGTCGCCAACGTGATGAGGGTGACCGTGGTGGCCGGCGAACAGGTCGCCGTCGGTGACACCCTCGTGCTGCTGGAGTCGATGAAGATGGAGATCCCGGTGCTGGCCGAGCATCCAGGAACCGTCGCCGCGATCAGGGTCGCTGCCGGCGACGTCGTCCAGGAGGGCGACGTCCTGGTCTCGCTGACGCTGTAGACCCTCGTAGACTGCCCACTCGTGAGGGCCGAGGCCGTCACACGGAGGGGTGCCGGAGTGGCCGATCGGAACCGCCTTGAAAGCGGTCGCTGGCAGAGATGTCAGCCGCGGGTTCGAATCCCGCCCCCTCTGCGGAGGTGGCTGACCAGACGGCCTGGGCCGGCCGGGAGGGCGGGATGCCCGGCTACTCCGAGCCGCCGAGCTCCAGGGAGACAGAGTCGTAGACGAGGTCGTTGAGTCGCTGAAGGTGGTGCTCGAGGTCCGCGACAAGCCGCTCCAGGTCCCTGTGCACGGTGTCGGTGTCGGGCGCCTCGAGGACGAGGGGCCCCAGCGTGGCCAACCGTCGCAGCAGCACGTCACGCTCCCGTCGGAGGGTCTGCTCGCGCGCCGCGAGCCATGCGTCGTTCTCCCGAGGCAGCTCGCAGGTCAGGGCGTCACGCACCCCCGCCATCCGGTTGCGCACGAGACGGCGCCACACGAGATGACGTCGCGGTGCGTCCACGGCGTGCTGTAGGGCGATGATGGCATGTTCGAGACCCGTCATACGCGGCCTGCCTCACGTGGGGGGACTCCTGAGTGTGACGCCCAACACAGCCGGTGACAAGGGGCGGCCCCCACTGGTTTGGACGTCGGGTTGGTCTCATCCGCCCGGGTTGGTCTAATCAAGGGGTGCCGTCCTGCTACCGGTTCTCCGGCCCCTTCGTGGTTCGTCTGACGGGACTGGGCCTCGTCGTGGTCGCTCTGGTGCTCCTGCTCCTGGTCGCGCTGGTGAGCGTCCTGTCCCTGCCGGCGGCGGCGCTGGGCGTCGTGGTGGCCATCGTCAGCGCCGCGGTGGCCGTGGGTCTGGCAGTCCTCGCCACCCGCAGGCCGGTCGTGGTGCGCTTCGACGAGGGCGGCTACCGGATCCGGCTCGTGCGCGGGGCCGGTGTGCGCCAGGCCCCCTGGACACAGGTCGAGCACGCCTCCGCGACGACGGTGGCCGGCGAGCGCTGCGTGGTGCTCCACCTCCGGGACGGGCGCACCTCGACGGTGCCGGTAGGGGTGCTTGCCGGGCGACCCGACGACTTCGTCCGAGACCTGCAGCAGCGTCTCAACCGCGGGCACGGTTACCGGCCGCTCACCGAACCCCCCGGCTGACCCGCGGGCCGCCGATTCGTTCCGCCCGATTCGCTCCGCCCGATTCGCTCCGTCCGATTCGCTCCGTCCGGTGGGCTCCCGGTACCCTGTGCTGGCTGCTCTGGAGGTGTCGCCTAGTGGCCTATGGCGCCCGCCTGCTAAGCGGGTTGAGGGTTACCCCCTCTCGCGGGTTCAAATCCCGCCACCTCCGCCGTCCGACGTCCATGGTCCTGCGGGGCCGCACGTCGACCGTCGCGGCTGGTCCGGTGCGGCCCTCACCACGGGTGTGGGCCGCACCGGCGTCCACAGCCCCGGGCGCCCCCGTGAGGGTCCGGGTCGGCTGAACGGCACGGCGAGCCCGGAACAGAGATCCCCGATCCAGGGAGGTATCACGCGGGCCGTGGCCGGCTCCTCTTCCGACGTACGGCTACGGGGGTGCCGCACACGGTGCGCCGCCGGGGGAACGTCGTCACCGGGGAGGTGGAGCCGCCCGGCACCGGGCGACCGGGTGGTTCCACCCCCACTCGTTTGGACCAGTGACTGTACGACTCAGGTTTCCTATGCTCCGAAGAGGCGGCGACCGCACATGACCGGTCGATGCAGACGCGAAGGACGAGTCACATGGTGAGCAGACGAGTGGGGACCCGTGGGGGTACGTCGCTGCCTCCCGAACCGCCGCGGCACGGCGGTGACCCCGCCGGCGCCAACGCCGTGCTGATGCTGGACCCGACGACCGCCTACCGCACCAGGGAGCTCGCCGAGATCCGGCCGACGTCGTTCGTGAGCGGCGCGCTGCTGGTGCGGGGCCAAGATCCCGCGACCTGGCGGGCGTTGCGGGACGCAGCCGCGGACGCGGGCTTCGTCGTGGACGAGGTCGACGGGCTCGGCCTCGACCTGTTGGAGGCGGCCGGCCTGGCGCCGGAGCACCGTGAGGAGCTGTCGAAGGTCTGGGTGCAGCGCGTCACGCTGGTCCCGGATCCTGAGCGTCGTGACTCGGTGTTCCGGGCGCTGGACACCTGGCGGCTGCTGCAGAGCTATCGAGCTCGGGTCGGCGCCGACAAGCAGAGGTCCTCCGACGTCGGTCTGGAGCACCCGGTGTCGCGTGGCGCACGGCCGAACCCGTACACCAGCCCGCACCCGTACACCAGCCCGCACCCGTACACCAGCCCGCACCCGTACACGAGCCCGCACCCGTACACGAGCCCGCACCCCTACACGAGCCCGCATCCGGAAGGGCTGTCCCTGTACGCCGAGGCGGGCTGGGGCGGCCGGCAGCCCGTCAACTGGCTCGGGCCGCAGCCGAGCACCCGCTTGGAGCCGGGTGCCCGGCCTCGCCCCAACGTGGTCGTGCTCGACTCGGGCATCGGCAAGCACCCCTGGCTGACCAGGTCACACGTCACTCGCGAGCCCGAGGTGCTGGGTGCGCCGATCGGCATCCCGTCCGCCCCCGGCGGGGGCGAGTCGTCCGGCTCCGGGGACCGGTTCACCGGAGAGCTGGACCCCGACGCCGGCCACGGCACGTTCATCGCAGGACTGGTCCGCCAGGCCTGCCCGGACGCCCACATCCTGGGCGTCCGTCTGTTCCACGGTGACGGCGACGTCACAGAAGCCCACCTGTTGAAGGCACTCCAGCTTCTGGCACTGCGTCACCTCCTCGCTCTGGAGGGCCGTGGGCCCGACGACCGCGATGCGCCGTACGAGCCTGTCGACGTGCTGTCGTTGTCGCTGGGCTACTACCACGAGCAGCCCGAGGACGCCTCGTTCGACCCGCTGCTGCGTGGTCCACTGGACCTGCTCGGCGGCTACGGCGTCTGCACGGTCGTCGCAGCCGGCAACGACGCCACCAACCGACCGAACTACCCTGCTGCGTTCGCGCCGCGGGACGGCCTGGGCGACCGGACCCGGGTGCCAGTGGTCGCGGTCGGCGCGTTGAACCCGGACGGGACCGTGGCGCTGTTCAGCAACGACGGGCCGTGGGTCCGGTTCTGGCGACCGGGCGCCTCGCTGGTCAGCACGATGCCGACCACGTTCGACGGGTCCGAGGCGGCACGAAACGTCCTGGTCAACGACCGGGGCGAGACGCGAGCCGGCCTGGACCCCGACGACTTCACCGCCGGGTTCGGCGTGTGGAGCGGTACGTCGTTCGCCGCGCCGGTCTTCGCCGGTGAGCTGGCCCACCGGCTGCTCGAGGACATGGTGCAGAACAGGCGGGGCAGCACGCCGGCCCAAGTCGTCCAGCGGACCCGGGCGGTGCTCGCGACGATGCCGGCGATCGGAGCCCGGCCGTGATCGAGACCGAGCCGAGCGACGAGACGCTCTGCAACCGGGCCTCATCGGCGTTCACCGCCTTCCGCCAGGGCGACCGCGGCGGGTTCGACGACCTGGTGACCCTGGTGACCCCGCTGCTGTGGCACACCGTCCGGGCGCAGGGCATCGACTCGGTTGCGGCGGAGGACGTGGTGCAGACCGTCTGGATGCGGCTGCTGCACAGCAGCGCCTCCGTCAGGGACCCGCAGACGGTGGTCAAGTGGCTGCTCACGGCCGCCCGTCGAGAGGCCTGGCGGGTGAGCAACCGGGCGCGTGCCGACCTGATGAAGACCGCGTCCCTGTTCGGGGAGGAGGGCGAGGAGCTCGCCGCGATACCGGGCCAGCGGGAGCAGACCCCCGAGGAGATGGTGTTCCGCGACCACCGGCATCGCCAGCTGTGGGGGCACGTGCAGAACCTGTCCCCGCGCTGCCGGGAGCTGATGCGGGTGATCGCCTTCGCGGACCGTCCCGACTACGCACTGATCGCGGAGTCCCTCGGGATGCCGGTCGGCAGCATCGGTCCCACCCGGGGCCGGTGCCTGGCCAAGCTGCGCCAGGAGCTGTCCTGCGACCCCTCGTGGGAAGGAAGTCAGACGTGATGGACGACGATCGCAGCCTCGAGGAGCTGGCTGCCGGGCCGCTCGACGACGTCGACGCCACGACGTTGGACCGGGTCCGCGCCCTCTACCACGATGCGGACCCGGTTCCGGCTGATCTGGTCGAGCGGGTCAGGTTCTCTCTCGCCCTCGACGACATGTTCGAGGAGGTCGCCGCGATGACGCGCGTGCCGATGGACGCGCTGGCAACCCGCGGCGAGTCGACGCGGGGCACCCGCACCGAGACGCTCACCTTCTCCGCAGACCGGCTGACGGCCATGGTCACGGTCAACAGGTTGTCCCACGGCAGGCTCCGGCTGGACGGCTGGATCGCTCCGGCCGACAGCTGCGTGGTGCGGCTGCGGATCCAGGGAGGGGTGGACCGAGAGGTCGTCGCCGACCTGCACGGCAGGTTCAGCTTCGACGACCTGGACGAAGGCTTCGGGCAGCTGAGCTTCCATCGTGCGGACGACGAAGGCGCCGACGGGCTCGACAACACGGTCGTGACCCCGCTGTTCGAGCTGTAGGTTCACTCGGGTGGTGACCGTCCTCGACCCGGATGCCCTGCGCACCGAGGTCGAGGCTGCGCGTGCTCGGTCCCGGCACGGCCAGCCCGTCCTCGCGCTGGCCCACTACCGGTCGCTGCGGAGGCTGATCGAACGCTCAGGGGACACCCGGGCGGAGGTCGGCGCCCAACGAGCCAGGGTGCTCCTGGGCCTTGCCGCCGCGCAGTTCGAGGTCTCGGGTCGCCTCGGGCCGGCCCTGGCGCTCCTGGCCACCGCCGAGGTGGTGGCGCAGCAGTGCGGTTCCTCCGCCCTGCTGGCGTCCATCAGAGGTCAGCGGGGCTTGCTGCTGCAGAGAAGCGGTCGCCGCCGTGAGGCTCTGCGGGCCTTCAACGCCGCCGCCGAGGTGCGGTGTGCGGCAGATGAGTACGACGTCACGTTGATCCTGCTGAACCGGGGTGTCCTGCACCTCGACATCGGCTCCCTGGACCAGGCCGCGGCGGACTTCGAGGAGTGCGTCCGGATCGCCGCAGCAGCGGGGGACCTCGAGCACGAGCTGCGTGCCCGCCACAACCTGGGCTATGCCGAGTTCCTCGCCGGTCGGATCCCGCGCGCGCTGGCGCTGATGGACAGGGCGGAGGCACTCAACCGGGGCCCTGCCCATCCGATCGGGATGCTGGATCGCGCCCGGGTGCTGCGCGAGGCCGGTCTGGTCAGCGACGCGGAACGGCTGCTCGCTCGCGCGGTGGAGCTGTTCAGCGCCGGCCGGTCCCTGCAGGACCTCGCCGAGACCCAGCTCGCGCGTGGCGAGTGCGCGCTCGTCGAAGGCGACATCGACCGCGCCCGCACCCTGACGCGGACCGCCGAGCGGCTGTTCGCCCGCCGGGAGAACCTTCAGTGGCAGCGCCGGGCCCAACTGCTGCTGCTGCGCTGCGAGCGGCGGGCGGTCGACGTACGCCCCGCGTCCGCACGGGGGCTGGCGCTGCGTCGCCTGGCGGCCCGAGCCCGCCGGCTGGCGGAGGACTGCCGCTCCGAGCATCGCGCGGACCTGGCCCGTCCGGCGCTGCTGCTGGCCCTGGAGTGCGAGCTGCGCACCGGGTCGGTCCCTGCCGACCTGCCCCCTCCACAGCTGCGCTCCGTGGACCCGCTGCAGGCGCGGCTGCAGACTCGCGAGGTCCGGGCGCTGCTGGCGCTGCACCGCGGTGACCACGTCCGAGCGGCAGGGGAGGTGCGGCACGGGCTCGGTGAGCTCGGCTCCTACCAGGGCAGCTTCGGCTCCCTGGACCTCCGGACGGCCAGCGCCGTGCACGGCCTGCCGTTGGCCCGGCTCGGGCTCGAGATCGCGGACCGCAGCGGCAGCGCTGCTGACTTCTTCGCGGCCGTCGAGCGTGGTCGGGCGATCTCCATCCGGCTCGCACCGGTCGGGCCGCCCACCGACGAGCGGACCGCCGAGCTGTTGACCGAGCTGCGGCGGACCCAGGAGGAGGTCCGAAGCCTCGAGGGGGACGCACCGGCCGCTGAGCAGCTGGCCAGGCTGAACAGTCGCGCCGCCCGGCTCCAGCGCGAGATCCGGGCCCGCGCCTGGGAGCTGGAGGGGCGGACCGAGCGCCCGGTGGCGGTCAGCGCCCGGGTCGCCGACGTGCGGGCGGCCGCGCGGGCGGGCGGCACGGCGTTCGTCACCTATGTGGTGCATCACCGACGGTGGCGGGCCGTGGTGGCGAGCGGACGACGGCCGAGGATGGTCGACGTGGCCGGAGAAGCCGAGGTCACCGAGCTCGTGCAGCGCCTCCGCGCCGACCTCGATGCGCTCGCGCTGCCCGTGCTTCCACCACCTCTGGCCGACGCCGTACGGCGCTCGCTGGACGCCGGACTGGCCAGGCTCGACGACCTGCTTCTGGCCCCTCTGCGCCTGGACCGCTCCCCCCTCGTCGTGTCGTGCAGCAAGGACCTGGTGCTGGCGCCGTGGAGCATGCTGCCCTCGCGGCGGGGGCTGCCGGTCGTGGTGACGCCCAGTGCGAGCGCCTGGCTGAGGCGCGGAGCAGCGCGGCCGACGCACCCCCGGGTGGTCGCCGTCGCCGGCCCGGGGCTGCACCGGGCGGAGGCGGAGGCCCGCAGCGTGCAGCGCTG
>JAICWH010000060.1 GCA_025934895.1 Nocardioidaceae bacterium | reverse complement strand
TGGACCGCGCCGTCCTGGCGGGATCGAGCGAGGACAAAGGCTACGAGGCCGCCTCCGCCGCCTTGGTGACGGCCCTGACCCTCCGCAAGGTCCGGCGTGGCTACGAGATGGACGGCTCTTAGCTTGGCGCCCCACCACCCCTGCCGAGTCGGCGAGTCCGCAGGGGGTGGTAGGCGGAAAAGTCCAGGAGACTCGCCTCAGAATGCGGCGGTGAATGGTCCCGCCTGCGGATGCGCCGACTCGGCACTCTCGGGCTCGTGGCGGTAAATGGTCCCGCCTGCGGATGCGCCGACTCGGCACCTGCGGGGCCTGCGGATGCGCCGACTCGGCACTCTCGGGGCCCGCGGCGGTGAATGGTCCGGCCTGCGGATGCGCCGACTCGGCCCCTGCGGGGCCTGCGGATGCGCCGACTCGGCACTCTCGGGGCCTGCGGACGCGCCGGGTCGGCAGCGGGGTGCCGGGGACGCCGTACCCTGGACTCGATGAAGACGTTCGAGGAGCTCTGGAGCGAGCTCAGCGAGGTGGCCCTGACGCGTCCGGAGGGATCCGGGACCGCGCGCGCCCTGGACGCCGGCGTGCACACCATCGGCAAGAAGCTCGTCGAGGAGGCGGCTGAGTCCTGGATGGCTGCCGAGCACGAGGGGGCCGGGCGAGCCGCCGAGGAGCTCAGCCAGCTGCTGTACCACGCCCAGGTGATGATGCTGGCCTGCGGACTCACGCTCGACGACGTCTATGCCCACCTCTGACCGGGAGGAGCCAGCGTGCCCCCCAACCTGCTGAGACTGGCGGTCCCCAACAAGGGCTCGCTGTCCCAGCCCGCCACCGACATCCTCCGCGAGGCCGGCTACAAGCAGCGCACCGACGCCAAGCGGCTGACCCTCCGCGACGAGGAGAACGGCGTCGAGTTCTTCTACCTCCGCCCGCGCGACATCGCGGTGTACGTCGGTGAGGGGACGCTTGACGTCGGCATCACCGGCCGCGACCTGTTGCTGGACTCCGGCGCCAAGGCCGAGGAGGTCCTCGAGCTCGGCTTCGGCCGGTCCCGGTTCTACTTCGCCGCACCCCCCGGTACGGCGGACGGGGTGTCTGCCCTGGCCGGCAAGCGGATCGCCACGTCGTACGCCGGTGTGGTCCGCCGCCACCTCGAGCAGCACGGCGTCGAGGCCGCCGTGACCCGGCTCGACGGAGCCGTGGAGACCAGCGTCCAGCTCGGGGTCGCGGACGTGATCGCGGACGTGGTGGAGACCGGCAGCACCATGCGGCAGGCAGGGCTCGAGGTGTTCGGTGAGCCGATCCTCGAGTCGGAGGCGGTGCTGGTCACCCGTGCCGGCATCGAGCAGCCACCCGGCTTCACCGTGTTCCGACGCCGGCTCGAGGGCGTCCTGGTGGCCCGCGCCTACGTGATGATGGACTACGACATCCACACCGACCAGGTGGAGCAGGCGGTGCGGCTGACGCCGGGGATCGAGAGCCCGACGGTCTCGCCGCTGCATCGCGAGGGCTGGGTCGCGGTCCGTTCCATGGTCCGCCGTGACCAGGCCCAGCGGGTGATGGACGAGCTCTACGACCTGGGTGCCCGAGGCATCCTGTCCACCGACATCCATGCCTGCCGACTCTGACGCGGCGCTGCCGAGGACGTTCCGCCCGTTCGGCGTACGACTCGCCATCTTCGTGGCGGGGGGGCTACTCGTGGCGGTGGCCCTGGCGATGTGGCTCGCCCTGCCGGCGGAGATCCGGGCGCAGTTCAACGCGCTGCAGATCGGCACCGTGCTGCTGATCGGGCTGCTGTTCTACGCCGGGGGCTACGCCCTGGCGCGCAGCCGGGTGGTGGCCCGCGAGGACGGCCTGACCGTCGTCAACGGCTACCGCACCCGCCGCTTCGAGTGGAACGAGATCCTCGCCGTGACGTTGCGCACCGGCAGCCCGTGGGCCGAGATCGACCTCTCCGACGGCACCACGGTCGCAGCGATGGGGATCCAGGGGTCCGACGGACCGCGAGCCATGCGCCAGGTCCGGGAGGTGCGCGCCCTCGTCGAGCGTCTGACCCGGTGACCTCCTCGCCCCGACGTGGCCCGGGCTGCTGCCGTCGTCGACCGCGGGCCGGTCAGGACCGGGCCCTGTCCTGACCGGCAGCGCCCGACGCGGTCAGGCCGGGGGGACCGCGGCAGCCAGGGCGTCCAGCGCCTGGGTGAAGCAGCCCATCGGCGGGGTGACCAGCCCGGCGCCGACCTGACCGGTGCCGGCGACCCGGCCGGCCATCCCGGTGTTGATCTGCGGCAGCACCCCGCTGCGCACCACCGAGGTGACGTCGATCCCGGTGGGCGCGCCGCGAAACTCCAGGATCGGGATCGCGAAGGCGGGGTTCTCCCCGACCGTGATGTCGTACATCCGCTGGGTGGTCGCCAGGGCATCCGGCACCGAGCCGCCGACGAAGCGCACGATCGCCGGCGCGGTCGCCATCGACAGCCCGCCGATCCCGGCCGTCTCGGTGATCGCGGAGTCACCGATGTCGGGGTTGGCGTCCTGGGGGCCGTAGCCGCCCAGAAACAGCCCCTCCGGGGTGTTCGCGGGAGCGGTGAACCAGGTGTCCCCGGTGCCGGAGGTGGTGATGCCGAAGTCCGTGCCGTTGCGGGCCATCGCGGTCACCACCGTCGAGCCGGGGATGTCGGCGGCCGCAGCGCATGAGAGCTTGCACGCCGGCATCACCAGGTTGAGGAAGAAGTGGTCGTTGCCGGACACGAAGCGCACGGCCTCCGCCACGTCGGACGTGGGGAGGCCTGAGTCGATCATCGCGGGCAGCACCTCGCGCAGGAACATCAGCGTCCCGGCCCGGTTGCGGTTGTGGCCCTCGTCACCCATCTGCACCATCTGCGAGATGATCGCGCGGACATCGACCGGCTCGGCTGCGCGCACCGCACGCTGCAGCAGGGGCCCGAGGACCTCGCTCATCCAGTGCAGCCGCTCGATCACCTCGACGCCGTACGCCCCGTAGCGCAGCACCTTGCCGAGCCCCTCGTTGAGCGAGCACCACGACGTGGCGTGGTGCGCCTCGTCGCGCAGGCAGAACACCCACATCGACGGTGACACCACTCCGGCCATCGGCCCGACGGCGCCGCGGCTGTGGCACGGCTCCCAGGTCACGTCGCCGTGGGCCAGCGCTCGCTCGGCGGCCTCGGGTGAGTCGGCGAGGCCCTCCAACAGCAGCGCACCGACCAGCGCACCGCGCATCGGCCCCGACGCCTGGTCCCAGCTCACTGGCGGGCCGGCGTGCAGGAGCTGGCCGCGTTCCAGCCCGAGCGCCTCGGCAGCGGGCTGTACGTCGACCAGGTGCGCCTGTGCGCCCAGCATGGCCTCGAGGGCCGAGGCGTTGGCGGCCCGTCGCCGCGGGTCACCCATCACCGTCGCGAGCGATCCCGCGTCGCCTGCCGGCGGCTGCCAGCGTACGGCGGACACCTCCACGCCCTGCGCCGTCAAGGAGTCGGCGAACATCGAGGCGCCGGCGGTGACGACTGCCGGGGGAGTGGTCAGGCTACGCATCGGCGGCTCCGGCTGGAGTCAGCAGGTCGACCGCGCGGCGGGAGGCGGCGGCGTTGGACCGGAAGACCCAGGCGCCCGCGTCGCTCAGCCTGGCCGCCTGCTGTCTGAGCCCCTGCGGGTCGTCCCGGGTGCCGACCAACGACACCACCACCGGCAGCCCGGCGGCCGTCGCGGCGCGAACCGTGCCCGCGAGGTCGGCGGCGGGGTCGGGTGCGGCGGCGAGACCGAGGACCACGTCGAGCAGCAGCACCCCGCAGCCCGGGTCGTCGATCTCGGCGCGCAGCCGCTCCAGCCGGACCGAGCCGTCGATCATCGGGTGCGGCCGGCCGCGGGTCAGCCGGTCGTCGCCGAAGTCCACCATCGTGTGGCCCTCGGAGGCGAGGTCCTCGGCGAGCGCCCAGCCCGGGTCCAGCGGGATGTTGGAGGCGACCCTCCCCAGCGACGCGGACGCGACCAGCATCGCTTCGTCGCACAGCGTGCCGCCGGTGAACAGCCCACGCAGGTGGCCGCCGGGGCGTCCGGCGGCCACCGCCCCCGACCAGTGCTCGGGAGCGACCCAGGTCCCGCCGGCCGCCTCGACGACCGCAGCCGCCGTCTCGGTGAGGTCCGGCCGTCCGGGGCCGAGCAGCGCGAACAGCACCGGTGTCCGCAGTGAGGCGGCGTGCCGCCGCACCTCCTCGGCGACAGCGGCCGCGGGCGGCTTCGACACCACGACGACCAGTGAGGTCGCCCCGTCCTCGTCGAGCAGGTCGAGCGCCCGCAGCGTGGACCGTCCGGCGACCTGCTCGGTCAGGTCCCGGCCGCCGACGCCGAGGCAGTGCGAGATGCCGGTGCCGGCCCCGTCCAGCAGGGCCATCAGGTGCTGCGCGCCGGTCCCCGACGCGGCAACCAGGCCGACCGGTCCCGGGCGGACGACGTTGGCGAAGCCGAGTCCTACCCCGCCGAGGACCGCGGTGCCGCAGTCGGGACCCATCACCAGCAGACCGTCGCGGGCGGCGTAGTCCTTGAGCGCGACCTCCTGGTCGAGCGGCACGTTGTCGCTGAACACCATCGGGTGCAGGCCGGCATCCAGGGCGTCGACAGCGTCCGCGAAGGCGTGCTGCCCCGGCGTCGACACCAGCGCGACGGTGGCGTTCGTCCTGGCGGCCGCGGCCCGCACGGTCACCGGAGGCGGAGCGCTGCCCAACCCGGTGCCGACCGCAGGATGCGACGCCTCGGCAAGGGCCGCGTCCGCCTCGGCGACGGCCGCCGTGAGCGCGTCGTCGGAGTGGGCGTCCACTGCGAGCAGCATCTCGTTCGGAGAGGCGGCTGGCACGTCGAAGCCCAGGCCGGCAGCCAGCTCGAGGTTCAGGTCGGTGGCCATCGCCACCAGAGCAGAGGTGACCCCGTCGCAGGCGGACACCCGCCGGCTGACCTGCATCAGGGTCACGGAGTCGACATAGCTCCCGCGGCGGACCGAGACGTGTCTCATCCGGCGTCCGCCCGGGTGCGGGTGCTCAGCACGTGCAGGGCTCCGGCCGCTAGCGACGCCCCCGAGGTGTGCCCGACGGCCAGCAGGGAGCGGGTCGCCGGCCCCGCGTCGCCGCGGCACGACGCGACCACGAAGGCTGCCAGCTCCGTCGTCGCATAGCCCTCGAGGGCGCTCTGCAGCAGGGCTCGCGAGACCGCAGTCGTGCGACGCACCCGCAAGGCGGCGCGGATCTGCGCCCGCCAGGTCTCGAACCGCGGGTCGCTCGTCGCGTGCGCGGCGACGAGCGCACCGGCGACCACGTCGTCGCCGCTCGGTGTCAGACCGGGACCGAGCCCGACCAGGTCCTGTGGGGTGAGGCTCTCGAGCCGTTCGACCTCGGGTGGGCAGGCGACCAGTGCCGGCGGAGTGAGCCCGCGTGGCCTCGGTGGGCTCCACCAGCGGACCACCTGCCACCTCACGGTGCTGCTGCGCAGCGCCCCGGCACGGATCTCGCACATCCCGGAGGGCAGGGCGGTCGTCACCATGGACGCAGGCAGGCGTACGGCGACCGACGTGCACACACTGAGCACGGGCACGTCGTCGCGCCCGGTCTCGTAGTGCACGGCCGACCGGCTGCGGGCCACCTCGACCAGCCTGGTGGGCACCGACCGGTCGAGGAGGTCACCCAGCAGAGCCGAGGCGGCTGCCGGGACCGGGTCAGGCGACATGGCCACGTCCGGCTCCCTCCTGCTCTGGCACGGCGGGCCCTTCATGCTCCTCCTCGAGACCGAGCAAGCCGTCATCATAGAACCGGCCTCCGACAGTCGCGCGGATGTTGCCAGGGCACCGAGAAACCCGGAGACCGAGCGCCAAGCCTCGCTGTCTGGTCCAGTCTGGGTTAGGTTGTCCGCGGGTGTATGACCGCCGCGTCGAAGGGGTACCCGATGGGTTTCTGGAGTTTCGTACAGGACCGAGCTCCGGTCCTCGCCAGCGATGCGTGGCAGCACTTCAGCCTCGTCGTGCAGTCGCTCGCCATCTCGACGGTGCTCGGACTTGCGCTCGCAGTGCTCGTCTACCGGAGCCCGGCCGGCTCGGCAGCGGCCAACGCGTTCAGCGCGATCGGGCTGACCATCCCGTCGTACGCCTTGCTGGGGCTGATGGTCGGCATCATCTCCCTGGGGGTGGTCCCCTCGGTGATCGGCCTGGTCTTCTACGGCACCTTGCCCATCCTGCGCAACGCCATCGTCGGCCTCAGCGGGGTCGACAAGACGCTCGTCGAGTCGGCGCGCGGTATGGGGATGAGCCCGACGGCGGTGCTGCTCAAGCTGGAGATCCCGCTCGCATGGCCGATCGTGATGACCGGCATCCGGGTGTCCGGACAGATGCTGATGGGCGTCGCAGCCATCGCCGCCTTCGTGCTCGGGCCTGGCCTCGGCGGGTTCATCTTCTCCGGCATCTCCCGCTTCGGAGGTGCCAACGCCACCAACTCCATCGTCGCCGGCACCGTGGGCATCCTGATCCTCGCGGTGATCCTCGACCTCCTGCTCACCGTCGTGTCCCGCCTCACCACCTCAAGGGGTATCCGTGTCTGAGTCCACCACCTCAGCGTCCACCAGCTCAGCGTCCTCCACCGCGACCTCCGGAGCGACTGCCGCCGACGGCGACAGTGGTGGACCGGCGGCCGCCCGCGCCGCCTCGCACGGTGAACGCATCCTTCTGGACGGTGTCACCAAGCGCTACCCGGGCCAGCACAAGGCCGCGGTGGACGACGTCACGCTCGAGATTCCCGCCGGGGAGATCGTGATGCTGGTCGGCCCCTCCGGCTGCGGCAAGACCACCACGATGAAGATGATCAACCGCCTGATCGAGCCGACCGGCGGCCGGATCCTGATCGGCGACGAGGACGTCACCCACAAGAACGCCGACGACCTGCGACGGCGCATCGGCTACGTCATCCAGGGTGCCGGCCTGTTTCCGCACTACACGGTCGGCGACAACATCGGGCTGGTGCCCAACCTGCTGAAGTGGGACAAGTCCCGGACCCGCAAGCGGGTCGAGGAGCTGCTCGACATGGTTGGCCTCGACCCGGGCCAGTTCCGTGACCGCTACCCGCGCCAGCTCTCGGGCGGCCAGCAGCAACGCGTCGGCGTGGCCCGGGCCCTGGCCGCCGACCCGCCCGTGCTGCTGATGGACGAGCCGTTCGGAGCGGTGGACCCGATAACCCGCCAGCGGCTGCAGGACGAGCTGCTGCGGCTGCAGGAGGAGCTCCGCAAGACCATCGTCTTCGTCACCCACGACTTCGACGAGGCGGTCAAGCTCGGCGACCGGATCGCCATCCTGCAGGAGGGGTCCGAGGTGGTGCAGTACGACACCCCCGAGCAGATCCTCGCCGCGCCCGCCAACGACTTCGTGGAGGGGTTCGTGGGCTCGGGTGCCGCGCTCAAGCAGCTGACCCTGACCAGGGTCCGCGACGTCGACCTGCACGAGGCAGCGGTCGCCAAGGTCGGCGGGGACGCCAGGTCGGCGATCACCAAGGCGCGCGAGCTCGGCCGCAAGTGGGTGATCGTCCTCGACGAGGAGGAGCGGCCCCAGCGCTGGGTGCCGGTCGACGAGCTGGAGAAGTCCGGCACCCTGGGCTCGGTGACCCGCAACCTTGATCTCGAGGTGGTCAACACGGCCTCGACGCTTCAGGACGCCCTCGACCAGATGCTCACCTCGAGCCACGGCGTCGTCGTTGTCACGGGCCGTCGCAACCGCTATGAAGGCGTCATCCGCGTCGAGACCATCATGGCCGCGATGCAATCGATGCAGAGCGCCGCCCACCGGGCCGAGACCGTCACGCCGACGGGAGCACGCTCGTGACAGTCGCCGCCATCGACATGGAGGCCGGTGAGAAGGCCGCCCTCCGCACGAACGTCGCCACCGACCGACCCAGCATGATCCGCTGGGTCGGACAGCCGCTGGTGTGCGTCATCGCCGTGGCGGCCGCCTTGGTGTACGTCAACGTCTCCAACGTCGACGTGACGGAGAAGCGCTCGCTGGCCACCTCGATCATCCTGACCGCGCTGCGCCAGCACCTGGCGATCAGCATCACCGCGACCGTGATCACCGTGGTCGTCGCGGTCCCGCTCGGGGTCCTGCTCACCCGCGGCTCGATGCGCAGGTTCGCACAGCCCATCACGATCATCGCGGGCTTCGGGCAGGCCGCTCCCGCGATCGGTCTCATTGCTCTCGGCGCCGTACTCATCAACCTCGGGTTCTGGGGAGCCACCATCGCGCTGGCGGTGTACGGCGCCCTGCCGATCGTCGCCAACACCGTCGCCGGCATCGACGGGGTCGATCCGCGGCTCGTGGAGGCGTCCCGGGGGATGGGGATGACCGGCTTCGCCACCTTGCTGCGCGTCGAGCTGCCGTTGGCGCTTCGGGTCATCGTGGCGGGCATCCGGACCGCGCTGGTGCTCATCGTGGGGACCGCGACCCTGGCGTCCTTCGTCGGTGCGGGCGGGCTCGGCGACTTCATCACCACCGGCATCAAGCTGCAGCAGAACGTGACCCTGATCGTCGGTGCGATCCTGGTCGCGGCACTGGCACTCTTCATCGACTGGCTGGCCAGGCTCGTGGAGCTGGTGGCCGCGCCCAAGGGACTCGCATGAGGACGACTGCCCGGGCCAGGAAGCTCGTCGTCGGCGTCGCTGCGCTGTCCGCCTGTGCCTTGCTGCTCACCGGGTGCGGCCTGCGCTCGGCCAGCGGCGCGGTCCTCGCCGCCAAACCGGGCAGCATCCCGCGCTACAAGTCGCTCGAGGGGGCGCACCTCACGGTCGCCGCCAAGGACTTCACCGAGCAGCTGATTCTCGGCAACATGATGTCCACGGTGCTGTCCACCGCAGGCGCCGACGTCACGAACCTCTCCGACACCCCGGGCAGCTTCGGTGTCCGGCAGGCCCTTCTCAAGCGTGACGTCGACCTCTCCCCGGAGTACACCGGCACCGGTTGGATCAACTACCTCGGCAACACCAAGCCGATCAAGGGCTCGACCGCGCAGTACCAAGCTGTCTACAAGGCCGACCTCAAGAACGGCCTCACCTGGCTGCCGCCCGCGCCGATGAACAACACCTACGCCTTCGCCATCCGCGAGGCCAAGGCCAAGCAGCTCAACATCACCAAGCTCTCGCAGCTGACGAAGCTCCCGAAGAACGAGTTGACCTTCTGCGTCGAGTCGGAGTTCGCCAAGCGCAACGACGGCTTCCAGCCGATGCTGAAGACCTACGGCCTGAGCAACTCCAAGATCGCCAAGGCCACGACCCTCGACACCGGGGTCATCTACACGGCCACGGCGGACGGCGGGACCTGTAACTTCGGTGAGGTCTTCACGACGGACGGCCGCATCCCCGGTCTCCATTTGCGGGTGCTGGAGGACGACAAGCAGTTCTTCCCGCTCTACAACCTGTCCGAGGTCGTGCAGACGAGCACGTTGAAGAAGTACCCCGACATCGCCAAGATCTTCGCCGAGATCAACCCGAAGCTGACCAACAAGACGATGCTCGCGCTGAACGCCAAGGTGGACGTCGCCGGCGGGGATCCGGCCATCGTGGCCAAGGACTGGCTGGTCAAGGAAGGCTTCGTCAAGAAGTAGCCGCTCGGCAGAGTGGATGCCTGGTGGGTCGGCAGGTTCTTGGCCTGCGGATGCGCCGGGTCGGCAGGTTCTTGGCCTGCGGACGCGCCGGGTCGGCAGCATCTGGGCCTGCGGACGCGCCGGGTCGGCGTGCAGATTCCGGGCGCGGCTCCTGGCCCGCCACCGTCGGTTTGCGGCAAGGTGGTGCCGACCAGGACGCCGCGCCGTCCGACGTACGGCGCCGGAGCACGGAGGCAGCCGATGGCCGTTGGTTGGAAGCTCGTCTACGACGGGAAGACCCCGCCCCCGGGAGCCGCGGTCGCTCCCGACGAGCGGCTGTCCTGGGGACGGACGGTGGGGCTCGGCGCCCAGCACGTGGTGGCGATGTTCGGCGCGACCTTCGTCTTCCCGCTGGTGATGGGGCTCAACCCACAGCTGGCCATCATGATGAGCGGCGTCGCGACGATCGTGTTCCTGCTGATCGTGCAGGGCAAGGTGCCGAGCTACCTGGGGACCTCGGCTTCGTTCGTGGGCGGGGTGGCCGCGATCCGGGCCCAGGGTGGCGACTCGGCGGACGTGACCGGTGCGATCCTGGTGTCGGGCGCGGTGCTCGCGGTCATCGGGCTGCTGATCCACTTCCTGGGCTCGGGCGTCCTGCACAAGGTGCTGCCGCCGGTGGTGACCGGAGCGGTGGTGATGCTGATCGGGTTCAACCTCGCGCCGGTGGTCGCGAACATCTACTGGCCGCAGGACCAGTGGGTCGCACTGATCACCATGACGGCCGTGATCTTGATGGCTGTGGGGCTGCGCGGGTTCCTCGGCCGCATCGCGATCTTCCTCGGCCTGATCATCGGCTACCTGCTGTCCTGGCTGTTCGACGGGATCTTCGGGAAGATCACCGCCTACAACGCCGGCACCGGCAAGGTGGACACCCACGACCGGCTCAGCTTCGCCGGGGTCAAGGCGGCCGACTGGGTCGGGTTTCCCCCGCACAGCGACCTGGCCAAGGGAATCACCGGCTGGCACGCTCCGTCGTTCAGTGTCACCTTCTCCCTCCTGGTGCTCCCCGCGGTGATCGCGCTGATCGCCGAGAACACCGGGCACGTCAAGGCCGTGGCCGAGATGACGAAC
The DNA here is from genome assembly GCA_025934895.1 of Nocardioidaceae bacterium. Lineage (GTDB taxonomy): Bacteria > Actinomycetota > Actinomycetes > Propionibacteriales > Nocardioidaceae > Nocardioides_B. Next base: position 14,741 of record JAICWH010000060.1, on the reverse strand, counting down.
CGTGACCTCGACCCCGTGATGGGCCGCGCGATCGCCGCCGACGGCATCGGCACCGTCATCGCCTCGGCGGTCGGCGGGTCGCCCACGACGACGTACGCCGAGAACATCGGGGTGATGGCCGCCACCCGGGTGTACTCGACGGCGGCCTACTACGTGGCCGCGGTGGTCGCGATCCTCTTCGGGCTGTGCCCCAAGTTCGGTGCGATCGTCTCGGCGACACCCGGTGGCGTGCTGGGCGGCATCACGGTCGTGCTCTACGGCATGATCGGCCTGCTCGGCGCCAAGATCTGGAAGGAGAACGCCGTCGACTTCGCCAACCCGGTCAACCTCGTGCCGGTGGCCGCGGGGATCATCATCGCGATCGGGAACACCTCACTGAAGATCAGCGACAACTTCTCCTTGTCCGGCATCGCCCTGGGCACGATCGTCACCCTCGTGGCCTACCACGTGTCGCGGGCGATCGCCCCGCCGGAGCTGCGCGAGGAGGGCGCCCTGATGGCCGTCGGTCGGCCCGGCGTGCACGGTGGCCCGGGTGCCACCGTGGAGCGGGGAGCCGGCTCGCACCGGGCGTAGGCACGCGAGCCGGGACCTTGGGCATAGTGTCGGCGTCGTGAAGCCGGCTCCGTTCACCTACCATCGCCCGCGGGGGCTGGACGAGGCCCTCGAGGTGCTGGCCGCGCTCGGTGAGGCCGGGAAGGTGCTCGCCGGCGGCCAGAGCCTGGTCCCGCTGATGTCGATGCGGCTCTCGGCGCCGGCGCACCTGGTGGACGTGAACCACGTGCCCGGTCTGGCGACCGTGCACGTCGACGAGCATGTTGTACGCATCGGTGCGCTGGCGCGGCACAGCCAGGTCGAGCACGACGCTGCGGCGTACGACGCTCTTCCCCTGCTCCGGCAGGCGTTGCGGCACGTGGCGCACCCGACGATCCGCAACCGGGGTACGACGGTCGGCAGCCTGGTGCACGGCGACCCGGCAGCGGAGCTGCCCGCGGTGCTGTTGCTGCTCGACGGCTCGGTGACCCTGCGTTCGGCGGAGCGGGCGCGCGAGGTCGAGGCGGCGAGCTTCTTCATCGGACCGATGGAGACGGCGTTGCGTCCCGGAGAGCTGGCGGTGGCGGCGACCTTCAGGCGGCCGGCCACGGGCAGCGGCACGGCGTTCGTCGAGGTGACGCGACGGCACGGCGACTACGCGGTCTGCGGGGTCGGGGCCGTGGTCGGGGCGTCGTCGGCCCGCGTCGCCTTGCTCGGTGTCGGTCCCGGACCTGTGCTGGTCGACCTGCCGGACGCCGTGCGTGACGAGCCTCTTGACGACGAGCGTGTGCACGCGCTGGTCGAGGAGGCGATCGACCCCGAGGCAGACATCCACGCCTCCGCCGACTACCGCCGGCACCTCGCGCACGTCCTGGTGCGCCGGGCGCTCGCCGAGGCACACCACCGGGCGCCAGGCAGGGCCGCATGAGCGTTGACCTGGTCCGCGTGTCGTTCACCGTCAACGGCTCGCCCTACGACCTGGAGCTCGACCCACGGCGCTTGCTGTCCGACGCCCTGCGCCACGACCTCCGTCTCACCGGCACGCACGTGGGCTGCGAGCACGGGGTATGCGGCGCGTGCACCATCCTCGTCGACGACGCTCCGATGCGGTCCTGCCTGATCTTCGCAGTCTCCCTGGACGGCGCGGCCATCACCACCACTGAGGGCCTGCAGTCCTCGGACGGCGGCATGGGCCCGGTCCAGCGGGCCTTCCACGAATGCCACGCACTGCAGTGCGGCTTCTGCACCCCCGGGTTCGTCACGACGGTCACCGCCTACCTCCGCGACCACCCCTCACCCTCGCCCGAGGACGCCCGCGAGGCGATCGCCGGCAACCTCTGCCGCTGCACCGGCTACCAGAACATCGTCGCCGCGGTACAACGTGCGGCCGACCTGGTGACAGAGGGAGCGACGGGTGCCTGTGTGGCCCCCGGCACCGAGGAGCCCACATGACGACCAAGATGTTCGGCGAGCGGGTGCCACGTGTCGAAGATGCGCGGCTGGTGACCGGCAACGGGCGGTTCCTCGACGACCTGGGGCACGACGCGCTGGAGGCGGGGTTCGTGCGCAGCCCGCAGGCACATGCGCGGATCGTCGACATCGACGTGACGGACGCGCTGGACGTGGACGGGCTGGTGGCGATCTACACGCACGAGGATCTCGAAGGCCGGATGGGTGAGCGGTTGCCGTTGTTGATCCCGCACCCGACGCTGACGCACGGGCGGACGCCGTACGCCTTGGCGAAGGAGGAGGTGAACCACGTCGGGGAGGCGGTCGTGATGGTGGTGGCGACGAGCCGCTACGTCGCCGAGGACATCTGCGACCGGGTCCGGGTGAGCTACGAGGCGCTTCCCGCGGTGGTGGGGGTCGAGGCGGCGCGGGCGGCCGCGCACCTGGTCCATGACGACGTGCCGGGCAACGTGGCCGCGGTGATGGTGCAGCGGACGGGCGACGCCGACGCAGCCGTCGACGCGGCTCCGCACCGCCTGGAGCTGGACCTCGCCATCGAGCGCAGCGCGTCGACCCCCCTGGAGGGCAAGGGGGTGCTCGCCCGCTGGGACGCCGACGACCGGTCCCTGCTGGTGCACACGTCCACGCAGACGTCGACGAGCGTGCGGCAGGCGATCGCCGCGAAGCTCGATCTGCCGGTGGACCGGGTCGAGGTGGTCACGCCCGATGTCGGCGGCGGGTTCGGGGTGAAGATCGTGCATCCCTGGCCCGAGGAGGTGCTGGTGCCGTGGGCGGCCCGACGGCTCGGCCGGCCCGTGAAGTGGACCGAGGACCGGCGAGAGCACTTCGTGTCCAGCGCCCATGAGCGCGGTCAGCTGCACGAGGTGCGCGTCGGGTACGACGACGACGGACGGCTGCTCGGGCTGTCGGTGCGCTTCTGGCACGACAACGGCGCCTACGTGCCCTACGGGCTGATCGTGCCGATCATCACCAGCACCCAGCTGCTCGGACCGTACAAGCCGGGCGTCTACCGGGTCGAGTTCACCAGCCTCTACACGAACACCGTCATCGTCACCCCCTACCGCGGCGCCGGCCGGCCGCAAGGCTGCTTCGTGATGGAGCGGGTCATGGACGCCATCGCCGCGGACCTCGGCCTCGACCGGACGGTCGTCCGGGAGCGCAACTTCATCCGGCCCGACGAGATGCCCTACGACCAGGGGCTGGTCTTCCAGGACGGACGGCAGCTGGTCTACGACTCGGGGGACTTCCCCGCGTCGCTGGCCAAGCTGAAGGCGCTCGTCGGCTGGGACGACTTCGAGGCCCTGCGGGAGCAGGCCCGCGGCGAGGGACGGCGGGTCGGCATCGGTCTGGCGTGCTACGTCGAGGGCACCGGCGTGGGGCCCTACGAGGGCGGCCACATCCGCGTGGAGACGGACGGGACGGTGGTGGTGTCGACCGGCCTGACCTCTCAGGGGCAGGGCCATCAGACGATGCTGGCGCAGATCGTCGCCGACGAGCTCGGGGTACCGTTCGAGCGCATCCAGGTGACGACCGGGGACACCCGGCGGTTCAAGTACGCCGTCGGCACGTTCGCGTCGCGGACCGCGGTGATGAGCGGCAGCGCCGTCGCGCTGACCGCCCGCACGGTGCGCCAGAAGGCGCTGAGCATCGCGGCGCAGGCGCTGGAGGCGGACGTCGAGGATCTGGAGGTCGTCGACGGGCTCGTGCAGGTGAAGGGCTCCGGTGGCGGCAGCACGGCCCGGATCGAGCTGGGCACGGTCGCCGTGCTGTCCAACCCACTTCGCTACGCCTTCGACGAGGCCGCGGCCCGGGCCACCCAGTTCGCGGCTCCGGCCGACCCGGACACGCCTCCGGTCGGGCCGGGGGAGTCGCCCGGGCTCGAGGGCACCGACTACTACTCGCCGGCCCGCTCGACGTTCGCCAACGGCATGCACGCGGTGGTCGTCGAGACCGACCCGGACACCGCGGAGATCACCATCCTGCGCTACTGCGTGGTGCACGACTGCGGCACGCTGGTCAACCCGATGATCGTCGAGGGGCAGATCCACGGCGGCGTCGCGCAGGGGGTGGGCGGGGCGCTGTACGAGCGGATGGAGTACGCCCCCGACGGGCAGCTCGTGAACGCCTCGTTCATGGACTTCCTGATGCCCTACGCCACCGAGGTGCCCACCATCGAGATCGACCATCTGGTCACCCCGTCGCCACTGAACCCGCTCGGGGTCAAGGGGGCCGGGGAGGCCGGCGTGATCCCGGGCTCGGCGGCCATCGCGTCGGCCATCGAGGACGCCGAGGGCATCACCATCACCTCGATGCCGATCTCGCCGAGCCAGCTGTTCGAGCTGCGGCGGGCCAGGGAGGGACGGCCGTGAAGATCATCGGCAACGCCCAGTTCGGCGCCGAGCCCGCCGTCGTCTACCGGGCGCTGAACGACCCCGCGGTGCTGGTCCGGTCCATCCCGGGCTGCCGCCGTCTCGAGGCGCTCGGCGAGGACGCCTACGCGATGACGGTGGCGGCCGGGGTCGGCTCCATCAAGGGCGTGTACGACGGGCAGGTCCGCCTCACCGACCACGACGAGCCCGCCGCGTTCCGTCTGCACGCCGAGGGCGCCGGCGCCGCGGGCACGATCGGGGCCGATGTCCGCGTCACGCTGGCTGGCTCCTCGGACGGCGGCACGTCGGTGACCTACGACGCCGACGCCACCGTCGGCGGGATGATCGGCGGCGTGGGCCAGCGCATGCTGGTCGGTGTCTCCAAGCGCATGGCGGCCGAGTTCTTCGACAACGTCGACACGCTCCTGGCCTCAGGCGACCTCGCGGGAGCCGGGGCACGGACCGACGGCGACGGGGCCACCGTGGCTGGGTCCGGCGGGAGGCGCCGAACGCCGGATGGGGTCGACGCCCCGGCACCGTCGGGCAGGCCACCGGCGCCCGCACCCGGAGCCGTGTTCACGGCGCCGGAGAGTGCTACTGGCGCAGGGGCAGGCTTCGGGGCCGGCGTCGCCGTCGGGGCCGCGGCTGCGCTGGCGGGGGCGCTGGTAGGTGCCTGGATCGCGCGTCGACGACAGGGTGGGTGCTGACGATGACCGAGATCGACTGCTACAGCTCGGCGCGGGCGATGGCGAAAGCCGTCGCCGAGAAGGAGATCTCGGCGCGCGAGCTGATGGACCTGCACCTGGCGCGGATCGCGCTGGTCAACCCGGCCGTGAACGCCGTGGTGTCGCTCGACGAGGAGCGCGCCCTGGTGGGGGCGGCCGAGGCGGACCAGCGGCTGGCCCGAGGAGAGCCGGTCGGCGTCCTGCACGGGCTGCCGCACGCCTTCAAGGACACCCACGAGGTGGCCGGCTGGCGTACCACGTTCGGGTCGCCGTTGCGCGCCGACTACGTGCCGAGGCGCGACGAGCTGATCGTCGAGCGGATCCGCGGCGCCGGCGCCGTCACGATCGGCAAGACGAACGTGCCCGAGTGGGCCGCGGGCTCGCACACGTTCAACCCGGTCTTCGGGACGACCCGCAACCCCTACGACCTCAGCCGGTCGGCCGGCGGGTCCAGCGGGGGAGCCGCCGCCGCCCTGGCCTGCGGCATGGTCGCGTTGGCCGAGGGAAGCGACATGGGTGGCTCGCTGCGCAACCCGGCGTCGTTCAACAACGTCGTGGGGCTCCGGCCGACCCCGGGACGCGTGCCGAGCTGGCCCACCACGAACGGCTGGGAGCTCACCGGTGTCGGCGGTCCGATGGCCCGCACCGTGGAGGACCTGGCGTTCCTGCTGTCGGTCATCGCCGGCCCCTCCCGACGCGCGCCCCTCTCGCTGGAGTCGCCCGGCAGGTCGTTCGCACCTCCGCTGCGCGGCGACCTGGCCGGCGTACGCGTCGCTCTCTCGGTCGACCTCGGCGCCACCTTCACCGTGGACCACACGGTCGCCGACGTGGTCCGCGGCCAGGCCGCCGTTCTCGAGGCCGGCGGGGCGATCGTCGAGGACGCGTATCCGGTGCTGCACGGTGCGGACCCGGCCTTCCGGACCCTGCGGGCCTGGGTGTTCCACCACCGGTTCCGGGGCCTTCTCGACAAGCGCCCCGACGACTTCAAGCAGTCCCTGCGGGACAACATCCTGGCGGGCGCCGACCTGACCGGCGGCGACGTCGCCCGGGCCTACCAGCAGCTCACGTCGATCCACGACCGGATGCGGGTCTTCTTCGAGACCTACGACGTGCTGGCCCTGCCGGTGAGCCAGGTACCACCGTTCAGCGCGGACGTGGAGTACCCCTCGGCCATCGACGGTGTGCCGCAGGACGACTACCTCGACTGGATGCGCTCGGCGTACCTGATCACCGTCACCGGCTGCCCGGCCATCTCGGTGCCCGCCGGTCTCACCCCGGAGGGCTGGCCGGTCGGCATCCAGCTCGTCGGTCCGGCGCGTGGTGAGCGGCGGCTGCTGGAGATCGCGCACGCCTACGAGCAGGCGACCCGGGTCGGCGAGCGCCGTCCAGATCTGCGGCGCGGAGCGTGACCCGTCGCCTCCGCATCGGCATCGACACCGGCGGAACCTTCACTGACGTGGTCGCCGTGGACGAGGACTCCGGCGAGCTGGTGGTCGCCAAGACTCCCTCGACGCCGTCGGACCCCGCCGTCGGGTTCATGACGGGCGTGCATCGGGTGCTCGACGCCCTGGGGGTCGGCGGTGACGCGGTCAGCGCCGTCAGCCACGGCACCACCGTCGCGACCAACAAGCTGCTCGAGGGCAAGGTCGAGAACCTCGGCCTGATCACCAACGAGGGATACGAGTTCCTGCTCGAGATCGCCCGCCAGTCGGTGCCCGACGGGTACGGCAACTCCTACTTCTGGGTGAAGCCCGACCGCATCGTGCCCGTCGACCGCGTCAGGACCGTCCGGGGCCGCCTCGCGTTCGACGGCACCGAGATCCGTCCGTTCGTGGAGGCCGACGCGATCCGAGCGGCCAGGTGGTTCCGCGACCACAACATCGACACCATCGGCGTGTGCTTCCTGCACTCCTACGTCGACGACGCCCACGAGCAGGCGATGCGCGCCGTCCTCGAACGCGAGCATCCGCGTGCCACCGTCTCCATCTCCAGCGAGGTCCTTCCCGAGTACCGCGAGTACGAACGCGCCGTCACCACCCTCGTCGACGCCGCCGTGAAGCCGGACATCCGGCGGTACGTCGCCACCCTCGCCGGCCGCCTCGCCGACCTGTCTGCCGGGCTGTCTTCCGGGCTGTCTGCCGGGCTGTCTGCCGGGCGGCGGACCAGCGTCCCGTTCTACGTCATGAAGAGCAACGGCGGGGTGCTGTCGGCCGACGAGGTCGTCGACCAGCCGATCACGACGGTGCTGTCCGGGCCGGCGGCGGGGGCGCTGGGGGCAGCCGTCGTCGCCGAGGCAGCCGGATTCCCGCAGGTGGTGACCCTCGACGGTGGCGGCACGTCGACGGACGTGACCGTCGTGGTCGACGCGCAGCCGGGGCTGACCACGGAGGGCACCATCGGCGACTACCCCAGCAAGGTCCCGATGGTCGACGTGGTGACCGTGGGCGCCGGGGGTGGCTCGGTGGCCTGGCTCTCACCGGAGGGAACGCTCAAGGTGGGGCCGAGGAGCGCGGGCGCCGACCCCGGGCCGATGTGCTACGGCCACGGCGGGGTCGAGCCGACGGTCACCGACGCCCACGTGCTGCTCGGCCGCATCCCGCCGCACCTGCTCGGCGGTGAGGTACCGCTCGACGTCGAGGCGGCCGCCGCGGGCATCGACGCCTTGGCGAGGCGGCTGGATCTCTCCCGCGAGCGGTGTGCGACGGGGGTGCTGGAGATCTCCGCCTGGAACCAGGCGAACGCGCTGCGCCAGGTCACCGTCAAGAGGGGGCTGGACATCCGCGACTTCACGATGGTCACGTTCGGCGGCTCGGGCTCGCTGCTGGCGTGCCGGCTCGTCGACATCCTCGGGCTCGACGGTGTCCTGGTGCCCCTCAACCCGGGCAACCTCTCGGCGTACGGCCTGCTGACCGTCGACGTCCGCAATGACTACGTGCAGACCGCCGTCGCCAAGGCGTCCCGGCTCGACCCCGCGCGGGTTCAGGCCGGGTACGACGGGCTGCGTGGCCGGGCCGACGCCGCACTGGCCCGCGAGGGCTTCGCGGCCGACGAGCGGGTGTTCGTGCGCACGGCGGACCTGCGCTACTTCGGACAGGCCTACGAGGTGCGCGTCGAGGTGCCCGAGGGCCCTGTGACCGAGGGGCTGCTCAGGTCGGTCGCCGAGATGTTCCACCACGAGCACCACGCGCTGTACGGGTACGACAACCGCGCCGACACCCGGCAGCAGGTGGAGTGGGTCAACCTGCGGGTGACCGGCATCGGGCCGATCCGCAAGCCGTCGGTCCCCGAGGCCGCAACCGGTCGGGGAGCGGAGACCGCCCGCACCGGCAGCCGGCCGGTGTACTTCGACGGATGGGTCGACACGGCCGTCTACGACCGGGCCCGACTCGGTGCAGGGGACGAGGTCGCCGGACCCGCGGTGCTGGAGGAGTTCAGCTCGACGGTGCCGCTGCCCCCAGGTTTCAGCGCCCGCGTCGACGGGCACGGCAACTTTGTTGTGGAAAGGTCAGCCCGGGTTCAGGAACCGGGCGGACAGTAGAACGCGGGGTTCGCTTTCTGCTGAGGAGGGGTGGCATGTCGTTGACCGGTGTGCCGTTGCTCGTCCTCGTGGGCCTCCTCGCGGTGCTGTTGCCGGTGCTGACGGTAGTGGGGTGGCGCCGGCTGGGCCGCTCCTCGATCGGCGCCGTCGCCGGGCGCATCGGGCTCGTGGTCCTGAGCCAGGTGCTGGCGGTGTCTTTCGTGGCCCTCTCGGTCAACGACTCCGGCTACTTCTACGGGTCATGGTCAGACGTGATGGGTCAGACTCACACCGGTCACATCGTCCACGTGCGCGGGTCCCGTGCGCACGGTGGTCCGGCCGGGCTGACGGTCACCCACGCGCGGTTCGGAGGAGCGCGGCAAACCCCCCGAGCGCAGTGGCCGCGCGTCGGGCGGGTCCTGCCGGTCAACATCGCCGGTGCCACCACCGGCCTGCGCCAGCAGGCGCTGATCTACGAGCCGCCCCAGTACTTCCAGCACGCCTGGGCCCGGCACCGCTTTCCGGCGATCCTCGGGCTCACGGGCTACCCGTCGACCATCGGCTCCGTCACGCACGCGCTCCAGTACGCCTCAGCGCTCGAGAGCGACGTCCGGCACCACACCGCGCGTCCGGCCGTCATGGTGATCACCACCCCGAACCCGGTGTTCCCGCGTGACACCCAGTGCACCGACGTCCCCGGCGGCCCTCAGGTGCTGAGCTACTTCACCCAGGACGTCCCCCATGAGGTCGCGAGCTTCGTGCGGGTCCGGCCCGACCACTGGGGCGTGATCGGCTACTCCACCGGCGGCTACTGCGCCGCGAAGATGGCGATGACCGCGCCGTACCAGTTCCCGGTCGCCATCTCGCTGTCCGGTTACTTCACCGACTACGAGTACCACCTCTCGGGCAACCTCTGGGGCGGGTCGACCCAGGTCGAAGACATGAACAACCTCGACTGGCGGATCACCCACCTGCCGGCGCCGCCGATCTCCCTGCTCGCCACGACCGGCACGGCCGAGCTGGATCCCTACGGGGTGACGAACACCCTCCGGTTCGCCTCCCTGGTCCGGGCGCCGATGCGGCTGGACAAGCTGGTCGTGCGCGGGGGAGCGCACAACTTCGGAACCTGGGGCAAGGAGCTGTTCCCGGCGTTCGCCTGGATGTCCCGGCGGCTCGAGGCCGGCACTCCCGGTGCGGGCCCCGTCTCGGCGCCCGCACATACGCAGTCCTCGCGTCCGGCGAGCCACGGTGGTGAGGTTCAGGCGCGTGGTGCCAGCATGGCGCCATGAGCCGCCCCGAGTCGTCAGGCGCCCACGTGCCCGCAGCGAAGGCAGCGCCTGACGACTCGGAGACGGCGGACCCGGTGCTCACCGAGATCATGCAGGGCTACCTCGCCTCGGTCGAGCAGGAGGTGGAGACGGCCATCGGCCGCACCAGCCGGTCGCCGATGATCCGCGACGCACACGACTACCGGGCCGGCATCCACGACCGCCGGCTGCGCAAGCTGACCGGCCGGTCCTACTCGGCGTTGGTGCACCCGGTGGTCCGCGACTTCCCGCTCGTGACGATGCAGCCGGGTGACGTGTTCTTCCACAACGACGTCTACCTCTCCGAGGGCGGGATCGGCCACCTCCCCGACCTCTGCGTGACCGCGCCGGTCTTCCACCACGGCCACGTCGTCGCCTTCGTGCAGGCCTTCGGGCACCACGACGACATCGGCGGCGCAGTGCCGGGGTCGATGCCCTCCTCGGCCACCAGCGTGTTCGAGGAGGGCCTGATGGTGCCGCCGATCCGGCTCTGGGACGCCGGGGTGCGCAACGAGGCGGCGCTGCGGATCATGACCCGCAACTCCCGGATGCCCGACTCGCTCGCGGCCGACCTGGACGCGGAGTGCTCGGCGTGCCTGATGGGTGCACGACGGATGGCCGAGCTGTTCGACCGCTACGGCCAGGACACCGTGGAAGCCTGCTTCGACGCCATCGTGCAGCGGACCACCGAGACGTTCCGCCGCGAGGTGCTCGCGAAGATCCCGGTGGGGGAGTACGTCTGGGAGGACTACGCCGAGCACGACGGGGTCGACCCGCCGCGCCTGCACACCCAGCGGATCACGCTGACCAGGACCCCTGCGGACGACCCGGGCGGCGAGCGGCTGGTGCTCGACTTCGAGGGCACCGGTCCGCAGGCAAGGGGCCCGATCAACCACTGCGGCGACTACGCCGACGGCAACTTCTTGAAGAAGTGGCTCGCCCCGGTCTTGCGCAACCTGGCCGAGACCCCGGAGCGGATGGCCGAGCTCGACGTCAACGAGGGCGTGGTGCCGCTCATCGAGATGCGCTTCCCGCCGCCGGGGACGCTGCTCACGCCGGTGTTCCCCGCGCCGACCAACGCGCGCACCTTCGTGATCCTGCGGTTGCTCGGCGTGCTGGCCGGCGTCGTCGCCAAGGCGGTCGACGGCCGGATGCCCGCGGACCAGGAGACCATCCGCTACACCGGCGTCTACGGCACCGATGCCGAGGGTGCGCCGTACCTCATGCGCGAGGTCCTCGGAGGCGGCTCAGGGGGCCGCTACTACGCCGACGGTGAGGACACCGTCCACGTGGTGCCCGACTCGCGCAACCTGCCGACCGAGTTCTCCGAGTCGCGGTTCCCCTTCGTGGTCGAGCGTCTGGCCCTCGCCGTCGACAGCGGAGGCCCGGGGCGGCATCGCGGCGGCCTGGGGTACGACAAGCACATCCGGATGCTTCGAGACGCCCACTTCATGTGCATCGCGGACCGGTCGATCCTGTCCTGCTGGGGAGTCCGCGGCGGCCGCGCCGGGCGCCCGTTCTCGGTCACCATCGACGCCGGTGGTCCCCACGAGCGTGAGGTCGACGCGCTCGCCGACGCGGAGCCGGTCCGTGCCGGCGAGGTGATCCGGATCCGTACGACGGGCGGTGGCGGCTGGGGCGACCCGCTGGAGCGGCCCTACGACGAGGTGCAGCGCGACCTGCTGTGGGGCAAGATCTCCCAGCACTCCGCCCGCGAGGACTACGGCGTCGTGCTCGTCGGAGCAGTCGTCGACGTCTCGGCCAGTGACGCGCTGCGTGCGACGGTCCGCGAGCGACGGGGTGAGCAGCCGTTCTTCGACCGGGGACCTGGCTATCCGACGCTGGCCGACGGTGCCACCAGCGCAGAGGTGGACTGGTTGTGAGCTCGGCTGCTGTCGGCCACGGACTGCTCGGCGTGCGCCTCGAGGAGGGTCTCGCCGGCCGGGACGCACGGGTGCGTCGATGAGCCTCACCGTGATCACCGGTGGCGGCCGCGGCATCGGGGCTGCGACCGCCATGCGCCTGGCGTCCGACGGTCACGACCTGGTGCTGTGCTACGCCCACGATGCGCAGGCGGCCGAGACCACGGCCGACCGGGTGCGTGACCGCGGAGTCGGCTGCCGCGTCGTGCGGGCCGACGTCCGCGACCCCGACCAGGTCGACGCCCTCTTCGACGCGACGGCGCTGGACGGACAGGTGACCGGCCTGGTGAACAACGCCGGGACGACCCTGCATCTCGGCGACCTGGCGGACACCCCGGTCGACGTCATCCGCCGGGTGGTCGAGGTCAACCTCACGGGGGCCATCCTGGTCGCTCGGAGGGCGGTTCGCGACATGGTGGGAGGCGCGATCGTCAACGTGTCCTCGGCTGCTGCCACGCTCGGCTCCCCGCACGACTACGTCCACTACGCCGCGGCGAAGGCCGGGGTCGACGCGCTCACCCTCGGCCTGGCCCAGGAGGTGGGCCCTCGCGGCATCCGGGTCAACGGCGTCGCGCCGGGCATCGTCCGCACCGACATCCATGCGGCGGCCGGGGATGCCGACCGTCTGCGACGGCTGGGCCCCCAGGTTCCGTTGGGCAGGGTCGGTGAGCCCGAGGAGATAGCCGAGGCCATCGCCTGGCTGCTGGGGCCCGCCTGCCCCTACGCGACCGGGGCGACGCTGCGCGTGGCGGGTGGACGATGAGAGTGCTGGTCGCGCTCGGCGGGAACGCGATGACCGGACCGGACGGCGACGCCGGTCCAGGTGCGCAGATCGCGGCGGCCGCGGTGGCGATGGAGAACGTGGCGGACCTGGTGGCCCGCGGCATCGACGTCGTGGTCACCCACGGGAACGGCCCCCAGGTCGGGAACCTCCTGGTGAAGAACGAGATCGCGGCGTCCGTCGTACCTCCGGTCCCTCTCGACTGGTGCGGCGCCCAGACCCAGGCCACACTCGGCTTCGTGCTGATGAACGCGCTCGACCGCGCACTGCGGTCCCGTGGCCTCGCGCGGACGGTCGCCACCGTCGTGACGCGCACCCTCGTCGACCCCGCCGACCCTGGTTTCGCCAGGCCCAGCAAGCCGATCGGGCGCTACCTGTCCCGTGAGGAGGCCGCCGTGCTGGTCGGGCACGGCGAGACCTGGGCCGACCGTGGCGCCAAGGGCTGGCGTCGAGTCGTCGCCTCACCTGAGCCGGTGGAGATTCTCGACGCGGCCGCGGTGCACACACTGGTCGAGGCAGGGTTCGTGGTGGTGGCCAACGGCGGAGGTGGTGTGCCGGTGGTGCGCGAGCCGGCCGGCCTGCGCGGGGTCGAGGCCGTCATCGACAAGGACCTCGGCGCCGCCCTGCTCGCCCGCACCGTGCACGCCGACGTGCTCGTGGTGGCCACCGACGTCCCGGGCGCCGTGCTCCGGTTCGGCACGCCCGAGGCCGAGCCGGTGGGCCGGGTGCCGGTACGACGGATGCGCGAGCTCGCCGCCGAGGGACACTTCGCGGACGGCTCCATGGGTCCCAAGGTCGAGGCGGCGTGCCGGTTCGTCGAGCAGGGCGGCACGCGGGCGGTGATCAGCACCCTGGACCGCATCCTTGCTGCCGTGGCCGGGGAGATCGGCACCGTCGTCGTACCATCCGCAGCCAACCCGGAGGAGAGCTGATGCCTGAGCCCATCGAGGTCCGCAAGGTGCCGATCCTGAACGTGTCGGATGCCAGCGGTCTGGCCGCGCTGGTCGACGCCGGGGTGCTGGACGCCGACCGGGTCGTGGCCGTGATCGGGAAGACCGAGGGGAACGGGGGGGTCAACGACTACACCCGGATCATCGCCGACCGCGCGTTCCGCGAGGTGCTCGTCGCCAAGGGGACGCGGACCACCGAGGAGGTCGGGCAGGTCCCGATCGTGTGGTCCGGCGGCACGGACGGCGTGCTGTCGCCGCACGCCACCATCTTCGCGACGATGCCCGCGAAGCAGGCCGAGCACACCGATGAGCCACGGCTGACCGTCGGCTTCGCGATGAGCGACGTGCTGCTCCCCGAGGACATCGGGCGCACGGCCATGGTCGCGAAGGTGGCGGACGCCGTGCAGGAGGCGATGGAGCGCGCTGGGATCACCGACGTGGCGGACGTGCACTACGTGCAGACCAAGACCCCGCTGCTGACGATCCACACGATTCGGGATGCGAAGAGCCGCGGCAAGACGGTGTGGACCGAGCACACGCACGAGTCGATGGACCTCTCCAACGGGTGCACGGCGCTCGGGGTCGCCGTCGCGCTCGGTGAGATCGAGATGCCGGGCGACGAGGATGTGATGCATGACCGGTCGCTGTTCTCGGCGGTGGCCTCGTGCTCCTCGGGCGTCGAGCTCGACCGGGCCCAGGTCGTGGTGGTCGGCAACGCGCAGGGAGTCGGTGGCCGCTACCGGATCGGGCACTCGGTGATGCGCGACGCCCTGGACGCCGACGGCATCTGGGAGGCGATCCGGGACGCGGGTCTCGACCTGCCGGAGCGCCCGCGCTCCTCGGACCTGCAGGGCCGGCTGGTCAACGTGTTCCTCAAGTGCGAGGTCAGCCAGGACGGCCAGGTGCACGGGCGACGGAACGCGATGCTGGACGACTCCGACGTGCACTGGCACCGGCAGATCAAGTCCGCGGTGGGTGGGGTGACCGCCACCGTGACCGGTGACCCGGCCGTCTTCGTGTCCGTCTCCGCTGCGCACCAGGGCCCCGACGGGGGCGGGCCGGTCGCGGCGATCGTGGACCTGGGCGAGCCGCCGACCGGTTACCTCCCCCCGTCCTGACCCTGCCGACCCGGCGGGTCTGGCGGCCGGGACCCTGCCGAGTCGGCGGGT
>JAICWH010000038.1 GCA_025934895.1 Nocardioidaceae bacterium | reverse complement strand
GTTGACCTCGAAGCCGAGGCTGGCGAAGAACTCCACGGAGGTGGTCAGGTCCCGCACAGGCAGGTTGATGAAGATCATGCGCGACATCCGGCGCTCCTCCGGTCGTGGTCGTCTCCCACCGGGTAGACCGTGGACCGTCGGCAGACTCATCGCCGGCGCCGACCCCGTCGAACGCCGAACGCCGCCCGGCTGGACCGGGCGGCGTTCGGGGTCGTGCGTGCTGGGGTGTCTCAGTGGCCGTGCCCGTGGCCGTGACCGGCGCCCGCGGGCGCGTCGTCGTCCTCCTCGGGCTTCTCGACGATCAAGGTCTCCGTGGTGAGCAGCATGCCGGCGATCGACGAGGCGTTGACCAGCGCGGACCGGGTCACCTTGACCGGGTCGAGCACGCCCTGGGCCACCAGGTCGCCGTACTCGCCGGTGGCGGCGTTGTAGCCCTCACCGACCTTGCCCTCGCGGACCTTGGAGACCACGACGAAGCCGTTGACCCCACCGTTCTCGGCGATCCAGCGCAGCGGCTGGTCGGCCGCCTTGGCGACGATGCGCACACCGGTCGCCTCGTCACCGGAGAGACCGAGGCTGTCGGCCAGCACGGACACCGCGTGCACCAGGGCCGAGCCGCCGCCGGCGATGATGCCCTCCTCGATCGCGGCGCGCGTCGCGGAGACGGCATCTTCGATGCGGTGCTTCTTCTCCTTCAGCTCCACCTCGGTGGCGGCGCCGACCTTGACCACGCAGACACCGCCGGCGAGCTTGGCGAGACGCTCCTGGAGCTTCTCACGGTCCCAGTCCGAGTCGGTGTTCTCGATCTCGGCCTTGATCTGGTTGACGCGGCCGGCGACCGCGGAGGAGTCACCCGCGCCCTCGACGATCGTGGTGTTGTCCTTGGTGATCGTCACGCGGCGGGCCTGGCCGAGCACCTCGAGCCCCACCTGGTCGAGCTTGAGGCCGACCTCGGGAGCGATGACCTGGCCACCGGTGAGGGTGGCGATGTCCTGCATCATCGCCTTGCGGCGGTCACCGAACGCGGGGGCCTTGACGGCAGCTGCGTTGAAGGTGCCGCGGATCTTGTTGACGACGAGCGTGGACAGCGCCTCGCCCTCGACGTCCTCGGCGAGGATGAACAGCGGCTTGCCGGCCGAGATGACCTTCTCCAGCAGGGGCAGCAGGTCGGCGATGGCGCTGATCTTGCCCTGGTGCAGGAGGATGTAGGGGTCGTCGAGGACGGCTTCCATGCGCTCCGCGTCGGAGACGAAGTAGGGCGAGATGTAGCCCTTGTCGAACTGCATGCCCTCGGTGAACTCGAGCTCGGTGCCCATGGTGTTGGACTCCTCGACGGTGATCACGCCGTCCTTGCCGACCTTGTCGAAGGCCTCGGCGAGCAGCTCGCCGATCACCGAGTCGCGTGAGGAGACGGTGGCGACGGCGGCCATGTCGGCCTTGTCGTCCACGTCGCGGGCGGCGTCGCGCAGGGCGTTGCCCATCGCCTCGACGGCGAGGTCCATGCCGCGCTTGAGGCTCATCGGGTTCGCACCCGCGGCAACCGCGCGCAGGCCCTCGTGGACCATCGCCTGGGCGAGCACGGTCGCGGTCGTCGTACCGTCACCGGCGATGTCGTTGGTCTTGGTCGCGACCTCCTTGGTGAGCTGCGCACCGAGGTTCTCGAACGGGTCGTCCACCTCGATCTCACGGGCGACGGTCACACCGTCGTTGGTGATGGTCGGCGCACCCCACTTCTTGTCCAGGACGACGTAGCGACCCTTGGGGCCGAGCGTCACCTTGACGGCGTTGGCGAGCGCGTCGACGCCCCGCTCGAGTGAGCGGCGGGCGTTCTCGTCGAACTCCAGAATCTTCGGCATCTGTTGATGCACCTTCCCTGTTGCGTCTGTGGTTGAAGCTGTTAAGACATGCGCCCCAGGGGCCCGAACGTGCTCAGGCCGCCCGGGGCGGTGTCAGGTGCAGCCTCGGTCCTCGAGGACCGAGGCGATCAGCAGTCGCTCAGCCGATGACGGCGAGCACGTCGCGCGCCGAGAGGATGAGGTACTCCTCGCCGGAGTACTTGACCTCGGTGCCGCCGTACTTGCTGTAGATGACCTTGTCCCCGACGCTGACGTCGAGCGGGACCCGGTTGCCGTTGTCGTCGATGCGACCTGGCCCGACGCTCAGGACCTCGCCCTCCTGGGGCTTCTCCTTGGCGGTGTCCGGGATGACCAGGCCGGAGGCCGTGGTCTGCTCGGCCTCCAGGGCCTTGACGACGATCCGGTCCTCGAGAGGCTTGATGTTGACCGACACTGTTGTCGACCTCCACTTTCGGAGTTGGTTCTGCGAATGGTTCGAGACTGGTGTGCTGCAGCGCTGCCTGCCTCGTCGTGCGCCGTCGCGGGGGTCGCACTTCTCGGCAGAGAGCTGGCACCCTCGCGGTGAGAGTGCCAACGTGAATCTAGCACTCGCTCGGGCTGAGTGCCAGACGGGTCTGCCAGGATGTGCACGTGGACCTCGAGGCCTTCCGCTGGCTGCTCACGGACGCCGGCCAGCGGCTGCTGGCCAGGGCCACGCAGGTGTACGTCGATCAGGCGGGCGACCCGGTGCGGACCGCCGCCGCCGTGCGCTCGTTCGCAGACGCCTCGCACGCCTCCGCCGCGTTGACCCAGGTCGATCTCCGGGCGCGCGCGGTGTCGAAGTTCGGTGCCGACGCAGCCCTGATGTACTTCACGCCGGACGGGCTCGAGCAGGCCACCCGGTCCCGCGTCGCTGCGCACCGAGCGGCCAGGGTGGCGCTCAGCAGGCCGGCCTCGGTGCTGGACCTCGGCTGCGGCATCGGCGGCGACCTGGTGGCGCTCGCGCGACGGGCGCTCACCGTGGCCGCCGTCGACCATGACGAGCTCCGGGTCGAGGTGGCCCGCGCCAACCTGGCCGCGCTCGGGCTGGGCGGAGCCGTGCAGGTGGCCTCGGCCGACGACCTGGACGTGTCCGGGTTCGGGGTGGTGTTCGCCGACCCCGCCCGCCGCAACGCTCGTGGGCGGGTCTTCGACGTCGACGGCTGGTCCCCTCCGTGGCCCTTCGTGCTCCGGCTGCTGTCGCGGCCCTCGTGCGTGAAGGTGGCGCCGGGCATCCCGCACTCCCTCGTGCCGGACGGGGTCGAGGCGGAGTGGGTCTCGCACGACGGCGAGGTCAAGGAGGCCGCACTGTGGTCACCGCAGCTGGCTGTGGTGCGGCGGCGGGCCACGGTGATCCGGGGCGACGGGCTGGCGACCCTGACCGACGAGGACGATCCGGGGCCCGCGCCGGCGCGCGCGGTGGGGCGATGCCTCTACGAGCCGGACGGGGCGGTGGTGCGCGCCGGGCTGGTGACCGCGGTCGCGGCCGGGCTGAACGGCGGCCTGCTCGACGAGCACATCGCCTACGTCACCAGTGATGAGGCGTTCTCCACCCCGTTGGCGCGGTCCTACGAGGTGCTCGAGGAGCTGCCCTACCGCGAGAAGCCGCTGCGGGCCGCCCTGGCCGCCAGGGGCATCGGGAGGCTGACCATCAAGAAGCGGGGCGTCGCGCTGGTGCCCGATGAGCTCCGCAAGCGGCTGGCCCTGCGCGGGGACCGCGAGGCCACCCTGGTGCTGACCCGGGTCGCGGGCAGGGGGACCGCCCTGCTGGTGCGGCCCTTCTGAGCACCCAGGAACCAGCCGACCCGGCGCGTCCGCAGGCCCAGACCCCGCCGACCCGGCGCATCCGCAGGCCCAGACCCCGCCGACCCGGCGCGTCCGCAGGGCGGGCCTGCCCACGAGCCCTGCGGACGGGCCGACTCGGCACCCCAGAGCCCTGCGGACGGGCCGACTCGGCACCCCACAGACCTGCGGACGGGCCGGGTCGGCAGGGGGACAGGTCGGCGGTCCTACCCAGCCGATCCAGCGACGGGGCCGTCGTCCGGACCTCCGCCGGGATCACCCCTGACGTCCGAGCGCTGCCAGCAGCCGCTGCTGCGGGGTCGCGTCCGGGCCCGGGTCGAGCTGGCGGCTGATCACGCCGTTCTCCAGCATGGTCGGAGCCATCCGGTCCACCATCGCCTGGATCCGCTCCGCGTCCTCCGCCGGGATCGTCTCGTCCTGCCCGGTGGCCCGGGCCAGGTCCCAGCCGTGCACGACCAGGTCGAAGCAGACGAACCCGTCGACCGAGGCGCCGAACGTGGATCGGCCGAGCCGGCCGTCGTACTCCTGCGCGACCCGGACGGGGTCCTCGAGGTCGGCCTGCATCTGGTCGCGGACCGCGATCCAGGCAGCCAGCGGGTCCTTCTCGACGGGCGGATGCTCGACGAGCGAACGACCCACCAGCTGGTGGAACCGGCCGTGCACGTCCAGCAGGTGCCCCACCAGGTCACGCACGGTCCACTGCTCGCACGGCGTGGGACCGGCCCACGCCTCGTCGGGCACCGCGGCGATCCGGTCGGTCATCAGGCTGGCAAGGCGGCGGTAACGCTCTGCGACGGACTCCACGGCACCACCCTGCCAGGTCGCACCGGCGACGTCACCGGATCATCGCCGCAGCACCGCAGCGCTGCGTGCCGGCAGCTCCAGGTGCCCGTCCCGAGCGGCCACGCCGGGGGCCCAGCTGAGCACCACCTCGCCGCCTGCGCTCGACGTCCAGGGCTCGTCGGCCAGATTGACCAGCACCCGGTGGTTACCTCGGCCCACGGACAGGTGCCGGTCGGCCCAGGACACCTCGACGAGGTCCAGACGCGCATCGCGCAGGTCCGGCTCCGAGCGCCGCAGGGCGATCAGGTCGCGGTACCACCCCAGCAGCCGGGCGTGCGGCTCCAGGTCGGGCTCGGACCAGTCCAGACGGGAACGCAGGAACGTCTTGGGGTCCTGGGGGTCCGGGACCTCGCTCTCGTCCCAGCCGTGCGACCCGAACTCGGCGCGGCGGCCGTCCCGGGTGGCGTTCGCGATGGCGACGTCGGTGTGGTCGGTGAAGAACTGCCACGGGGTGCGAGCCCCCCATTCCTCGCCCATGAACAGCATCGGGGTGTACGGCGAGGTGAGCAGGATCGCCGCGCCGCAGGCCAGCAGGCCCGGGTCGAGGCCGAGCTGGGCCCCGGACAGCCGGTCGCCCTGCGCGCGGTTGCCCACCTGGTCGTGGGTCTGCAGCGAGGCGACGAAACGCCACCCGGGCACCGTGACCGGGTCCACGGGTCGGCCGTGCCGGCGGCCGCGGAAGGTGGAGTACGTGCCGTCGTGGAAGAACGGCGAGTGCAGCACCTTGGCCAGCGCGTCCGGCGCGGTGAAGTCCGCGTAGTAGCCCTGCGTCTCCCCGGTCAGCGCCACGTGCATCGCGTGATGAATGTCATCGGCCCACTGGCCGTGCACGCCGCGACCGCCGACCCGGAGCCCTTCGCCGCGGGCGGTGACGATGCCCGGGTCGTTGCGGTCGGACTCGGCCACCAGCCAGGTCGCCCGGCCCAGCTCGGTGGCCAGCTCGTCGACCTCCCGGGACATCTCCTCGAGCAGGTGCAGGGCACTGTCGTCGTGGATCTCGTGCACCGCGTCGAGCCGCAGGCCGTCGACGTGGAAGTCCACGAGCCACTGGCGGACGTTGTCGAGCACCCAGCGCCGTACCTCGTCGCTGTCCGGGCCGTCCACGTTGAGCCCCTGGCCCCACGGCGTCGCGTGCTTGTCGGTGAAGTAGGGCCCGACCTCGCCCAGGAAGTTGCCGTCCGGCCCGAGGTGGTTGTAGACCACGTCGAGACAGACCCCGAGCCCGTGCCCGTGGGCGGCGTCGACGAAGCGTTGCAGCGCTGCGGGACCGCCGTACGCCTCGTGCACGGAGTACGGCGCGACGCCGTCGTAGCCCCAGTTGTGCCGACCCGGGAAGGACGCCAGCGGCAGCAGCTCGACGACGTCGATGCCGAGCCCGGCGAGGTGGGGCAGCTTCTCGGCGGCGGCATCGAGCGTCCCCGTCGGCGTGAACGTCCCCACGTGCAGCTCGTAGAGGACCGCGCCGGCCAGCTCCCGGCCGGCCCATCGCTGGTCGGACCACACGAAGTCCGTGGGGTCGAACCGGGCGGACAGGCCGTGCGGCCCGTCCGGGAGGGCCAGCCCCCGCGGGTCGGGACGCGGGTCGCCGCCGTCGAGCGAGAACCCGTAGCGCTGCCCCGGTGCCAGGGTCGCGTCGGTCGTCCACCAGCCACCCTCGCGGCGGGTCATCGGCCTGCGCCCCTCCGGCGTGACGAGCTCGACGCGGTCCGGGTACGGCGCCCACAGGGACGGCGTGCTCATCAGCCCGGGATCCGACGTAGCAGGGCGACCGGGAGGCTGCTGAGCACCTCGGAGCACAAGACGTCCCCGCCGGAGTGGACCGAGCCGGTCAGCTCGTCACGCCACCGCCCGTCGGGGAGAGGGAACGTCTCGTCGCCCCAGCCGCCGGCGACCTCGAGCCGCTTCGGCGCACGGGTCACCACCGTTGCCACCTCACCGCCGCGCAGGAAGCCGACGAGGTGCCGCGACGTGCCGACCAGCGGCTGGTAGTCCCCGCTGTCGTCGAAGCTGGGGGCGGCCTGCCGGCGGACGGTCAGCGCCTTGTGGGTGACCAGGAGCTTCTCGTCGTGCAGGTCGCGAGGCGGGTGGTCCGCGAGGTGGGCCAGCCGCCGACGGCGGTCCTCGTAGTCGACCGGCCGGCGGTTGTCGGGGTCGACGAGCGAGAGGGCGACCAGCTCACAGCCCTGGTAGGTGTCCGGCACTCCGGGCAGCGTGAGCTGGAGAAGCTTCTGACCCAGCACGGCGGCCCGGATCGCCTGCTCGTTGCGGTCGGCGGCCGAGTCTAGGAGGGACCGGAGCGGACCTGGTGCGGTGCAGCTGCGGGCCAGCGCGAGCACCTGCTGCTCGTAGTCCGCGTTCGAGTCCAGCCACGAGGTGCGCTGCTTGGACTCCCGCATCGCCTTCGTGAGGTAGTCGCGCAGCCGTTCGTCGTCGATCTCGCCGACTCCGACCAGCGTCTGCCACACCAGGTGCGCCGTGGGCCCGTCGACGCCGAGCTCGTGTGCGGCCTCGGCGGTCGCGTCCGAGCACCGCTGCCAGGTCTCCGCGTCACCGGACACAGCGAGCAGCCGTGCGCGGACGTCCTCGCTCCGCTTGGTGTCGTGCGTGGACAGCGTGGTCATCCCGAGCGGCCAGCTCTCCTGCTGACGGGTCGCCCACGCATGCATCTGCTCGGGGGCCGCGTCGTCGAGCAGCCCGGGGTCCCCGCCGACCTCGTTGAGCGCGACCAGGCGGTGCCACCGGTAGAACGCGGTGTCCTCGATCCCCTTGGCCATCACCGGGCCCCACGTCTGCTGGAGCCGGAGCGCGAAGTCGTGAGCAGGTTCGCTGTCCGGGGCGGTGGCGAGCCTCGCGAGCTGCTGCAGCTCGGGCTCGAGGTCCGGGCGTACGGCGCCGGCGACCTCCAACGCGTCGGTGAGCCGCTCACGCGCGACGTCGTCGACGGGACGCCCGGGGCGCACATAGGCCCGGTAGACCTCGCAGGCCACCAGCAGCTCGACCAGCGCCTCGGCAAGCTTCGCCGCGTCGGCCTGCGGCAGCGCCTCGCGGGCCCGGCGAAGCAGC
This sequence comes from Nocardioidaceae bacterium, assembly GCA_025934895.1. Lineage (GTDB taxonomy): Bacteria > Actinomycetota > Actinomycetes > Propionibacteriales > Nocardioidaceae > Nocardioides_B. Next base: position 21,863 of record JAICWH010000038.1, on the reverse strand, counting down.
CGGCGCCGCTCCGGCACCAGGACGTCGAGGACCACCTGGCGCTTGGACTCGGCGATCACGTGCTCCAGGGACGGGTCGCCGCCGGTCTTCTCCCAGGCGGCGGTCAGCGCCGGCGCGGTGCTGCGGTCCACCAGCGCACACGAGACGGCCTTGGCGGCGTCGTACCCGGTCGTGCCGTCGCACGCCCACGGGGGAAGCAGCTCCTCGCCCTCGAGGATCTTCTCCACCCAGATGGCGGTGCCCGGGACGGTCGCGGCGCGCAGCTGCTCGAGGTAGCCGGTGGGGTCCGCGAGCCCGTCCGGGTGGTCGATGCGGAAGCCTTCGATGACGCCCGCGTGGTTGAGGTCGAGCAGCACGCGGTGGGTGGCCTCGAAGACGTCGGCCTCCTCCACTCGAACGGCGATCAGTGAGTCGACGTCGAAGAATCGGCGGTAGTTGAGGATCTCGTCGCGGTCGCGCCAGCTGGCCAGGGCGTAGTGCTGGCGGTCGAGCACGGCCGTCACGTCGGCGCTCGGGCTGCCGTCCCAGGTGCCGTCCGCGACCGGGAACACGTGGTCGTGGTAGCGCAGCACGTGACCGCCGTTCTCGTCGCCGAGACGCAGGTCGTTCTTGGCCAGCACGTCCGCGAGGGGCTCCCACAGCACCGGGAGCCCGATCCGCTGGTCCAGCGCGTCCCAGTCGACGTCGAACCAGTGCGCGTGGGCGGCGGCGCGACCGTGGGCGAGGACGTCCCACAGCGGCGCGTTGCTGCTCTCAGGGGCCACGAGCGCCATGTGGTTGGGAACCACGTCGACGACGATTCCGAGGCCACGCGCACGGGCAGCCGCGGCCAGCGACAGCAGGCCCTCTCGGCCACCGAGCTCGGTGCCGACCCGGGTGTGGTCCACGACGTCGTAGCCGTGCTGCGACCCCGGCACGGCCTGCAGGACCGGGGAGAGGTAGAGGTGGCTGACCCCGAGCTCGGCGAGGTAGGGCACCACCGTCTCGGCGTCGGCGAACGTGAAGCCGGCGTGCATCTGGAGGCGGTAGGTCGAGGTCACGCGGGTGGGTTACCCGGTTCGCCCGATGATGACACGTCGCTCACGCATCCCACCGCGGCGCAGGGACATGGGGCCACTCGGCCCCGACGGTCGTGTCCGCCCCGTGACCGGGGTGCACGACGGTGTCGTCGGGCAGCACGAACAGCCTGTCCCGGATGGAGGCGACCAGCATCTCGAGGTCGCTGAAGGATCGCCCGGTCGCGCCGGGGCCTCCGCGAAACAGCGTGTCCCCGGTGAAGACGCACCCGAGGTCGGGCACCGAGAAGCAGACCCCTCCGGGAGCGTGCCCGGGGGTGTGCAGCACCCGCACCGTGGTTCCGGCGACCTCGACCTGCTGGCCGTCGAAGAGGTCGACGTCCCACAGCTCGGTGGGGTGGGTCAGCTCCCACAGCGGCTGGTCGTCGGGGTGCAGCAGGATCGGTGCCTGGACCCGCTCCCGCAGTGCCGGGGCGACGCGTACGTGGTCGTCGTGGGCGTGGGTGCACAAGATCGCCTTGACCTTCCGGTCGCCGACCACCCCCAGGATGCCGTCCACGTCGTGCGGCGCGTCGATGACCACGCACTCGGTGTCGTCGCCCAGCACCCACAGGTTGTTGTCCACGTCGAAGGTCTCACCGTCCAGGGTGAAGGTGCCCGCGAGGACCGTGTGGTCGATGCGCGCGGGCATCAGCGCGGGGTCCCGGCCGGGACGTTCCCCTCGGCTGCGTCCAGGATCACGACGCTGCGGAGGACGCCGCCGGAGTGCATCTTGTCGAAGGCGGCCTCTACGTCGCCGAGACCGATCTCCTCGGTGACGAACGCGTCGAGGTCGAGGCGCCCCTGCTGGTAGAGGTCGACGAGCATCGGGAAGTCGCGCGAGGGGAGGCAGTCGCCGTACCAGCTGGACTTGAGGGCGCCGCCCCGCCCGAAGACGTCGATCAGCGGGAGGTCGGGCACCTTCATGTCCGGGGTGGGGACCCCGACCAGGACGACGGTCCCGGCGAGGTCGCGCGCGTAGAACGCCTGCAGCCAGGTCTCGGGCCGGCCGACGGCGTCGATGACGACGTTGGCGCCGAAGCCACCGGTGAGCGCCCGGATCGCCTCGACGGGGTCCTGCTCCCTGCTGTTGACCGTGTGCGTCGCGCCCAGCGCGGTCGCCCACCCCAGCTTCTGCGGGTCGAGGTCGACCGCGATGATGGTGCCGGCGCCGGCCAGCCTGGATCCGGCCACGGCGGCCGCCCCGACGCCGCCGCACCCGATCACGGCGACGCTCATCCCACGGCCGACGTTGCCGGTGTTGAGCGCCGCGCCGAGGCCGGCCATCACACCACAGCCCAGGAGACCCACGGCGGCCGGCCGAGCCGACCGGTCGACCTTGGTGCACTGCCCGGCATGCACGAGGGTCTTGTCGGCGAACGCTCCGATCCCCAGCGCCGGCGTCAGCTCCGTGCCGTCCTCCAGGGTCATCTTCCGGGTGGCGTTGTGGGTGTTGAAGCAGTACCAGGGCTGGCCGCGCCGACATGCCCGGCAGTCGCCGCAGACGGCCCGCCAGTTCAGCACCACGACGTCGCCGGGGGCCACCGACTCCACGCCCTCGCCGACCGCCTCGACGGTCCCGGCCGCCTCGTGGCCGAGCAGGAAGGGGAAGTCGTCGTTGATGCCGCCCTCCCGGTAGTGCAGATCGGTGTGGCACACGCCGCAGCTCAAGACGTCGACGACGGCCTCGCCCGGTCCCGGGTCCGGGACGATGACGGTCTCGATGCTGACCGGCTCGCCCCTGCCCTTCGCGACGACGCCACGGACCTGCTGCATGGGACCTCCTGATGCTCGACTGACCCCCGCCCCCGGTGAGGCGTCGGGCTCTGCGGTGCCCCGGCCGGTGAGGCGTCGCGTCCTGCAGGCTAGCGGGCCAGCAGGAAGCCCATGGCGGCGACATAGCCCAGAACCAGGAGGGCACCCAGCGAAGGCGGCAGGATCCCGGACCGGCGGGAGGCCAGCAGCACCAGCGGCAGCACCGCCGTGACGGCAGCAACGCTCAGGATCACGTTGTGCTGGCCCAGCACCAACGGGCTCACCAGCGCTGCGAGGCCCAAGGTGACGGTGGCGTTGTAGGCGACCGCGCCGACCGTGCCCGCGACGACCAGGTCGCTCAGCCCTCGGCGCCGCGCCGCCCATACGAGCGCCACCATCTCGGCGCTGGTCGCGAGCGCGAGGACGGTCAGCCCGATGACGGACTCGCCGACGTCGAAGACCTCCACCAGACCCTCGGCACCCCGGACCGCGAGCGCCCCGCCCACCACCATGCCGAGCACGCCCAGCAGCACGAACAGCAGCGCGCGGCCTGTGGCGTCCTCGTCGTCGTCGCCCGGGTCGCCGCGGCCGCTCTCCTCGAGCTCGGCAAGCTCCCCGATCAGCGGCGGTTGCTGCTCCCGCTGCCAGACCCAGACGACCCCTCCGGCGTACAGCAGGACCAGGACCAGGCCCTCCGGTCGACCCAGGACGCCGTTGAGCAGCAACCCCCAGGCGACCGCGCCGGCGACGGCCGCGGCGAGGCCGTACTGGAGGGCGGACCGGCCGACCGGGAGCCGGGTGACCAGAGCGGCCAGGCCCAGGGTCAGCGTCAGGATGACGAGGTTCGCGCCGATGGCGTCCCCCGCGGCGAGGGCGGGATGGCCCTGGCCCGAGGCGAGCATCGCGGTCACCGCCTCCTCGGGCTCCGCGCCGGCGAGCAGCAGCCCCAGGGCGAGCACGCTCACGCCCAGCCGGGACGCGGCTCCGGTGACGTGCTCGGCGAAGCCCTCCGCGCCCGCCGTCAGCAGGGCGGCTCCGGCTACGAGCAGGATGAGGGGGAGGGCGGGGGCGAGCACCCTGGCAGTTTCCCAGGGGATGCAGGAGGTTTGGCGCTCCCCATGGGTGATGGTCCGTGGGGAGCGCAAAACATCCTGCATCCCCTGGTAAACCGGCACCCGGCAACGGGGCGCTCAGGCCAGCACGGACGTCACCGGAAGCGAGGAGTCGGCGGCCAGGTCCAGGGAGGAGGGCCGGCGTCCGCGGCGGACCATCTCGGCGCCGAGGGCGGCGACCATGGCTCCGTTGTCGGTGCACAGGCCCGGCCGCGGAACCCGGACCCGGATCCCCTGGCCGGCGGCCCGCTCCTCGGTGAGCACCCGAAGCCGGGAGTTGGCGGCCACTCCGCCGCCGACGAGGATGTCCCCGATGCCCTCGCTGGCGGCGGCGGCCACGGCCTTGCGGGTGAGCACGTCGCAGACCGCCTCCTGGAACGAGGCGGCGACGTCCTCGACGGGCACCGGCTCACCGGTCCGCTCCCGGGCCTCGACCCAGCGGGCCACGGCCGTCTTGAGCCCGGAGAACGAGAAGTCGAAGCGGTGCCGCTGCAGGTCCCGCTGCGACGTCAGGCCGCGGGGGAAGTCGATGGCCACCGAGGACCCCGACCGCGCCGCCCGGTCGATGTGCGGCCCTCCGGGGAACGGCAGACCGAGCAGCCGGGCCACCTTGTCGAACGCCTCCCCCGCGGCGTCGTCGATGGTCGCACCCATCGGGGCCATGCCCCCGTCGTGACCCGTCACGTCGGTGACCCGCAGCAGCGACGAGTGCCCGCCGCTGACCAGCAGCGCGACGCACGGCTCGGGCAGCGGGCCGTGCTCCAACTGGTCGACCGCCACGTGCGACGCCAGGTGGTTCACCCCGTAGACCGGCTTGCCCAGGCCCACGGCCAGCGCCTTCGCCGCAGCCACCCCCACCAACAGTGCCCCCGCGAGGCCCGGGCCGTGCGTGACGGCGACGGCATCGACGTCGTGGAGCCCGATGGCCGCCTCGGCACAGGCGCGCTCGATCGTCGGGATCATCGCCTCCAGGTGGGCGCGCGAAGCGACCTCCGGGACGACGCCGCCGAACCGCGCGTGCTCCTCGACGCTGGACGCGACCGCGTTCGCGAGCAGGGTGCTGCCGCGCACGATCCCGACGCCGGTCTCGTCGCACGAGGTCTCGATCCCCAGCACGAGCGGCTCCTCCGTCATGCCTGCATCATCGCAGGGCCCGCTCCATGACCACCGCGTCCGACCCGTCGCGGTAGTAGCGCTGCCGGCGGTGCACCTCGGTGAACCCCTCCGCCGCGTAGAAGGCCAGCGCCGGCGCATTGACCCCGGCCACCTCGAGCAGCACCCGGTCCGCTTCGCTGTGCTCGAGCGCCGCTGCCAGCAGCTCGTGCGCCAGGCCACGACGGCGATGCTCGGGGCGTACGGCGACCCGCTGCAGGTCCACCACGTCCCCCGCCGACGCCGTCACCGCGTAGCCCAGGACGGCAGGGTCGCACGCCACGACGGCCGAGCGCCGCGGGCCGGTGAGCTCCTCGCGGACCGACTGCTCGGACCAGGCGTCCGACCCGAACAGCCGTCGGTCGAGCTCGAGCACCGCCGCGACGTCCTCGGCGGTCGCCGGCCGGATCCTCACGACACCCGCTTCGGCCTGCTCGGCGCTGCCGTGTCCGGACGCCGGAGGTAGAGCGGCTCGGGGTCGAGGAGCTCGGCCCGCTCGCCGGTCACCACCTGGGCGAGCACCCCGGCGTCCGGGTGCTCCGGGCCGACGGCGCCCGGGAAGGAGTCGGAATAGAGCAGCGCGCCGGCGCCCACGACCGGGCCGTCGGCGGCGAGGTCGGCGGGCCGGTCCACGTGCGGCCCGTCCAGCCGGGCACCCTGCCCGTCGTACGACGCCCAGTAGACCTCCTTGCGCCGGGCGTCCGTCGCGACCAGGAACGGCCCCCCCACCGCGCCCTGCGCCACGGCCTGCACAGCCAACACGTCCAGGGTGCACACGCCGTACACGGGGATGTCGAGAGCCAGCCCGAGCGTTCGGGCCGTGACCAGCCCGACCCGCAGTCCGGTGAACGGACCCGGCCCGACCCCGACCGCGACCGCGGTGATGTCCTGGCGCGGCACCCACGCCTCGTCGAGCACGGCGGTGATGCCCGGCGCGAGCAGCTCACCGTGACGCATGGCGTCGACCCTGGTCAGCGCGGCGACCACCCGCTCCCCGTCGTGCAGCGCCACGGTGACGGCGGGGGTGGCGGTGTCGAAGGCGAGCAGCACGGGCACGAGGCTACGCGGCGTCGGTCAGGTGCCCAGGTCCGAGAGGTCCTCGGCCGCCCAGCGCTCGCCGACCGGGGTCAGCCGCAGGCTGCGCTCCTCCCCCTGCTCGTCGCCGTGCGCTCGCCGGATCTCGATCTCCAGCCGGTCCTCGGCCAGCGCCTCGGCGAGGCCGTTTCCCCATTCGACGACCGTGACCGCCTCGTCCAGGTAGGCGTCCAGGTCGAGGTCGTCGAGCTCGGCCGACTCGGCGAGCCGGTAGGCGTCCACGTGCACCAGCGCGGGCCCGTCGGTCAGCGACGGATGCACCCGGGAGATGACGAACGTCGGGGAGGTCACCTCGCCGCGGACGCCGAGAGCGCCGGCGAGCCCTTGGGTGAACGTGGTCTTGCCGGCACCGAGGTCACCGCTCAGCACGAGCAGGTCGCCGGCTCGCAGCAACGGCGCGAGCCGGGCCCCGACGAGCCGGGTGTCCTCGACCGACCTGGCCACGACGAGGTGGCTCACGGGGCGTCCGAGCCGGTCGGCCGGCCGGCCGCCTCGAGGAGGTCGTCGAGGGCGGCGTTCACGCGGTCCTTCTGCTCGAGGATCACCATGTGCCCCGCGCCGGGACACTCGACCAGGACCGCGCCGGGGATCCTCGCGACCATCGTCCGGCTCAGCTCGAGTGAGGTCAGCGCGTCCCGGGTGCCCGCGATGACACAGGTCGGGACGCGGGCGAAGCCCGCCAGGGCGGTGTACTTGTCGAGCGTGTCGAAGTTCGGGAAGAACTGCGCCAGCACCTCGAACGGCGTGGCCGCGAGCATGTCGTCGACGAGCTCGACGTAGGACGCCGGCACGTCCTCGCCGAACGCGAACTGGTCGGCCATCAGGAAGCCGATGTTGGAGCCGCGCCGACGCACGCTGTCCACCAGCTGCGGCGCCCGGGCCAGGGCGGCGATCACCCGAGGGCCGACCTGGCCGGCGACGGAGTCCGGTATCAGCTTGCTGAGCAGGTGGTGCGTCTTCAGGCCGCCGGCGGTCGTGGAGACCAGCCCGACGCCCACCACCCTCGCCTCGAACGCCGCGGGATGCCGCTCCGCGAACGCCATCACCGTCATCCCGCCCATCGAGTGCCCGACCAGCACCACCGGCCCCTCGGGCACGACCTCCTCCAGCACCCGGGCCAGGTCGTCGCCGAGCTGGTCGATGGTGGCGTGCTGGTTGTCGGACTTCTCCGACCTGCCGTGCGAGCGTTGGTCGTAGAACACCAGCCGGCGCTTGCCGCGGAAGTACTGGCGCTGGAAGTGCCAGCAGTCCAGGCTGAGCGCGTAGCCGTGCACGAACACCAGGGTGGCGGCCCCGTCGTGCCGGGGCGACGTGGCGTACGGCGCGACCTCGTCGACCTCGACATGGAGCCGGATCCCGTCGTCGGTGAACACCGAGCGCTCGTCGCCGCGCAGCCCGCCGAGCCGGTCGGCGTCGGAGGCACCCGCTCGGCGTGCGGTGACCACGCGTCGCTCGACGACGACGCCGGCGGTCAGGGCAGCCGCCGCTGCGCCCACGCCGGCGGCGGCCAAGCCGAGCCAGCCCTTCCGCCTCACCGGCGCACGTGCCTGCGGACGAAGCGCCCGCCGATCCGGGTCACGACCTCGTAGGCGATGGTGCCGCACGCCTCGGCCCAGTCCTGCGCCGTGGGTGCTCCGTCCGCGCCGTCCCCGAACAGCACGACCTCGTCGCCGGCCTCGGCATGGTCCTCGCCGAGGTCGATGACGAGCTGGTCCATGCAGATCCGGCCTGCGACGGGCCGCTGGCGCCCCGCCGCGAGCACGTGCGCGGTCGAGGACCCGTATCGGAGCACCCCGTCGCCGTACCCGACGGGCACCAGCCCGAGGGTGGTGTCCCGCTCGGCGACCCAGGTGTGCCCGTAGGACACCCCCGCACCGGCGGGGAGCCGCTTGACCAGGGCCAGCCGGGCGCGAGCGGTCATCGCCGGCACCAGACCCAGCTCTGCGCTGCTGACGACGTCCGGTGCCGGCGAGATGCCGTAGCAGGCGATGCCACACCGCACCAGGTCGTAGCTCGACCAGGGCCGCAGCAGCGTGCCTGCGGAGTTCGACAGGTGCCGCACCTCCGGCTCGAGCCCCACCGCGTCGACGACCTTGAGCGCCTGCACGAAGGCCTTCTCCTGCGCGTCGTTCGCGGGATGGTCCGGCTCGTCGCTGCAGGCGAAGTGCGACCAGACACCGGTGACCTGCACGGCACCGGACTGCTCCGCGTCCGCGGCCGCCTCGACCAGCGCCGGCCAGTCCGCCTCCCCCGCCCCACCTCGGCTCAGCCCGGTGTCGACCTTGAGCTGGACCCGGGCCCGGAGCCCGATCGACCGGGCGGCGGCGGCGATTTCGTCGACCTGCCGAGGCGTGTACGCCGTCACGTCGACCCCTGCCTCGACGGCGCCCGGGTAGTCCTCGCCGGGGACAGCCAGCCAGCTCAGCAGCGGTCCGGTGTCGCCGGCCCGGCGCAGCGCCATCGCCTCCTCCAGCACCGCGACGCCGAGCCAGTCGGCCCCGCCGCTCCGGGCCGCTGCGGCTGCCTCGACCAGCCCGTGCCCGTAGCCGTCGGCCTTGACGACGGCCATCAGGGCCACCCCGGCGCGCTGCCTGAGGGTGGCGACGTTGCGGGTGATGGCGCCGACGTCCACCACGACCTCGGCGCGGGACTCCATCGCCGGAAGGCTCATCCGCATCGTTCCCGGCCTCCCGAGTGCCCCAGCAGGCGGCGGCAGAGCGCCGGGAGGGCGGCCGCGACGTCGGGGGCGGTGACCGGTCCGCCGCTCCCGGCGGCGTCGGCTGCGGCGCCGTGCAGCCAGGACCCCACCGATCCGGCGTCGAAGGGGTCCAGCCCGGCGGCCACGAGGGAGCCGCACAGGCCCGCGAGCACGTCGCCGGAGCCCGCGGTGGCCAGCCACGACGGTCCGACGGTGGTGACCCGCACGTCACCGGCCGGCGTGGCGACCAGCGTGTGCCGGCCCTTGAGCAGCACCACGGCGTCGTACCTCTCCGCGGCCAGCCGGGCGAAATGCAGCTGACGCGTCTCGACCTCGGACCGTTCGAGCCCGAGCATCCGGGCCAGCTCGCCGGCGTGCGGCGTCAGCAGCGCCGGGACGCCGAGCGGGCCGGCCACGTGGCTGAGCCCGTCCGCGTCGACCACCACCGGCACCCGGTCCGCCAGCGCGGCGGCCAGCGCCTGGCCCGCGTCGGCGCCGCCGCCGGAGCCGATCACCCACGCCTGCACCCGTCCCTCCCCGACGACGACCTCGGGGTGCCGGGCGCGGACCAGGTCGGCGGCCCCGCCGAGGTAGCGCACCATCCCGGCCAGGCCGGTGCTCGCGCCCGAGACGCACAGCACCCCCGCCCCGGGGTACTGCTGCGAGCCCGCGCGCACCCCGACCACTCCGCGGGTGTACTTCTGCGCGTCCGGCGACGGACGCGGCAGCAGCGCCGCCACGTCGGCCTCCTCCAGCGCGGTGAGCGCCGCAGCAGGGAGGTCGAGCCCGATGTCCACCAGGCGTACGGCGCCGCACGCCAGAGCCGCCGGGTCGGCGAGATGCGCGACCTTGTAGCTGCCGAAGGTGACCGTCGCGTCCGCGCGCACATGCGCGCCACGGACCTCCCCGCTGTCCACCTCGACCCCCGACGGTGTGTCCACGGCGACCACCGGCGCGTCCCCACAGGCATCGACCACCGCCGCCGCGTCCTCACGCAGGCCGCCGCGGCCCCCGATGCCGAGGATGCCGTCGACGACCACGTCCGGCCGGCGCGCCCGGTCCACGGACGGGACGACCCGACCCCCGGCCACTCGCAGGGCGGCCACCGCGGAGGGGTCGGCGCGGTCGGGGCTCAGCAGCAGTGCCTCCACCTGGACCCCGCGGCGGGCCAGCACCACTCCGGCGTACAGCGCGTCACCGCCGTTGTTGCCAGCCCCCACCAGCAGCAGCGCCCGCGAGCCGTAGGCGTGCCCGAGGCGCTCCAGCACCAGGTAGGCCAGCCCCGTCGCCGCGCGCTGCATCAGGGTGCCCTGGGGCAGCCGGGCCATCAGCTCCTTCTCGGCGTCCCGGACCTGCTCGACGGTGTGGGCGCTTCGCATGAGGCCAGCCTATGCGCCGGTGAGGCCCGGGCCGTCTCGACCGGGGAAGGGCGGGCGGTGCTGGGCGCCACCTCAGGACTCGAGCAGCACCACGGCCGAGGCGATCCCCGCGTCGTGGGACATCGACACGTGCACCCCGCGCACCCCCAGCTCGTCGGCCCGGGCGAGCACCGAGCCACGCATCTCCAGCTTCGGGTCGCCGGTCGGCGCGTTGACGACCTCGGCGTCCAGCCACCCCATCCCGGTCGGTGCGCCGAGCGCCTTGGCCAGCGCCTCCTTCGCGGCGAACCGGGCGGCCAGCGAGGCCAGCGGCCGCCGCTGCTCCGCGGCGGTGAACAGCCGGGTCCGCATCGCCGGGGTGCGCTCGAGGGTCTGCCCGAACCGGGCGATGTCGACGACGTCGATGCCCACGCCCAAGATCACCCGTTCACCCCGTTCACCCGTTCACCCGTTCACCCGTTCACCCGAAGGGCCCTACTCGACGGTGACGGACTTGGCCAGGTTGCGCGGCTGGTCGACGTCGTTGCCCATCCGCGTCGCCAGCTCGCAGGCGAACAGCTGCAGGGGGACGACGGCCACCATCGGCTGCAGCAGGGTCGGCACCCTCGGCAGCCGGATCAGGTCGTCGGCGTACGGCGTGACCTCCTCGTCGCCCTCCTCGGCGAGCACGATGGTCCGCGCCCCGCGGGCCCGCACCTCCTGGATGCCGCTGACCATCTTGTCGTGCAGGTGGTCGCGGCCCTGCGGTGGGACGATGCAGAACACCGGCAGCCGGTCCTCGACGAGTGCGATCGGCCCGTGCTTGAGCTCACCGGCGGCGAACCCCTCGGCGTGGATGTAGGCGAGCTCCTTGAGCTTGAGCGCACCCTCCAGGGCGATCGGGAACCCGGTGTGCCGGCCCAGGAACAGCACCGACCGGGCACTGAACAGCTCGCGGGCCAGCTGGTTGACCTGCTCGGCGGCGTCCAGCAGCCGCTGCACGTGCAGCGGCATCTGCTCGAGCTCGCGCACGACCTGGGCGATCTCGTCGCCGTACTTCGTGCCTCGCACCTGGGCCAGGTAGAGCCCGAGCAGGTAGCACGCCACCAGCTGGGTCATGAAGCCCTTCGTGGAGGCGACGCCGATCTCCGGCCCGGCATGCGTGTAGATCACCGCGTCGGACTCCCGCGGGATCGTGGACCCGTTGGTGTTGCAGATCGCCAGCACCTTGGAGCGCTGCTCGCGCGCGTGCCGGATGGCCATCAGGGTGTCCGCGGTCTCGCCGGACTGGCTGATCGCGACCACCAGGGTGTCGCGGGTCAGGATCGGGTCGCGGTAGCGGAACTCGTGCGCCAGCTCGACCTCGCACGGGATGCGGGTCCAGTGCTCGATGGCGTACTTCGCCACCATGCCGGCATAGTTGGCGGTGCCGCAGCCGACCAGGATGATCTTGTCGACGTTGCGCAGCTCCTCCTCGGTGATCCGCAGCTCGTCGAGCTGCAGCGCTCCGGCGGCGTCGTGCCGCCCGAGCATCGAGTCGGTGATCGCGCCTGGCTGCTCGTGGATCTCCTTGCGCATGAACCAGTCGAAGCCGCCCTTCTCGGCAGCCGACAGGTCCCAGTCGACGTGGTAGGGCCGGTAGCTGCCCGCCTGCGCCGGCCGTCCCTCGAAGTCGGTCACGGTGACGTCGTCCCGGGTGATGGTGACCACCTGGTCCTGGCCCAGCTCGAGCGCGTCGCGGGTGTGCTCGATGAAGGCCGCGACGTCGGAGGCGATGAAGTTCTCGCCGTCCCCGATGCCCACCACAAGCGGGGAGTTGCGCCGGGCGGCGACCACGCGGTCCGGGTCGCGGCCGTCCACCGCGACCAGCGTGAACGCCCCGGCGAGGCGGCCGCACACGGCCTGCATCGCCTCGGTGAGCGTGGTCCCGTCCTCGAGGGCGCACTCGACGAGGTGGGCGGCGACCTCGGTGTCGGTCTCGGACAGCATCTCGTGCCCCTGGGCGACGAGCTCGTCCCGCAGCACCGCGAAGTTCTCGATGATCCCGTTGTGCACCAGGGCCACGCGTCCGGTGGCGCCGAGGTGCGGGTGGGCGTTGCGGTCGGTGGGAGCGCCGTGCGTGGCCCACCGGGTGTGCCCGATCCCGGTGCTGGAGGCCGGCAGCGCGTCCTCGGCGAGCGCCTTGTCCAGGTTCGCCAGCTTGCCCGCTCTCTTGTCCCAGACGAGCTCACCGTCGTGGACCAGGGCGATGCCGGCGGAGTCGTAGCCGCGGTACTCCAGCCTGCGCAGACCTTCGACCACGACGGCCTCGGCCTGCTTGGATCCGACGTACCCGACGATTCCGCACATGGCGGAGACTCTACCGGCGCGGCTGCTCCGCACCGGGCCGAACCCCGATGCTCGACGCCTGCCACAATGCGGGCCATGGCACGCAGGGGCAGCAGCGCTGCCCGCGACCGGGAGTCCGGCCCCTATGTCGAGCTCGATCGCGACGCCTGGGCTGCGCTGGGCGCCGCCACCGAGCAGCCCCTGACCCCTGCCGAGATCGACCGGGTGCGCGGGCTGGGCGACGAGCTGGACCTCCGGGAGGTGGAGGAGGTCTACCTCCCCGTGTCGCGGCTGCTGAGCCTGTACGCCGAGAGCGCTGAGCACCTGCACCGCGTTCAGGGTGAGTTCCTGGACCAGCCACAGCCGCCACGCACGCCGTTCGTGATCGGGCTGGCGGGCTCCGTCGCGGTCGGGAAGTCCACGACTGCGCGCCTGCTGCAGCAGATGCTGGCGCACTGGCCGGCGCACCCCTCGGTGGAGCTGGTCACGACGGACGGGTTCCTGTTCCCCAACGCGGAGCTGGTGCGGCGCGGGCTGATGGACCGCAAAGGGTTCCCGGAGTCCTACGACCGCAAGGCGCTGCTGCGCTTCGTGATGGACATCAAGTCCGGCAAGGACGAGGTGACGGCTCCGACGTACAGCCATCTCGTCTACGACGTCGTCCCCGCCGAGCGCGTCGTCGTCGCCAACCCCGACATCGTGATCATCGAGGGCCTCAACGTGCTGCAGCCGGCGCGCGACCGTGCCGACGGGCGCGTCGGCCTGGCGATCAGCGACTTCTTCGACTTCTCCGTCTACGTCGATGCGGCGACCGCGGACATCCGCAGGTGGTACGTCGACCGCTTCCTGCGGCTGCGGGACACGGCGTTCCGTAACCCCGCTTCGTACTTCTCGAGGTACGGCGGCCTGACCGAGACCGACGCGGTCGCGGAGGCCAACCGGATCTGGGACCGGGTGAACGGGCCCAACCTCGCGCAGAACGTGCAGCCGACCCGCGGACGGGCCACCCTCGTGCTGCGCAAGGCCGCTGACCACTCCGTGCGGTTCGTGAGACTGCGCAAGCTGTAGCTAGAGGTTCCGCACGAACGCCGGGCAGACACCGACGGGCTCGAAGCCCAGCCGCTCGTTGATGGCGACCATCCACCCGTTGTCCTCGGCGTTCTGGGTGTGCACCGCGGTGACCTCCGGATGCGCGCGCTGGAGCGCGGCGAGGTTCGCCACCTTGACGGCCGTGCCGAGCCGGTGTCCTCGGTGCTCACGGTGCACGAAGGTGCCCATCTGGTGCGCCTGCCCGGTGGCCCCCGGCGGGACGACCAGGTCGGACTGCGCCACGGCCACGCCGTCGCGGACCGCGACCGCCAGGTAGGTGCGACGTCCCATCCGGGCGTTGCGCTCCTGCTTGCGCTGCTGGACGGCGGGGGTGACCCGCTCGGCCTCGAACTCCACGGAGCCGGACGGCGCGTCGACGACGAGCAGGTTGAGCAGCGCGCAGTAGGACTCGAGGTAGCGCTCGGGCATCGCGTCGACGTAGGTCTCGACGGAGTAGCCCTCCTGGTAGGCCGCTGTCTCCTGGCTCAGCCTCTCCAGCAGGCCGTCGGCGACCGGCAACCGGAGGGTGCGCAGGATCTCGGTGCTGGCGATCTCGAAGCCGTGGACCGCCCCGAACCGCAGCACGTCGGCGCTCTCCCGCTCCTCGAAGGCGAGGGCGCCGAAGCTCAGCAGCTGCCGGCGACCCAGCTCACGGGCCTCCTCGACGAGCGCCTCCAGCAGGGCACCTCCGATGCCGCGACCACGTCGCTCCGGCTCGACGAACGCGAAGACGTAGGCCTTGTCGAGGTTGTCGAGCAGTGATCTCTCCAGCACCCCGGCCCCGACCATCTCGCCACCGTCGTACACGCAGAACCCCTCGCGCAGGTGGTCGTCGGTCGGCTCGCGGAGGAAGGCAGCCATCTCCATGTAGGTGTACTGGCTGTTCCACGGCCGGCCGTCCTCCATCTCGGCCCGCCAGGCGATCTCGTGGAACCGCCGCATCTGCGTGTCGTCGAAGGGGTCGAGCCGGCGGATGTCGAGGCGGGTCAGCATGAGGACGACGCTAGGCGGCGGCTGCCCCCGCGTCACCCGGTTTTCCGATGGCCCGTACGACGGACAGGGTCTGCGACACTTTCGCACGTGCTGCACCTCAAGCTGCGGGTCCCCGCGACCCTCATCGCGGGCGCGGGCCTGGTCCTCGCCGGCACGCTCAGCCTGCTGGTCCAGCGGCCGGTCTGGGCGGGTGTCGGGCGGGCGCCGGCGCTGGGACGGTTCCGGTCGTGACGACCGCGCACGTCGTCCCGGTGACGACGGAGATGGACGGTGACGAGCTCAACGCGCAGGATGCCTGGCACCTGACCAGGCGCGTCGGTCTGCGACGTCTGCTGCTCGACTCGTTCGCCCGGTTCCGCTACGCCGACGGCTTCAGCCACAGCCGGGCGCTGGCGTTGCAGGCCGCCCTGTCCGTCGTACCGTTCCTGCTGGCGCTCTCCGGACTGGCCGCCAAGATCGACCACGAGCGGCCGGCCCGGGTGCTGGCCCGGACGATCGAGCGGATCTCGCCCGGTGGCGGGTCCAGGGACGCCCTCGCGTCGGCGGTGACCGGAGGCCCGTCGAGCGACCACGCCGGCACGCTGGCGCTGAGCATCGGGCTGTTCTTCTCGTTGCTGTCGATGACCACGGCGATGGCCCAGGTCGAGCGGGGCACCAACCGGATCTACGGCATCAGACGGGACCGCAGGGCTGCCGAGAAGTACGGCCGGGCCCTGGTCCTCACCGCTGTGCTGGCGCTCCCGGTCGGGCTCGGCTTCCTGCTGCTGGTGGCGGGCGGCCCGTTCGCCGATGCCATGCAGGCGTCCTACGGCTGGTCGGGAACGACGGCACGGATCTGGAACACCGGACGCTGGCCGCTGGGTCTGGTGTTGCTCGTCATCACCGTGGCGGCTCTCCTCGACCACGCGCCGCGGCGCCGCCAGCCCGCCCTGTCCTGGCTCGCACTCGGATCCGCGATCTCGGTCCTGCTGACCATGGTGGCCACGGGCCTGCTCGCCGGCTACGTGCACCTGAGCAGCTCGTTCGGGTCGATCTACGGTCCGCTCGGCGGGGTCTTCGCGCTGCTGCTGTGGTCTCTGCTCAGCTCGACGGCGCTGTTCGCCGGGGCAGCGGTGAGTGCGCAGCTGGAGTTCCTCCGCGCCGGGCTCCAGCACCCCGTCGAGGACGACCCCGGCCCGCCTCCGACCACCCTCGTCGACGGCTGACGCGGCTGGCTCAGATCGGGCGCTGCATCTCGATACAGCGCTCGACCTCCCGGTAGCCGAGCGCCTCGTTGACGGCGTTCATCGCGGCGTTGACGTCAGCGTTGCCGGTCATCAACAACAGGCACCGGGGGAAGCGGGCCCGGAGCCGGCGGTGGTTGGCGACCTTCATCGCCAGCCCGAGAGCGTGTCCCCGGTGCCCGGGCGCGACGAGCGTCCCGCTCTGGAAGCCGTGGCTGGGCGCGTAGCTGCTGACCACGATCTCCGTGACGCCGACCAGGGTTCCGTCCTGCGACACCGCCCCCGCCGCCACGATGTGGCGACCCGTCTTCTGGTTGCGGGTCTCGCCGTGGTGGACCCGCTCGGCGTCCCACCGCTCCGGTTCCACGTCCAGCTCGCCCATCGGCGCCTCGTCGACGAACATCTCGTTGAGTGTGCAGTAGCCGGCGACGTACTGCTCAGGCACCTGGTCCTGCCAGGTCACGATCCGGTAGTCGGGGTGCCTGGCCGCCGCCCGCTCCGCCAGAGCGTCCCACAGGTGCTCGGTCGCGGGCAGCTCCACCACCTTCATCCCGTCCACCAGCGCCTGGCTGAAGCCCATCGCCTCGGCGAACAGCAAGCCCGGCGAGATGTCGTCGACGGGCGCGAAAGCCTCGGTCACCATCAGGCGGCGAGAACGCCGACGGGCCACGCCGTACGACGCCACGGCCAGGGCCCGACCGACATGCTGTCGCTGGCGCGCCGGGTGCACGTAGTAGGTGGCCTTGGCCGAGTGCAGGTTGTCGTGCAGGGGGTGCTCGACCAGGGCCGCGCCCCACATCACCTCGTCCACGAACGCGCCCAGCAGCACGCGTTCGATGTCGTCGCGCTGCTGGGTCAGGGACAGGCACGTCGACTCCCACGAGCCGTAGAAGTCGTAGGGACGGCTCACCGCCTCGGCCGCCTTGCCGATCTCCCAGTGGCGTCGCAGCAGGACCTCGTCGTGCGGGTCGATCACTCGGATGTCCACCACGGACAGGGTAGGGACTGCCGCAGGGTTCCGCACGCCGGTTTCCGGCTCAGGACAGGCTGAGCCGCTCGCGTACGACGTCCGCGAGCCGGTCGGCGATGGCTCCCGCCTGCTCCGCCGTGCCGGCCTCGACCATCACCCGCACCAGCGGCTCGGTGCCCGAGGGTCGCAGCAGCACCCGACCGTCGTCCCCGAGCTCGAACTCCGCCTCCGCCACGGCGGCGGCCAGCACGGCGTCGTCGTCGGCGCGGGACTTGTCGACGTCGGGGACGTTGACCAGCACCTGCGGCAGCCGATGCACGACCGCGGCCAGCGAGGACAGCGACTGCTGACGCTCGGCCATCCGGTGCAGGACCTGCAGCGCGGTGAGGATGCCGTCCCCGGTGGTCGCGTGCTCGCTCATGATGACGTGGCCGGACTGCTCACCGCCGAGGGTGTAGCTGTGAGCCTTCATCGCCTCGAGCACGTAGCGGTCACCGACCTTGGTCTGCCGGACACCCACTCCCTCCCGGCGCATCGCCTGCACGAACCCGAGGTTGCTCATCACGGTGGCGACGACGGTGTCGGCTCTCAACGTCCCCGCGTCGCGCATCGCGAGCGCGAGGACGGCCAGCAGCTGGTCGCCGTCGACGACGTTCCCCTCATGGTCGACGGCGAGGCAGCGGTCCGCGTCCCCGTCCAGGGCGAAGCCGACGTCGGCGCCGTGGGTGACGACGGCGGACTGCAACACGTCGAGGTGGGTCGAGCCGCACCCGTCGTTGATGTTCAGCCCGTCCGGCTCCGCGCAGATCGCCACCACCTCCGCGCCGGCGTCGCGCAGGGCGAGCGGCCCGGCCCGCGACGCGGCGCCGTGGGCACAGTCCAGCACCACCTTGATCCCGCCGAGCTGCCGCCCGAGCGTCGAGACCAGGTGCCGGGTGTAGTCGGCGAGCGCTTCCTCATAGGGCGAGACCCGACCCACGCCGCCGCCGATCGGCCGGTCCCACGGCTCACGCAGCCGCTGCTCGATGGCGGTCTCGATGGCGTCGTCGAGCTTGACTCCGCCGCGGGAGAGGAACTTGATGCCGTTGTCGGGCATCGGGTTGTGGCTCGCCGAGAGCACGACGCCCAGGTCGGCCTTCAGCGAGTCGGTCAGGAACGCCACGCCAGGGGTGGGCAGCACACCGAGCAGCAGCACGTCGACCCCTGCTGAGGACAGCCCGGCGACCACCGCTGCCTCGAGGAACTGCCCGGAGATCCGGGTGTCCCGGCCGACGACTGCGACCGGCCGGTGCCCCGCCGAGCGGTCGAACGCACCCGCCTCGCCGAGCACGTGGGCAGCGGCCACCGACAGGTCGAGGGCGAGCTCGGCCGTCAGGTCGGAGTTGGCGAGCCCTCGGACACCGTCCGTGCCGAAGAGACGACCCATGACGCGCGACCCCGCGGGTCAGCGCTTGCTGTACTGGGGTGCCTTGCGGGCCTTCTTCAGACCGGCCTTCTTGCGCTCGATCACCCGCGCGTCGCGGGTCAGCAGCCCGGCCTTCTTCAGCGACGGGCGGTTGGCGTCGATGTCGATGGCGTTCAGCGCCCGGGCCACCCCGAGCCGCAGGGCGCCCGCCTGGCCGGTGATGCCACCGCCGTGGATGCGCGCAACCACGTCGAAGCGGCCGACGAGGTCGGTGTTCACGAAGGGCTCGTTGACGACCTGCTGATGCAGCTTGTTGGGGAAGTAGGAGTCCAGCGTGCGGCCGTTGACCGTCCACTCGCCGCTCCCCGGGACCAGACGCACGCGGGCCACCGCCTCCTTGCGCCGACCGGTGGCGTTGGCCGGGGCGATGGTCGCCGGGCGCGGTGGCGCGTCCTGCGACGGAGCGCTCTCCGAGCTGTAGGCGATGCCCTGCTCGTTGACCTCGAAGGTCTCCTCGACGTCGGTGCCGTCGGCGGTGGCCGCCGGGCCGGTGGTGTCAGTCACGCGTGTTCCTCGCTCGTCATCTGCGTCTGGTCGGCTGCGTTCGGTTGCCGCTGCTACTGGGAGATCTGGGTGATCTCGAACGGCTTCGCCCGCTGTGCCTGGTGGGGGTGGTCGGGACCGGCGTACACCTTGAGCTTGCTCAGCATCTGCCGGCTCAGCCGGTTCTTCGGCAGCATCCCCCACACGGCCTTCTCGAGGGCCCGGCGCGGATCCTTCTCCAGCAGCTCACCGAACGGCGTCGACGAGAGCCCCCCGGGGTAGCCCGAGTGCCGGTAGGCCATCTTCTTGGTGGCCTTGTCGCCGGACAGCGAGACCTTGCCGGCGTTCACCACGATCACGAAGTCGCCACCGTCGACGTGCGGCGCGAACGTGGGCTTGTGCTTGCCGCGGAGCAGGGTCGCGACCTGGACGGCGAGACGGCCGAGCACCACGTCGGTGGCGTCGATGACGTGCCACTCGCGCTGGATGTCAGCGGGCTTCGGGCTGTACGTACGCACGTTCAACTACTCTCTCGGGTCGTTAGGTCACTGCTGGACGCTGCCGGCCGGGGGCTGCGTCCGAGGCTGCGGAGCACGGGCCGGACGCCGTGACACGCTCGAGGCCGCACGGAGGCGGCCGCGACGGTCGAGTTTACGCGCGGCGCGGGCTGCAGGTCAAAACGGCCCCAGGTTCCTGACGGGCGGGCTGCGGGCATAGGTTATCGGGGTACGCGCGGGGCCCCGACCAGCGAGGAGTCGACGTGACCGACAGCACCGCCACCGCTTCGAAGACCACAGCCAGCACGGACGGGGGGGCCGACGAGAGCGCCGAGGGCAGCCTCACGATCCGCGACAACCGCACCGGCCGGTCCTACGAGGTCCCGATCCTCGGCGGCAGCGCGATCAAGGCCTCCGACATCGGCCAGATCAAGGACTCCGACGACGGACCCGGGCTGGCACTCTACGACCCCGGCTTCGTGAACACCGCCTCCTGCAAGAGCGCGGTCACGTTCATCGACGGCGACAAGGGGATCCTGGAGTACCGCGGCTACCCGATCGAGCAGCTCGCCGAGAAGTCCAGCTTCCTCGAGGTGTCCTACCTGCTCATCCACGGCGACCTGCCCACCGAGGAGCAGTACGACACCTGGGTGCACGAGATCACCTACCACACGTTCGTCCATGAGAACGTCCGCTCGTTCATGGAGGGCTTCCGCTACGACGCCCACCCGATGGGCATGTTGCTCGCGTCGGTCGGGGCGCTGTCCACCTTCTACCCCGAGTCGCGCAATATCGCCGACGCGGAGAACCGGCACATGCAAATGGTCCGGCTGATCGCGAAGATGCCGACCCTGGGCGCGTGGTCGTTCCGGCACGCACAGGGCAAGCCGTATGTCTACCCCGACAACGACCTCAGCTACACCGCCAACTTCCTGGCGATGCTGTTCCGGATGAGCGAGACCAAGTTCGTGGCCGACGAGCGGCTGGTGAAGGCCCTCGACGTGCTGCTGATCCTGCACGCCGACCACGAGCAGAACTGCTCGACCAACGCGGTCCGCTCGGTCGGCTCGAGCCAGGTCGACCCCTACTCCGCGACGGCGGCCGGCATCGCCGCGCTCTACGGCCCGCTGCACGGCGGCGCCAACGAGGCGGTCCTGCGGATGCTGCGCCGGATCGGCTCGGTCGACAAGATCCCCGACTTCATCGACGGCGTCAAGAACGGCAACGAGAAGCTGATGGGCTTCGGGCACCGGGTCTACAAGAACTTCGACCCGCGCGCCAAGATCATCAAGAAGGCCTGCGACGACGTCTTCGAGGTCACCGGGGTCAACCCGCTGCTGGAGATCGCCCAGGAGCTCGAGCGGATCGCGCTGGAGGACGAGTACTTCGTCAAGCGCAAGCTCTACCCGAACGTGGACTTCTACAGCGGCCTGATCTACGAGGCGCTGCAGTTCCCCCCGGAGATGTTCACCGTGCTGTTCGCGATCGGCCGCACCCCCGGCTGGCTGGCCCAGTGGCACGAGCTGGTGCAGGACAAGGAGCAGAAGATCGCCCGCCCCAAGCAGATCTACACCGGCGCCCGGACCCTGGACTTCGTGCCCTCCTCCGAACGCTGGACGTGACCCTCGCCCCCCCGACCGATTACCAGGGGATGCAGGACGATTGGCGCTCCCCACGGGTCATGGCCCATGGGACGTGCCAGAAGTCCATGGGGAGCACCCCGCTGGGACCCACCACTCCGGCAGCTCGGGTACGACGAGTGGGCCCACGCCCGCCGGGCACGCCGATGAGGCCCACGCCGCCTCGGGTACGGCGGTGAGCGCTCGTCAGCCGGCCGTGGTGTTCGACATCGGCAACGTGCTGATCCGGTGGGACCCGCACCCGGCGGTCGCAGCGGAGGTCGGCGAGGAGGAGGCCGCCCGCTTCCTCACCGCGCAGGACTTCGACTTCCTGGCCTGGAACCATGCCCAGGACAGCGGTCGCTCATGGTCCGACGGCGAGCACGACCTCGCTCGCAGCCATCCGCACTGGCACCGGCACGGGTTGGCCTATCGGAGGAACTTCGACCTGAGCCTGCTCGGCCCGCTCGAGGACAACGTGTCGGTCCTGCACGACCTCGCCCGGGCCGGCGTACCGCTCTTCGGCCTGACCAACTGGTCGGCCGAGCTGTTTCCGCGGGCGCTGGAGAGGTTCGACTTCTTGAGGGTGTTCTCCGACATCGTGGTGTCGGGGGTCGAAGGGGTCGCCAAGCCGGATCCCGCGGTCTTCGACGTGCTGGCGGGTCGCGTCGGCCGACCCCTCGCCGACTGCGTCTTCGTGGACGACTCGCCGGCCAACGTGGCGGCGGCAGCCGCTGCCGGGATGGACGCGATCCGGTTCTCACCGGACGAACCGCTCCGCCCGTCGCTGCGAGACCGCGGGCTGCCGGTCTGAACGAGGTGTCAGGCGGCCTGACCAGGGCTCCTGCGTGGCATGACTCCGCACGTGGCCACCTGGGTCCAGGTCACGGTCTCGCGGCAGCGGCAGGTCGACCGACGGCAACGCCGGCTCCGGGCCGTCCGGCTGATGGAAGCCACCGCGGACTCGCCGG
>JAICWH010000086.1 GCA_025934895.1 Nocardioidaceae bacterium | reverse complement strand
GGCGGGGCGGGCGGCCTGGCCCCGGTGCCGGACCAGGCAGAACGGCAGCAGTCCCGGTGACCTGAGCACGATCAGCCCGTCGTCGGTGCTGGTGCGGGTCGCACCGAGACCGACCGCCCGCTCGGCGACCGCTTCGACGTCCTCGACGTAGAGGTCCGGGTGGCATGCCGTGGGCCCGTCGTCGAGGCGCTGCAGCCACAGGCACGGGTCGCCCAGCGACGGCACCAGGGGCAGGAACTCGGACCGGTCCCCGACGGGTGCTCCCCGCTCGGAGCCGGTGACGGCGGCCCAGTAGGACACGGTGGCGTCGAACAGGTCCGGGCCCACGTCGACGAACGCGGACACCCAGCGGACGGGAGTCTCGGGCACGGCGCAACGCTAGCGCCCAGACGCCGGCCCCGCCGCCCTGAGGCGCGTCACAGCACCTGCTGGACCACGTCGGAGGCCAGCTTCACGATGAAGGCGGCGACCACCACGACGAAGAACACCCGCACGAACCGGCTGCCCCGGGAGACCGCGACCCGCGCACCCAGGTAGCTGCCCAGGAGGTTGCAGACGCCGACCACGAGCCCGACGCGCCACAGCACGGCCCCCTGGGCGGCGAAGACGAGCAGAGCAGCGACGTTCGTGGCCCAGTTCGCGATCCGCGCCTTCGCCGACGCCTCCAGGAAGCTGTAGCCGAGCAACCCCACCAGCGTGAACACGAAGAACGACCCGGTCCCCGGCCCGAGCGCCCCGTCGTAGAACCCGACCAGCAGACCGACCAGGACGGCGGCCCCGAGATGACGACGTCCAGCGAACCGCAGCTCGGTCGCCTTGCCGAGGTCCGGCTTGAGCAGCACGTAGGCACCGACCACCACCAGGGCGACCAGGATGACCGGTTCGAACACCGGCTTGACGATGTGGGAGGCAGCCACCGCCCCGGCTGCCGAGCCGACGAACGCGACACCCATCAGGGGCAGGAACGTCGCCGGGTCGGGCCGGACCCTGCGGTAGTAGGTCACCGAGCTCACCGAGGTCCCGCAGGTGCCGGCCAGCTTGTTCGTCGCCAGCACCTGGACGGGAGCGGCAGCCGGGAAGGCGATCACCAGCGCAGGCAGCTGGACCAGCCCACCGCCGCCGACGACCGCATCGACGAAGCCGGCGAACAGGCCGGCCAGCGCGAGCAGCCCGAGGGTCCACGTCGACGGGTCGTGCACCCGTCGACCCTAGGACCTGGCCTACGCCGGGCTACGGGCGGCGCGCCCGCGACCACTCCCGCAGCACCAGCATCGACATCACGCTGCTCGAGTACAGGCCGCGGGCGTAGCGAGGTGCCAGCCGACGAGGCGACTGGGCCACCCGGGCGACCCACTCGATGCCCGATCGGCGCAGCAGCCGCGGCGCCCGCTGCTCGTCGCCCGTGAGGTGTCCGAACCACCCGCCGCAGGTGAGCACCAGTCGGCCGGTCAGCCGGTCACGGTTGTCCTGGCACCAGATCATCTCCCTCGGAGCCCCGAGGCCGACCAGGGTGACGTCCGGCGCGGCAGCGCCCAGCGCCCGGAGAGGCCCGTCCCAGTCCTCGTGGAAGCCGTGATCGGTGTGCACCACCTCGACCGGAGCGCCGGCGGCGACCACCGCGCCAGCGCGCTCGGCCAGGCCGGGTGGACCACCCAGCAGGGCGACCCTGGGGTCGCGCCCGAGGGAGTGGGCCAGGCCGCGCAGGATGTCCCAGCCCACGTCGGTCGTCGGCACCCGCTCGACGAACCTGGCTCCGGCCAGCCGGGCGAGCCAGACGACGGAACCTCCGTCGGGTCCCACCAGGTCGGCGCTGCGCATCGCCTCGACGAAGCGGCGGTCGTTGCGTGCGTTGAGGCCACCCACGTGCAAGGCGTAGACGTGCATCGGTCGACCGCGAGCCGCAGCGGCCTCGGTGACGACGCAGTCCACCCACTCGACGGCGGTGACGTCCGGGACAGCGAACGGGCCGACCTCGATGTAGTCGATCCACCGATCGTGCGCCATCCTGCTCGGGTCGCCGGCGGCGTCGCTCGTCACGGCCATGGGGGCTTGCTCATCACCGGGTCAGCCTATCGGGATGGACGCGACTAACGTTCAGTTCTCGGCAAAAACCTGCGGCGTACGATCGGTCTGGTGCGCATCGTCTCCCTCCTGCCGTCGACGACCGAGATCCTTTTCGACCTCGGCGTCGGCGACGACGTCGTCGGCGTGACCTTCGAGTGTGACCATCCTCCCGAGGCCCGCAGCCGCACGATCGTGTCCACGAGCGCGATGCCGACCGGGTTGAGTGCTGCCGGCATCGACGCCTTCGTGGCGGAGGCGATGCGTCGCGGCGAGGACCTCTACCACCTCGACGAGGGCGCACTCGCCGGCCTGGACGCCGACCTGGTCGTCACCCAGGACCTCTGTGCGGTGTGCGCGGTCGACGTCTCCGTGGTCGACGACGCCCTGAGGCACCTCGGCTGCACCGCCGAGGTGCTCACCATCGACCCGCACACTCTCGAGGAGGTCCTGGCTTCCGTCGCAGTCCTCGGCCGGGCGACCGGCTCCGAGCCGGCCGCCGAGGCCCTGGTCGCCTCCCTGCGGACCCGCCTCCACAACGTCGTACGACGGACCGCCGGCCGGGACCGCCCCCGGACCCTGGTGCTCGAGTGGACCGACCCACCGTTCGCTCCCGGCCACTGGGTGCCGGAGATGGTCCAGGCAGCCGGCGGCCACTCGGTCCTGGGCACGCCCGGGGAGAAGTCGTTCCGGGTGGCGTGGGAGGACGTGCGGGCCGCGGAGCCGGAGGTGGTGGTGTGCGCGCCGTGCGGCTACGGGCTCGACCAGTCGGTGTCACTGGCGCGCGACGTCGTACGCTCCCGCGTCCTGCCGGAGGGGACCGCGGTGTTCGCGGTCGACGCCAACGCGTCCTTCGCGCGACCCGGGCCCCGCCTGGTCGACGGTGTCGAGGCGCTGGCCGGCATCCTCCACCCGGACCGGGTCGAGGCCTCGGCCATCGCCCTGCGCGTGCGCTGAGCACCTCGGGCGCGCTCGGCCTCGGCTGGCTCGAGGGCGGCGGGCAGCACCGCGTCGCGACGGCTACCGGGCGGCGAGATAGCCGAGCAGATCCTGCCGGGTGACCACCCCGATCGGCGCGCCGTCCTCCTGCACCAGCAGGGCGTCCGCGGTCTCCAGCCTCGCCACCGCCTCGCTCACCGGCTCGCTCGCACCCACGGTCGGGAGCGGCGCGTCCATGTGCTTGCCGACCGGGTCGACCATGCGGGCGGCGCCGGAGAACAGGGCGTCGAGGAGCTTGCGCTCGGACACGCTGCCGGCCACCTCCGCGGCGACGATCGGCGGCTCGGCGCGGACCACGGGCATCTGGGAGACGCCGTACTCGCGCAGGATGTGCACCGCCTCGGCGATGGTCTCGCTGGGGTGGGTGTGCACCAGGTCGGGGATCTGGCCGCTCTTGCCGCGCAGCACCTCTCCGAGCGTCTGCCTGCTGGTGGCGCGCAGGAAGCCGTACTGGCTGAGCCACTCGTCGTTGAACACCTTGGCGAGGTAGCCGCGTCCGGAGTCCGGCAGCAGCACGACGACCACGGCGTCGTCGCGACCGGCCGCGGTCAGCTCGTGCGCGAGCTGCACGGCCGCGAAGGCTGCCATCCCCGAGGACCCGCCCACCAGCATCGCCTCCTCGCGAGCCAGGCGTCGGGTGAACGCGAAGGAGTCGCTGTCGGAGACCTCGATGATCCGGTCGGCGACGTCGCGGTCGTAGGTCGCCGGCCAGAAGTCCTCCCCGACGCCCTCGACGAGGTAGGGGCGCCCGGAGCCGCCGGAGTAGACCGAGCCGGCGGGGTCCGCACCGACGACCTGCACCCGGGGGTTCTGCTCCTTGAGGTAGCGACCGGTCCCGCTGATCGTCCCGCCGGTGCCGACGCCGCACACGAAGTGCGTGACCAGCCCGTCGGTCTGCTGCCAGATCTCCGGGCCGGTCGTCTCGTAGTGGGACCTCGGGTTGTTCGGGTTGGCGTACTGGTTGGGCTTCCAGGCTCCCTCGATCTCACCGACCAGCCGGTCGGAGACGCTGTAGTAGCTGTCCGGGTGGTCCGGCTCGACCGCGGTCGGGCAGACGACCACCTCGCAGCCATAGGCCTTGAGCACGTTGCGCTTGTCGTCGCTGACCTTGTCCGGGCACACGAACACGCAGTGGTAGCCCTTCGCCTGGGCGACGATCGCCAGGCCCACACCGGTGTTCCCCGAGGTGGGCTCCACGATCGTCCCGCCCGGCTTCAGCTCACCAGACGTCTCGGCCGCCTCGACCATCCGGGTGGCGATCCGGTCCTTCACCGAGCCGCCCGGGTTGAGGTACTCGACCTTGGCGAGCACCAGCGGACTGGCGCCGTCGGTCGTCCTGCCCAGCTTGACCAGAGGAGTGTTGCCGACCAGGTCGAGGAGTGAGTTCACATAGTGCACCTCGGCAGTTTATGGCCCGCTCGTAGAATGATCTCGTGGGAAAGGCTGCAGCGGCACGAAAGCTTGCTGCTGCCGCGGCTTTCGGCGGCGGCGGCCTCTCGGTCATGGGCGCCTCCTTGTACGGCCTGCTGCGGGCCGAGGCGAGCATCGCCCGCAAGACGATCGGCAACGCCGTGGGTGACCCACCGGACTCCACGGGGTGGTACGGCAGGGGCCGACCCGGCCCGGCCGTGAAGGTCGCGCTGCTCGGTGACTCCTCCGCGGCCGGCTACGGCGTCGAGACCGTCGAGAACACGCCGGGCGCCCATCTCGCCTCGGGCCTCGCCGAGGCCGCCAACCGCCGGGTCTACCTGCGGGCCGCCGCGCGTGTCGGTGCCCAGACCCGGGACCTCTCCCGGCAGATCGACCGGGCGCTGTCCGTCGAGCCGCACGTCGCGGTGATCATGGTCGGCGTCAACGACGTGACGCACTCGCGGCCACCCTCGGAGTCCGTGCGACTTCTCGAGGCCGCCGTACGCCGGCTGCGGGACGCGGGCGTCGAGGTGGTGGTGGGGACCTGCCCCGACCTCGGCACCATCGAGCCGATCGCTCCGCCGCTGCGGCAGGTCGCCCGGCTCTGGTCCCGCAGGCTGGCGACCGCCCAGACGATCGCCACCGTGGAGGCCGGGGGCCGCACGGTCTCCCTCGGCTCGGTGCTCGGGCCCGAGTTCGCCGCGACGCCGTCCCTGTACTTCGGTCCCGACCGGTTCCACCCGTCCGCCGCCGGCTATGCGGGACTGGCCTCGGTGCTGCTCCCCTCGGTGCTCGCGGCCGTCGGCGTCGTACCGTTCGAGGAGCTCGTCCCCGAGGCCGCCCGCGGAGAGGCGATCCTGCCGATCACCGAGGCCGCCCTCGAGGCGGCCCGCACCCCGGGCACCGAGATCGACGGCACCGAGGTCGCAGGGGCGGCTCGCGGCTACCGCGGACGGTGGGTCCAGCTGCGCCGCCGGCGCCGGCACCCGGAGGCGGACGTCGAGTCGCCGGAGAGTGCCGAGACGCCTCTTCCGCAGCCGAGCTGAGCTCGCCCACGCACGACGACGCCCCCGGGACCTGGTCGGTCCGGGGGCGTCGGTGGTGGCTGTCAGTTGCCGCGCAGGATCGCGAGCAGCCTCAGCAGCTCGACGTAGATCCAGATGATCGTGACCGTCAGGCCGAACGCCGCGCGCCAGGACTCACGCTCGGGAAGTCCCGCCGCGATGCCCCGCTCGACGAAGTCGAAGTCGAGGATCAGCATCAGCACGCCGAGACCGAGGCCGATCAGGCTGGACACGAAGCCCATGCCGCCGAAGCCGTTGAACCCGAACGACGCGTGGAAAAGGCCGAGCACCAGGTCGAGCAGCGAGACGGCGACGAAGCCGAGCATGGCGGCCACCACCCACTTGCGGAAGGTGGCACCGACCCGGATGTTGAAGAACTTGTACGCCGCCAGCGTCCCGGCCACGGCGGCCACCGTGCCGAGCACCGCACCGACGACCAGGGAGGAGTCGCCGCTGCCGAAGGACGCGGTGACCACCTTGCTGAACGCGCCGATGAACAGGCCCTCGAGGGCCGCGTAGGCGAGCACCAGGGCGGGGCTCACCACGCGCTTGAAGGAGTTCACCATCGAGAGCGCGAAGCCGCCGAGGGCGCCGAGCAGGGCGAGCAGGTAGAGCGGACCTGCCGCGCCGGTGTACGGGTTGATCGTGGGCGTGAGCACCCAGGTGGCAGCGGCCACCAGGACGGTCATCCCCAGCGTGATCGCTGTCTTCTGGACGACCGAGTCGATGGTCATCGGACCGCGGTCGACCTGGGTCGGGCCACCACCACGGGTGCCCTGACCGTAGGCGTCGTAGGCCGGGGCGGTCCTGCTGCCGTAGGCGGGGTAGCTGATCCCGCTGGGAGTCACCGTCTGCGACCGGCCGTTGAAGCCTTCCGCCCTGCGGAAGACTGGGTTGCTGCTCTGCATCTGTGGGTCTCCTCCTTGGAGGCCTACGGCTACCTGTCTGGGAGCCGGGTGGAACCGCACCCTCATCGTACGGTCCGCTGTGCTGAAGAACGGCGCCGAACCCGCAGATGTTCCCGCGAGCCTGGCGTCCACTGGCGGTCTGGGCGCCATTTCAGGTGTAGAAGCCAACGGATCCCGCAAGATCTTCAGCGCACGAGCGGGACCGGGCCGGAGCGATCCCCGGGGCGGCGCCAGGACACGGACCCCGCATCGAGCCGGGCGCCGCATGCGGTGCAGGTATCGGCACTGTGGGTGACCTCGCCGCAGCCCTCATGGACGACGTCGAGCCGGCCGGTGGAGCGTGGGCGGTGCCGGTCCCCCGCCAAGGCGCGCAGCACGCGAAGCAGGTCGCGGCCGGCGTCGGTGAGGAGGTAGTGCTGCTGCACCCGGTTGCCGGCCCAGTACCGCGACCGGGTGAGCAGCCCGGCCTCGACCCCCCTCCCGCGCACGCGCACGCGCCTCTGGATCAGCCCTGGGCGTCAACCCTGCGCTCAGAGATGGCCCCCCTTGACCTTATGGGAACGTGCCGGGGACGCCCTGCCGTAAGGGCTACAGCAGAGTCCAAGCCTTTGAACGATAATTCCATAACACCAGCTCGGACGACCCTTTTCGGTGGTGCCCCCGGTGGGACTCGAACCCACACTGAAAGGTGTTTAAGACCTCGTCCTCTGCCGTTGGGATACGGGGGCCGGCCCGATCTCGGCTCCCCGTCATCCTTCCACGGGGCCGACCCCGGCGAGTGTCGCTGCGCGGACCAGCACGGCGTCCAGCATCGGCTCGGTGAGCCTGCCGGTGAAGGTGTTCTGCTGTGAGGGATGGAAGCTGGCGAGCAGCACGAGGTGACGGCCGTCGGCGGCACGGAGGGTGGTCTCCGCGGCGTGGCCGAAAGCCGGCCTGGGTCGAGGGACGTCGTACCCCAGCGTGCGGAGGGTCCGCAGTGCGGCGGCCCAGGCGTAGGAACCGAGGCAGACGACCACGCGCACGGACTGCTCGACGAGGGCGACCTCGCGGACCAGCCAGGGGGCGCAGGCGTCCCGCTCCGCGACGGTCGGCTTGTTGTCCGGCGGAGCACATCGCACGGTCGCCACCATCCGCGTGCCCAGCAGTCGCTGGCCGTCCCCGGCGTGCACCGAGGTCGCCTGGGCTGCCAGGCCGGCCCGGTGCAGGGCGGCGAACAGCCAGTCGCCGGATCGGTCGCCGGTGAAGATCCGTCCGGTCCGGTTGCCGCCGTGCGCAGCCGGCGCGAGACCGAGGAGCAGGACCGCCGCATCGTCCGGACCCCATCCCGGGACGGGGCGACCCCAGTAGGGCTCGCTCGCGTACGACGCCCGCTTGGCCGTCGCGACGCCCTCCCGCCAGGCGACCAGCCGGTCACAGGCCCGGCACACCGAGACCTCCGCGGTGAGCTCGCCGAGCCCCGCGTCGGCCGCGAGGGCGGCGACGGCTCCTGCGTCGTACGCGACGGGGGTGTCGGGGGTCGCGGGATCTCCCGGCCAGCCTCGGCCGGGTGGCACCGGGCTGCCGAACCGGGTGCCGGTGACGGGATGCGGGAGGTCCACATCGTCATCGTCACATGACGTCCGGCGCCGGGCTCAACGAGGAGGGGTGCAGGTTCGTCCTGAACCATTGCCAAGCGGGCAAATGCCGCGTATCGTTGAAACGTCAGGCATCTGTGGGACGGGGGCGTCCGGCGGAGCCGTTGCATTATCACTGGGGGCCCACATGTTTCGTCTTTCGTCCTGTCGTGCCGTCGCGTTCGCGGCTGCTGCGTCGCTCTCACTTCTGGGGGTCGGGGCGATGCCCGCCTCGGCGGTCAACACCGACCTCGGCAACACGTTGGTGTCGGCCAAGCCGACCTCCACGACCAGCACCCCGCACGTCATGAACGGGTCGGTCGACGCGATCACCCAGGTCGGCAACAAGATCATCGCCGCTGGGACGTTCACGAAGGTCAGCCCGGCCGGCACCTACAGCAGCACCGCCGACGACATCGTCCGCAACCACATCTTCGCCTTCGACGCGACCACCGGGGCCATCGACGCGGGCTTCGACCCGAACCTGGGCGGCCAGGCCACGTCGTTGGCAACGGACGGCACGAGCATCTTCGTGGGCGGCGCCTTCGGCTCGGTGGGCACGGCCACCTCCATCAAGCGGCTCGTCAAGCTCAGCGCCGCCGGCGCCGTCGACCCGACCTTCAAGTCGGTGCCGAGCGCGGTCGTCAACGACATGGTCTACCGCGCCGGGCGGCTCTACATCGGCGGCGGGTTCACCAGCGTCAAGAAGGGCACCGTCACGACGCCCCGCAGCGCCCTCGCCGCGCTCGACCCGACCACCGGCGCGGTACTGGCGGGCGTCAACGTCCCCTTCACCGGTGTCTACGACGTCAACAACACCTACAACGGCAAGGCCGGCGGCGACACCAACATCAAGGCGCTCGACGTCACCCCCGACGGGTCCCGGCTCGTCGCCATCGGCAACTTCTCGACCGTCGGAGGACAAGCCCGCTCGCAGCTCGCCGTCCTCGACACGAGTGGAGCCACCGCCGCTGTCGCACCCTGGGCGACCAACCGCTACGACGCGGCCCACAACTCGTGCGCGGGCGTGTTCGACACGTTCACCCGCGACATCGACATCTCCCCCGACGGCTCGTACTTCGTGGTCTCCGCCACCGGCGCGTTCGCCGGCGGAGCGGGCAGCGGCACCATGTGTGACTCCACCTCGCGGTGGGAGCTCGCGAGCACCGGCAACGACCCCAGCTGGATCGACTACACCGGCGGTGACACCACCTACGGCGTGGCCGTCACCGGCGGCGCCGTCTACGTCGGCGGCCACATGCGCTGGGAGAACAACCCGTTCCAGGGTGACCAGGCCGGCCCCGGCGCCGTACCCCGCGAGGGCATCGCCGCCCTCGACCCGGTCAACGGCCTGCCGCTGTCCTGGAACCCCGGCCGGACCCGCGGCGTCGGCGCCCAGGCGCTGTTCACCACCAGCCAGGGGCTCTGGGTCGGCAGTGACACGACCAGGATCGGGGGCGTCACGCACGGCCGGATCGCGTTCATGCCGCTGGCGGGTGGGTCCACCATCCCGCCCGTCGCGGCCGCCACGCTCCCCAACGACCTGTTCGGCGCCCAGCGCACCAGCGGAACGTCGGGCAACGTGCTCTACCGGGTCAACGCGGCCGGTCCGGCTCTGCAAGCGGCCAGTGGGCCCGACTGGACCACCGACTCCGGCTTCGTGAGCGGCGGGAATGCCGCCACCTATGGCAGCACGGTCACCCGTGACTCGACGGTCCCGACCGGGACACCTCCGGACATCTTCACCACCGAGCGTTATGGACCGCAGGACTGGAACTTCCCGGTGACCGCCGGCAAGAGCCTGACGGTTCGGCTGTACTTCGCTGACCAGTACAGCGGCACGACACAGCCCGGTCAGCGGGTGTTCAACGTGTCGATCGACGGCAAGACGGTGCTCGACCACTTCGACATCGTGGCAAGTGCAGGCGACAAGACCGGAACCATGAGGTCGTTCACGGTCACTGGAGACAGCGACGGTCTCGACATCGACCTTCGAGCCATCACCCAGAGCCCGCTGATCAACGGCATCGAGGTCCTCGACAACACCGTGGCGGCCGGC
Organism: Nocardioidaceae bacterium; assembly: GCA_025934895.1. Lineage (GTDB taxonomy): Bacteria > Actinomycetota > Actinomycetes > Propionibacteriales > Nocardioidaceae > Nocardioides_B. The sequence continues at coordinate 6,752 of JAICWH010000086.1, read as the reverse complement.
ACCACCACCTCCGGTGTCCTGCAGCGCCGCGCTGTCGACGCATCCGGCGCTCCGACGGGCACGGCCGCGACGGCGAACAGCGCCTTCGACTGGTCGACGCTGCGAGGTGCCTTCCTGGTCAACGGCAAGCTGTACTACGGGCTCCCTGACGGGGGGCTGTACTCGCGGACGTTCGACAAGGCCACCGGGGTGGTCGGCAGCCAGGTCACGGTGAACCTCTACGACGACCCGGACACCGGTGAGCGGATCCCGTTCGCCATCTCCAACCTGACCGGGATGTTCTACGACACCGCAACGCACCGGATCTACTACACGCTCTCCGGTGACAGCCGGTTGCACTACCGCTACTTCACACCGGAGAGCCAGGTGATCGGCGCACAGCAGTTCGACGCGGCCACCAATGCCGTCGACTTCAGCAGTGTCGCCGGGATGACCCTCGCGTCGGGCAAGGTCCTCTATGGTTCCAGCCAGGACGGCTCGCTCCGCTCCGTTGCCTTTGGTGGTGGCACCGTGACCGGGACCTCGTCGGTCGTCAGCAGTGACGGCAGCTGGAAGTACCGCGCCCTGTTCGTGCCCAACGGCTGAACGGATGGAGAGCGCAGCAGCGCCAGAACGGGTGGCGCTGACGCGTCGCAGATGACGACGAGTGCGGGTCAGTCGGTGACAAGCCGACCGGCCCGCATTCGTCTGCGTGCGGCGGGGCCACCCGAGACAGTGCCTGAAGGCGCGCACCTCGGCCAGCGATCCGAACCGTCGGGGAGGGGGCAGCACGTCGAGGTCTTCAACAGCGAGTCCGAGTCCGGGTTGTCAGTCGCTAAGGGCTGACCAATCGGCATTCTCGGCGGGTCACGGCGTGTCTTGGGGTGGAGGGTGTAGTTGCATTCGCCGTGGAATTCCTGGCGAGTGATGGATAGGGGCTCGACGTCGCCGGCGGCGTATCCGGGGTGTACGTGGTGCCGGTGGGGTCGTGGCCGGTGTCGAGGACGCAGTGCACGGGTAGCCCTGTGCCGCGGCCCCGTTCTTGAATTCCGACCAGTTCGTCCTTCTTGGTGTCGACCGAGAGCACGGGCGGCCCGGCCCCGAGGTGTTCGGCGACGGTGGCGTTGAGCCCCCCGAACTCTGGGCGTCCTGGTCCTCTCGTTGACACCCTCGACTTTCGCGTTGCCGTGCAGGCTGAACCCCCAGGTCTCGAAGCATCCGCGCAACCGTGCGGTCCGAGACCCGGTGACCCATCTCGGACAGCGCACCGGCCAGCTTCCTGGTCGACTTGGTCGTCCACACCAGGCGCGACATCGGATCACCACGGGTGACCGAGATCGACCGGCGCCTTCAACGCCGCGGTCAGCTCCGGGTCGGTCTCGGCCAGTTTCTTGCGTCCGCCGCCGGGTGCCCCCACCCGGGGGGTCGGTTCCGGCTCGCCGCTGACCTCGCGGACCCCGCGAGAGGTGTCTGGATGCCCCCCGGTCGCCTGCGCCACCGCCGTGATCCCACCGCGACCACGTTCGCCGGCCTCCAGCCCGAGCACCAGGCGACGCTGCCGCTCATCGAGATAGGGACGCAACACCGCGTGCGAGCCACTGACTCCGTGGCCTGCGCCATCTCCGACCTAGCACAACCGCGGACGACTCTTGCACGTCATCGAGGTGCTGCGGTCGGCGTGCTCACGACTGGCGTGCCGCGGATCCCGAACATCTCCTTCATCAGCTCCTCGGCGACCACTGGGTGCTCACGGTTGTGGACGTGTGCCCCGAGGATGCAGCGCGAGCAGATGTCGATCATCACGCAGGTGTCGCAACCAATGCCCGGCCAGCTTGTCGATCTCCCAGCAGTACACCCGCCCAGGTCCGGTGGCGACCGGCTCGAGCGGCGCGACGTAGACCTGCAGCAGCGGCTGATCGACCAGTTCCTCGTACGGCATGGCCTCCAGCACCCGGGTTCGTTCGTGATAAGTGTCCATCAGCGCTCCCTGCGCGGCTGCTCGGGCTCCTCGCCGCTCTCGGATATGAGTGTCCGGAGCTGCCCCGAGCAACCCGTCGGACGGGCACTTGCGCCCGGCCGGAGCATCGTTCACGCTTGCAGATCGCGATGCGCCGCTCGAGTGCCTGTCCGAAGGGTTGCGGCATCGGTGTCACCCCGGCGCTTCCGCCCAGCCGGCCGGGCACGAACCCGCCAGACACGCCGACTCGACACCTATCCGGCCTGCGGACGCGCCGGCTCGACGACGCGGACGACGGGCTAGGCGCGCCTGGCCGCCGCTATCTCGGACTCCCGGCGTCGGGCCTCGACATCTGTCTCAGGCTCCTCCACCGGCGCGGGACGTGGCTCGCCGCCCGTGGACTGCTGCGAGGAGGTCTGGTCCTTGCGGCGGCGACCGCGCGACTGACGCGCTCGCAGCACGAGGCCACTGACGTTCAGACCGACGAGTCGTGCACGTGCGGCAACGTCGGCGATGTCGACCCGGCTCGTCGCACCGTCGCGGCCGACCAGCAGCAGCGAGTCGGCAAGACGCGCCGTAGCAAGCTCTGCCGGCAGCACAGCGGGTCCGGTCACGACCAGGACGTAGTCGAAGACGGCCTTGAGCTCGTCGATGACGCGCGCGAACCTCTCGCCGGAGAGCAGCTCCTGCTGCTGCAGGATGCCACTGCCGGCGGACAGGACGGCGAGGCCGTCGTGGTCGATGAGCAGGTCAGCGACCGGGCGCCCTTCGCGCAACGCGTCGGCGAGGCCGCGAGCGCCCCTGTGGTCGTCGTTGAACGGACCTGTCTCCTCCGCGCTCGCCATCACGAGCACGACGCGGTAACCCGCCCGGATCATCGACCGGCTCAGCTCCAGCGAGATGTCGCTCGAGCTGTCCTCGGGACTGACCCCGCTGACGGCCACGGCGCTCGGGAGCGCCGAGGATGCCAGCACGGAGGTCCGAAGGCGCTGGTAGGCCTGCCTGTCGGCCGTGGCTGCGTTCGGGCCCCGATGACGGCTGGCTCCCAGGATGGCCAGGACGGGCACGCTTGACACGACCGATCCTGCCCTCGCATGCACCCGCCTGTCGCGTCGGCCGAGGTAGAGCGCGGACGCCGTGCCGACCATCAGCCCAAGCAGCGCACCGGCCGCGATGATCAGCCAGGCGGGGATGCCGGTTGCCACGCCGGTGGAGGCGGGGCTCACCAGTGTGCCGGGGTCGGCGTCGATGTTCTCGGCCGTGTTGAGCTGGTCCTGCAGCGAGATGAGCTGTTCGGTGAGCACCTGAGCCTGGCGTGCGCTCTGGGAGTCGCCGGTGGTCTTGGCGGCCTCGGCCGTCGCCTTGGCGAGGCTGGCTTTCGCCAGGCTGATCTGACGGTTGACCTGGTCCACACTTGCCTTGCGAGCAGCCGACGTCACGCCACTGCGGTAGGACAGGTAGCCGTCGGCAACCGCCTGGGCACCATGCTGGGCGGCAGTCGCCGAGGGCGCCGCCACCTTGGCGACGATGGTCGAGGTGTTCGGGGGAACGGTGACGGTGACGTCGGCAGGCGCCAGATCCGGGGTGAGCTTGGCGTTGACCAGCTTGAGGACGGGGTCAGAGTCGACCAGAGCGGCTTCGGTGGTCATCGCGATGGTCACCTGCTGACCGCTGGGACCCGTATCGACGCTGAACGGGTTGCCCGTGCTGGGACGCAGAAGGATTCGAGCGGAGGAGGAGTAGCTCTGTGTCCGGCTCGATGCGTAGGCCGCAGCCGCCGCTCCGCCTAGCACAGCCAGGATGAGCACCACGACCGCGTAGCGCCGTAGCGACTGCGCCAGCAGATGCGGTCGTTCGTCTCCAAGGACCTGACTCACCGATTCACCTTTTCCTAACGCCGACGCGGCGCTCCCCCGAGGATAGCCTGAGCATCCTCGGAGGTGTGCCGAAAGCGGCGGACCGGACTCCACCGGCGCCGGGACGGCTCACCAGTGGTCACGACGACGCCGTGGACTTCTATTCCCTGCAGGCCCAGCCGGCCCTGGCACGACAGCACCTGGTCGACGCGGGTCTTTCCCGACGCGACGACCACCGCACCGGCACCCGCCTGATGTCCGGCTCGGCTGGTCGTGTCGCTCAGCAGGTCGGCCGTGGACGCCGCAGTCGCGTCGTCCTCGCTCGCCGCCACAAAGGCCAGCCGCTGCTCGGCGAAGAGCTCGGCCAGCGCGCCAACGTCACGCGGCGCTCCGGATGTACGCGCCAGCAGGGGAAGCCCGGTGCTGCCGTGGACGTCCCTGACCCGCTTCAGCTTCGGCCCGCGAGCACCCCTCATCAAGGCGAGCATCGCGCCCAAGGCCAGGCCGGCGGTTCCTCCGCTGACCAGGTCGACGCGCCATCGGTCACTGGACTGGGTCACCACGGTGGCGTCGGTGCGCTGACCACCGGACAGCACGAGGCCCTGGATGCGGGCGAGCTGTCGACCGATGTCATCAGCCTGCGGCAGCAGCTCGTTGCGGTGGGTCCGGGCCACCGCGGTGCTCGGTCCGAAGACATCGGAGCGACCCTTCGTCGTGCCGATCTTCGCCTCTGCGCTCAATGTGTTGATCGCCTCATACAGGGTCGACTCCGTGGACCGGAGCCGGCGGAGCTCGGCGTCCCGGTCGGCGTCGAGGCTGACCGTGCGAGCGGCCAGGAACGCTTTGCTGGCGGCGTCGACTCCGGCTGTTGCCGCGGCTGCTGTGGGAGCGCGCAGGTGCAGGTGCAGGACGCGGGTGTTGGGGGTCGCGGTCACGGTGAGGCCGTCGGAGATCTCCGTCAACGACTCGCCGCTGGCCCTGGCGGCGGCGGTGCGGACCGCCTGGCCCGCAACGAGCTGGGCGTCGGTGTCGACGTTGCTCCCGGCGTTGCCGACCGTGGGGTAGCGCGGCGGGTCGCTGAGCAGGATCGACGCCGTGGCCTGGTAGGGACTGGGCCACACCTGGGCGCACCAGGCACCGACACCGACCCCGAGGAGCGCCATCACGAGGACGATCGGCAGACCGGAGCGGATCGCTGAGGCGTAGCGGTCGAGGAGCGTGACTGACTGGTCGCCTGGTCTGGGCACCGACCCGGCGTCGAGCGCTCCCTCGCGACACAGCACTCCGACAGCGACCATCACGACCAGCATGCCGGTGCCGAGCGAGTTGTAGACGGGCAGCGTCACGGCCCAGGCCACGATGGCGCCGAGAGCCACCGTCGCCTCGGGAGCCCGCAGACGGATGTGGCGCAGAAAGATGCGGGCAAAGAACATCAGGAACAGCACCAGTCCGAGCAGACCCTGGCTGAACACCACCAACCACAGCTGACCCTGGGTGCCCAGGGAGGGTGGGCTGCATCGCGGACACTGTGCCGTCGACCCACCGGTGATGCTCTGGAAGTTGCCCTGGACGTTTCGGGTGCTGCCCAGACCGACGACCGGGGAGGTCGCCGTCACACTTCGGAGCGTGAGGCTGCCGAGGTTGGTGCGTCCCTGCTCACTGCCCTTGTTGGCGAACCGGAGGGCGACGATGTCACCCAGCGGTGAGACGGCGAGCAGCAGGGCCAGCGCCAGGGCACCCGCCACGACGCCCGCCAGGACGCCGGGCCGTCCGGAGAGCGCTGCCCGGGCGGCAACGAAGAGCGCCATCGCCACGCAGGCGCCCCACAGGCCGCGGTTGAGGGAGTAGACGAACGGCACGGCGGCGACGACCAGGATCGGGCCGGCGGCCCATCTGCGCCAGCCCGCGTCCTCGCCCAGCCAGGCGTACAGGAAGAAGGGCAGCGTCACCGCGAAGTTCAGGCCCCACGTGTTCGTGAACGTGAACGGCGCCGATGGCCGCGGCGCGACGTAACCCAGCACGACCTGCAGCTGCGCTGCCTGGGGATGCACCATCGAGCTGATCAGCTGGAACTTGGTGAGCGAGCCAGGCAGGAGCAGCTCGACCAGGGACGTGAACTCGAAGTACGGCGCGATGACACCGAGTACGCCACCGAACGTGACGGTGACGAAGAGGCAGGCCACGATCCGGATCAGGCGGGGCGTGCCTATCTCCCGGCGGGTGTTGACGACGTACAGCATCACGACCGTGATCGAGACGTACCAGATGAGCCGGTAGCCGAAGGTGATCAGCCGGGTGCTGCTGTCGTCCGCGACCGCCCCCAGCGCGTCGACCTGGAGCAGGAAGCCGCCGACGGCGACCCACAGCAGGAACGCCATCCACCACCCGAAGCCACGCGGCACCAGCACGATCCGCTGCTGCAGCAGGTGGAGCGCCATCGGCACCACCATGGCCGGGACGATCCACTCGCTCAGGCCGAGCGCCCACCACAGGGGGAACGGCACCAGGATCGCGGCCAGCGGCCAGCCGGGCCGGAACAGGCGATGCGCGAAGGTGTACGTCGCTCCGCTGGGCTCTTCGCCGCCCTCAGCGGGGTCCGCCGACCCGGTGCGACGTGGGCTGGCATCGGGGCCGGCCCCCGAGGGCTCACCTCGCCCCGTCCGCTCCGCCACGGTGGTTGACATCGCCATCTGCTCTCTAGCTCGTCTCCGGCAGCTGGTGCCGGTCCCGCAGCCCATCGATCACGAACGTCTGTCCCCTCATCGATGTTGACCCGTCTGAGTATGTGCGACCCGAGGCCGGCGCGGGCACCGAACGACCCGAGTGGTCATCGGTCCAGGTCCTGGGACGCATGCCAGCGGTCGTCGGACTGGTCGGCCGCCGACTACTAGGACGTCGGCGCTTGCCGGCGCGGGGCTGACCATCGACGGGCTGACCATCGACGGGCTGACCATCGACGG
>JAICWH010000098.1 GCA_025934895.1 Nocardioidaceae bacterium | reverse complement strand
GGTGTGGTCTACCAGGTCTGCGCCGCCCTCGCGGGGCTGCAGGTGACCGTCCGTTCCGCACACCTGACCACCCTCGGCCCCCAGGCCGTCGACGTGTTCTACGTGCAGGAGGCAGGGGCCGGAGTGCTGTCGGAGGAACGTGCCGCTTCGGCTGTGCACGCGGTCCGGCGTGCCCTGCAGGAGCCGGTTACCCTTGACCGTGGGCGGCGCTGACCAGGCCTGCTCGTCCGGCCGGCACCCGCACCACCTCTGACCACCTGGCCCACTGTTCCCCAGCGAGGACTGACCACCTGTGTTTGCGACTCTCTCCGACCGTCTGGCCGCGACGTTCAAGAACCTGCGCGGCAAGGGCCGGCTCTCGGACGCCGACATCGACGCGACCGCTCGGGAGATCCGCATCGCGCTGCTCGAGGCCGACGTCGCGCTACCGGTGGTCAAGGAGTTCGTCGCCGCGGTCAAGGCCCGCGCCCGGGGTGCCGAGGTCAGCGGAGCCCTCAACCCCGCCCAGCAGATCGTCAAGATCGTCAACGACGAGCTGGTCACCATCCTGGGTGGGGAGACCCGCCGGCTGAGGTTCGCGAAGACCCCGCCGACCGTGATCATGCTGGCCGGCCTGCAGGGGTCGGGCAAGACGACACTCGCCGCGAAGCTGGCGCTGTGGCTCAAGGAGCAGGGCAACAGCCCGCTGATGGTCGCGGCGGACCTGCAGCGCCCGAACGCCGTGACCCAGCTGCAGGTCAACGGTGAGCGCGCCGGGGTCAAGGTCTTCGCGCCCGAGCCGGGCAACGGGGTCGGTGACCCGGTGGCCGTGGCCCGGGCCGGTGTCCAGGAGGCCCGGCGCACCCTGCACGACGTCGTCATCGTGGACACTGCCGGGCGGCTGGGCGTGGACGCGGAGCTGATGCAGCAGGCCGTCGACATCCGCGACGCGGTGAGCCCCGACGAGATCCTCTTCGTCGTGGACGCCATGGTCGGGCAGGACGCGGTGAACACCGCGCGGGCCTTCCTCGACGGCGTCGGCTACGACGGTGTGGTGCTCACCAAGCTCGACGGGGACGCCCGAGGTGGGGCAGCGCTCTCCATCGCGTCCATCACCGGCAAGCCCGTGATGTTCGCCTCCAACGGCGAGAAGCTCACGGACTTCGACCTGTTCCACCCCGACCGGATGGCGTCCCGCATCCTGGACATGGGTGACATGCTCACCCTGATCGAGCAGGCCGAGAAGAGCTTCGACGCCGAACAGGCCGCTGCGGCGGCGGCGAAGCTGACCGGCCAGGGCGGGGAGTTCACCCTCGACGACTTCCTGCAGCAGATGCAGCAGCTGCGCAAGATGGGCTCCCTGTCGAAGATCATGGGGATGCTGCCCGGGATGGGGCAGTTCCGCGAGCAGCTCGAGAACTTCGACGAGCGCGAGATCGACCGCATCGAGGCGATCATCCGCTCGATGACACCGGCCGAGCGCGCCAACCCCAAGCTGATCGACGGGTCCCGCCGGGCCCGGATCTCCCGAGGATCCGGCACGCAGGTCTCCGACGTGAACGGTCTCGTGGACCGGTTCTTCGAGGCACGCAAGATGATGCTGTCGATGGCGAAGGGCGGGGGGATGCCCGGCGTACCGGGGATGCCGGGCCTCGGTGGTGCGAAACGGGCCAAGGGCAAGCAGCCGGTCAAGAAGGCGAAGGCCCGGCGGGTCTCCGGCAACCCGGCGAAGCGCGCAGCCGAGCAGAGGGCTGCGGCCCAGCGGACGCCCACCGGCGCCGGCGCCAACCCGTTCGGCGTGCCCGGTGGTGTCGACGACGACTTCGACCCCGCCTCGCTCGAGCTGCCGGCCGACCTGTCGAAGTACCTCAAGTAGCTCCAGCCTCCCCGCCGCCGGGCTCCGGCCGCCCCCGCTCCGGCAACGGAGCCATCCCGCGACGTAGCTGCGACTGAGCGACATCCGACTATCGGTAGGGTCACGAGCCATGACCGACCCGACCAGCCCGCGGACCACCCGGACCTCCTCCGCGCATCGGCCCCCCTCGGCCACCCGGACGCCCCCCGGGACGACAGCGGGCGCCCTGCGGTTCCGCGGGCCCGTGCTTCCCGACGGGGAGAGTCGGGACCTGTACGTCGTGGACGGACGGGTCACCTACGAGCCGGTCGCCTCTGCCGAGCTGGTCGCCGAGGGCTGGGTCGTTCCGGGGCTGGTCGACGCGCACTGCCACATCGGGCTGGACGCCCACGGCGCCGTGCCGCCCGACGTGCAGGAGCAGCAGGCGATCACCGACCGGGACGCCGGCGCCCTGCTGCTGCGCGACTGCGGCTCGGCCGCTGACACGTCCTGGGTCCACGACCGCGACGACCTGCCTCGGCTGATCCGCGCCGGCCGGCACCTGGCGCGCCCCCGGCGCTACATCCGCAACTTCGCGCACGAGATTGAGCCCGAGGAGCTCCCGGCGTACGTCGCCCAGGAGGCCGAGCGCGGCGACGGCTGGGTGAAGATCGTCGGTGACTGGATCGAGCGCGAGGCCGGCGACCTGACGCCGTCCTGGACCCGGGAGTCGCTGGACGCCGCGATGCGGACCGCCCACGAGCACGGTGCCCGGGTGACCGCCCACGTCTTCGGCGAGGCCGCGCTGCCCGACCTGATCGGCTCCGGCATCGACTGCATCGAGCACGGCACCGGTCTGTCGCTGGACCTGATCGAGCAGATGGTGGCCCACGACGTGGCCCTGGTGCCGACGGTCAAGCAGCTGGACAACTTCCCGAACTACGCCGAGGCCGGCCGCGCCCGGTTCCCGGCGTACGCCGACCACATGCTGGCCCTGCACCGAACCCGCCGCGAGGTGATCGGGGCGGCGTACGACGCGGGGGTGCCGATCTACGCCGGCACCGACGCGGGCGGTGTCCTCCCGCACGGGCTGATCGGCCAGGAGGTCATGGAGCTGGCGACCTACGGGCTGTCGCCCCGGGACGCGCTCGGCGCCGCGTCCTGGCGGGCCCGCTCGTGGCTCGGCCTCGACGACAACCTCGCCGAGGGCACCACCGCCGACTTCGTGGTCTTCGACAGCAACCCGCTCGAGGACCTCACCGTGCTCGGTCGGCCGTCGCGGATCGTGCTGCGTGGCGCCGTGGTCGGCTAACCCGTTCCGGGGGCGCCGGTTACCAGGGGATGCAGGCGGATTGGCGCTCCCCATGGGTGGTGGCCCATGGGGAGTGCCAGATGTCCATGGGGAGCACGGGCGCGCGGTCGACTGTCCTCGTCCCACGGAGGCCCAGGGGATGGGTCGGTGTGCTCGCGGTCACCGCCGGCAGGCGGCGACCCCCGATCGCGCACCCAGTGCTCCGCGGCGTCCGCCGTGGTGGGGCAGACCCAGGTGGACCCGGAACTCGGTGCAACGCTCAGACCCAGGGTGACCCGGGCCCGCTCGGGCAGCGCCTGCGCGCACGCCGGGTGCCCGGCGCTCTCGGACCAGTGCTGCACCGCGTCGGCGGTGCCGAGACAGGGGATGGTCAGCGCCTGGTGCACCGCCACGTCGGGCGCGGCTGTGCGGATGTTCATGTCTGCTTCCCTCCCGATCCGGGCTCGTGCTGAGCCCGTCGGGGTCACACTTCCAACCCGACCTCGTAGTCGACGTCGGCATCGAGGACGATCCTCACGGCCCGCGTCATCCTCGTGGAGGAGGCCGACGGCGACCCCGACCCCCCGCCCGGAGGCGGCCTGTGTCTGCCGTAGCCGCCCGCGACACCCGTTCAGGCGGCTGATGGTTCCGGCCAGGACCTCTGAGGTGTTCAGGTGCCTCCTCGCGGTGTTGGCGGTCCGCCCCGGCGACAGCCTGAGCGCCGAGCGGCTGGCGGACGCGCTGTGGGGCGAGAGCCCGCCGTCCTCCTGGGCCGAGGCCGTGCGGGGATGCGTGGTCCGGCTCAGCCGGGCTCTCGGCAGCGGGGCCATCGATACCGGTCGGCTACCGCCTGTGCCGCGATCGGGCCTTCGGGAGTGCTGGAGGCTGAGTACCGCTGCGGACGGCAGGCGGACGACTGGGCCTCGATCCGCAAGGCCCGACGTTCACTCGGCGCAGAGTTGGGCTCCGACCTGGTGCGACTCGAGCAGGCCATCCTCGCGCAGGATCCTGGCCGTGCCCCGGAGCACGAGGGGGCCAGCCAGCGCTGTCCTCGGAAGGGACTGCCCCCCACGACGCGGAGCACCGGGACGCCTTCTTCGGCCGTACGGCGGAGATCGCGGCCTGTCCGGCGCGGCTCCAGGCACACTCGCTCCTGGTGCTCACCGGGGTCCTGAGCCGCGATTTAGGCTGGCGCCGGGCTGTCTGGCACAATGACTGGCTGAGTCTGCGTGCCCGGACCCTCTCATCCGGCCACGTGCGACACCGCGCAGCGCGCTCGACCTGCCCCACCAGGTTCCGGGACGCTCACTCGTTCTCGATCATCCAAGGAGACACCACACTCGTGGCCGTCAAGATTCGTCTCAAGCGCATGGGCAAGATCCGCACGCCGTACTACCGCGTCGTCGTCGTCGACGCCCGCAAGAAGCGCGACGGCAAGGTCATCGAGCAGATCGGCAAGTACCACCCCAAGGAGGAGCCGTCGTTCATCGAGGTGACCTCGGACCGGGCACAGTACTGGCTCGGTGTCGGCGCGCAGCCGTCCGAGGCCGTCGCCGCGCTGCTCAAGGTCACCGGCGACTGGCAGAAGTTCAAGGGCCTGCCGGGCACCGGAGGCACGTTGAAGGTCAAGGAGGCCAGGCGCGACAAGGCCGAGATCTTCAACGAGGCGCTCAAGGAGTCCGGCGGCGCGCCGCACGCCGAGGCCGTGACCAGCAAGCGGGCCGCCAAGAAGGCGACCCCTGCGGCCGAGGCTCCCTCCGACATCGCGGTGCCGGCGGTGGAGACCCCCGAGGGCGCCACCGAGGAGGCTGAGGCCACCGAGGTGAAGACGGTGGACGCCGAGCAGACCAGCCGCTCGGACGACCGCGACGAGACGGGCGCCTGAGCGCATGCTGGCCGACGCGCTCGAGCATCTCGTCCGCGGCATCGTCCGGCACCCCGACGACGTGACCGTCGAGGACAAGCAGCTGCGCCGCGGCTCGGTCCTCGAGGTGCGGGTCAACCCCGAGGACCTGGGCAAGGTCATCGGGCGTGGTGGCCGCACGGCCACCGCGCTGCGCACCGTGATCGGTGCCTTGGCGGGCAAGGGCGGTGCGCGCGTCGACTTCGTCGACGTTGACCGCCGTTCGTGAGCCCGGCCTGACACCGTGCCGACCAGGGTGCTGACACCGGGATGAGGACCACCGAGGTCGTCGTCGGTCGGATCGGTCGTGCGCACGGTGTCAGGGGCGAGGTGTCGGTCGAGCCGCGCACCGACGAGCCGCAGCGCCGGTTCGCCGACGGGGCGGTGCTGCGCACCCGGACACCCCAGGGGACCGCACCGACGCGGAACCGGCCGTCGTCGTTGACGGTGGCCGGCACCCGCTGGCACCAGTCCCGGCTGCTGGTGACCTTCGCCGAGCTGGGGGACCGCACGGCGGCCGAGGCCGTTCGTGGGCTGACCCTCGTCACCGACGTGGACACCTCGGAGACCCCTGAGGACCCCGAGGAGTTCTACGACCACCAGCTCGTGGGCCTCTCGATGGTGGTCGCCGACGGCGCTCCGGTCGGAGAGGTGACCGAGGTGGTGCACGGAGCCGGGCAGGACCTGCTGGTGGTCCGGGCGGCCGACGGACGTGAGGTGCTCGTGCCGTTCGTGTCCGCCCTGGTGCCCGTCGTCGACGTGGCCGCCGGGCGGATCGAGGTCGTGGATCGGCCGGGGCTGCTCAACCCGCTGCCCGACGAGGGCTGAACGTGCGCATCGACGTCGTCTCGATCTTCCCGACCTACCTCGATCCGCTCCAGCTCTCGCTGCCCGGCAAGGCCCAGGGGTCCGGGCTGCTCGAGGTGCATGTGCACGACCTGCGGCGGTGGACCCACGACCGGCACCGGACCGTCGACGACACGCCGTACGGCGGGGGTGCCGGGATGGTGATGCGGCCCGAGCCGTGGGGGGAGGCCCTCGACGAGCTGGCCCCCGGCGAGGGCAGCGCGCTGCTGGTGGTCCCCACACCGTCCGGTGAGCCGTTCACCCAGCGGGTCGCGGCCCAGCTCGCGTCGGCGGAGCGGCTGATCGTCGCCTGTGGGCGCTACGAGGGCATCGACCAGCGGGTGCTCGAGGACGCCGCTACCCGCATGCCGGTCCGCGAGCTGTCGGTGGGCGACTACGTGCTCAACGGAGGGGAGGCCGCGGCCCTGGTGCTCATCGAGGCCGTCGTGCGACTGCTGCCCGGGTTCATGGGCAACCCCTCATCGCTGAGCGAGGAGTCGCACGGGCCCTCGGGACTGCTGGAGTACCCCGTCTTCACCAAACCCGCCAGCTGGCGCGGTCTCGACGTGCCGGCGGTGCTGCTCAGCGGTGACCACGCCCGCATCGCGGCCTGGCGACACGAGCAGTCCCTGCGTCGTACGGCGGCCCGCCGCCCGGACCTGCTGCACCCCAGCCACTCGGTGGGCCTCGACGGGCTCGCGCTCGACGTGCGCGTCGCCACCCCTGCGGACGCGGGGGAGATCCTCACGCTGCAGCTGGCCTGCTGGGTCACCGAGGCGCGGGCCAACGCGACCCTCGACATCCCACCGCTGGGCGAGGACCTCGCCGACGTGCAGGCCTGGCTGCGCGAGTGGACCACGTTCGTGGTGCGGTGCGCGGACCGGCTGGTGGGCGCAGTGCGCGGCCGGTCGGTCGGCGACGTCTGGGACATCGGCCGGCTGATGGTCGCACCGGACCTCCGCGGCCGGGGCCTCGGGCGGTGGCTGCTCGGCCACATCGAGGCGGCCGCGCCTCCGGGCACCCGGTGGCTCTCCCTGTTCACCGGTGCAGCGAGCGCGGACAACCTGCGGATGTACCACCGCGCCGGCTACCGCCCCGACCGGGCGCAGCCCGACGACCCGGGTGTCGTGCACCTGAGCAAGGCGGTCGGCGGGCCCGCCTGACGCGGTGGACCGCCTGCGGGTGCAGCGGGCTCACCGACGATTTCGTCGTACCCCTGCGCTGTGGCAAACTTGGCCCTCGCACCCGTTGCGTCCCGACCACTCGCCCTCGTGGCGCAGGGTCGGCGGGCCACCTGCCACAGGGGGCGTTCCGCATGACGCGGCCACGGGTCAGCAGCATCCGACCTGTATCGAGATCCCCGTTCCGTGGGTGACCTGTGGCGCCTTCGAGGAGACATCATGACCAACGTCATCGACGCGCTCGCCGCCGCCACCCGCCGCGACGACATCCCCGCCTTCCGCCCGGGTGACACCTTGAAGGTGCACGTCAAGGTGGTGGAGGGCAACCGCTCCCGGGTGCAGCTCTTCCAGGGTGTCTGCATCCGCATCCAGGGGTCCGGGGTCGGCCGCACGTTCACGGTCCGCAAGGTCTCCTTCGGCGTCGGGGTGGAGCGCACCTTCCCGCTGCACACGCCGATCATCGACCACATCGAGGTCGCGACCCGCGGCGACGTGCGGCGGGCGAAGCTGTACTACCTGCGCAACCTGCGCGGCAAGGCCGCCAAGATCAAGGAGAAGCGGGACGCGAGCTGATCCGTCGGCTCCCGCCGCATCCGCCCGGTTAGGCTCACCGGCGTGACCCGTGCTCCGGACCGCCCGGTGAACCCGGACCCGCGCGACCCGGACACAGCCGTCGACCCGGCGCATCCGCAGGCCCAGGACGTGCCGAGTCGGCGCGTCCGCAGGCCGCGGCCGCTCGCCCAGGAGGTGCTGCTGCTCGCCGGCATCGCGCTGGTCCTGGCCGTGGTGATCAAGGCCTTCTTCGTCCAGGCCTTCTACATCCCGTCCGCATCGATGAACGACACGCTGGTCGAGAACGACCGCATCCTGGTGCAGAAGGTCTCCTACTGGGCCGGCAGACCGCACCGCGGGGACGTCGTCGTGTTCGCGGACCCCGGCGGCTGGCTGCCGCCGCAGGAGTCCCACAAGGCGGGCAACCTGGTCACCCGTGGTCTCGAGGCGGTCGGGCTCTACCCGACCGGAGGCCACCTGGTCAAGCGCGTGATCGGCGTCGGCGGCGACGAGGTGAGGTGCTGTGACGACCAGGGCCGGATGACGGTCAACGGGGTGCCGCTCAACGAGCGCTCCTACCTCGCACCCGGCGTAGAGCCGTCGTCGGTGGCCTTCGACGTCAAGGTCGCGCCGGGCTACGTGTGGGTCCAGGGCGACAACCGCTCCGACTCCGCCGACTCCCGCGCCCACCTCGGTGACCCTGGTGGCGGGCAGGTCCCGGTCGACGACATCGTGGGGAAGGTGTTCGCCGTCGTCTGGCCGCTCGACCACGCGAAGCTGCTGCGGACGCCCGCCACCTTCGGCTCGGTGCGCTAGGGAACGCACCTCGCCGAGCCCGGCGAGGTAGAAAAGGACCTGTCATGAGTGCACTGCCACGAGGTCTCACCATCCGCAAGGACGCGGGCCTCTACGGCTACGAGCGGGCCCTGCGTCGCGTGGGCCTCGACCCCGTCGCCGGTGTGGACGAGGCCGGGCGCGGCGCCTGCGCCGGGCCGTTGGTGGCTGCGGCCGCCGTGCTGCCCGAGGGAAGGCGGGGCCAGGTGCCGGGGCTCGCCGACTCCAAGCTGCTCACCCCCAGGGCCAGGGAGCGCGCCTACGCCGAGGTGCTCCGCAGGGCTCTGTCCTGGTCCGTGGTGGTCGTCGGGCCGGACGAGTGCGACCGCCTCGGGATGCACATCGCGAACGTCGAGGCGCTGCGCCGCTCACTCGCCCGGCTCGACGTGCGTCCGTCGTACGTGCTCACCGACGGGTTCCCCGTGGACGGGCTGGACGTGCCCGGACTCGCGATGTGGAAGGGGGACCGAGTGGCGGCCTGCATCTCGGCCGCCTCGGTGATCGCCAAGGTGACGCGCGACCGGATCATGACGCGACTGCACGAGGACTACCCCGTCTACGATTTCCTGACGCACAAGGGCTACGTCACTCCCACGCACAACACGGCTCTTGCGCTGCACGGTCCGTGCGAGGTCCACCGGCGGCGGTTCGTGAACGTCCGCCGCGCCGAGGGGTACGTCGGGCCCGACAACGATGACGATGCGATGACCAGTCAGCTGGAGGTGGGTCGATGAGCGCCGAGGACCTCGAGAAGTACGAGACCGAGATGGAGCTCCACCTCTACCGCGAGTACCGCGACGTGGTGGGCATTTTCAAGTACGTCGTGGAGACCGACCGCCGCTTCTACCTGTGCAACCAGGTGGACGTGAAGGCTCGCACGGAGGCCGGCGACGTGTTCTTCGAGGTCTCGATCACCGACGCGTGGGTGTGGGACATGTACCGCCCGGCGCGGTTCGCGAAGAACGTCAAGGTGCTGACCTTCAAGGACGTGAACGTCGAGGAGCTGAGCCCCGCCGAGATAGAGCTTCCCAAACCCTGACCCACTCCGAGGGTCGCGTTCCCCGGTCGCAGGCGGCCACAGGTGCCCGACGCCGGGCCGGAAAACGTCCACCGCCGCATCCCACGCCTCCTTGTCCACAGCTGCTCTCGAGACCGGCGACCGCCTCAGCCGGCTGCGGGAGCCTTGGCTCCAGGAGGTCCATCCATGACCAAGCAGCCCGCACGTCCGACAACCGACCACCGCCGAGCGCTCGGCCGGTTCGGCGAGGCGTACGCCGCGCGCCACCTCGTCGAGCGAGGCATGGTCCTGCTGGACCGCAACTGGCGCTGCGACGCAGGGGAGATCGACCTGGTGCTGCGCGACGGCCGGGTGCTCGTCATCTGCGAGGTGAAGACCCGCTCCTCGAACGCCTACGGCACTCCCCTGGAAGGGGTGAGCCAGACCAAGGCCTCACGGCTCCGACGGCTGGCAGCCCGGTGGCTGGCCGAGCACCAGGTCCGGCCCGACGAGGTGCGCATCGACCTCGTCGGCGTGCTGGCTGCCCCCGGCTGCACCCCGCTCGTCGACCATGTCCTCGGGGTGGGATGAGATGGGCTTCGCCACCGCTCGGACGATCTCCCTGTCCGGTGCGACCGGCCACCTGATCGACGTACAGGTGGATCTCGCGCACGGGGTAGTGGCGACCTCGCTCGTCGGACGCCCCGACGCCTCCATCATCGAGGCGAGGGACCGGTGTCGCGCTGCGGTGACAAACAGCGGCTTCGACTGGCCGAGCACCCGACGGGTCACGATCCTGCTCTCGCCGGCCGACCTTCCGAAGAGCGGCTCGCACTTCGACCTGGCCATCGCGGTCGGGGTGCTGGCCGCCGCCGGCAAGATCCCACGTCCGGCGCTCGCCGGCGTGGTCCTGGTCGGCGAGCTGACCCTCGACGGCCGGCTGCGGGCCGTTCCCGGAGTGCTGGCGATGACGATGGCCGCCCAGGCCCGCGGGATGACCTGCATGGTGGTGCCCGAGCCGCAGGCCGGCGAGGCGGCCCTGGTGCCGGGGATGGCCGTCATCGGGCTGCGGTCGCTGCTGCAGGTGGTGGCCCAGCTGTGCGGCGACACGGTGCCGACCGCGCCGCCGGTCGAGCCGATGGGCTCGGCGCCGCTCCTGTCCTGGCGGGGCGACCATCGGGTGTCGGAGCTGGACATGGCCGACGTCCTCGGGATGGCCGACGCTCGGTTCGCCGTCGAGGTCGCCGCGGCCGGCGGGCACCACCTGATGCTCAGCGGACCCAAGGGCGCGGGCAAGACGACCTTGGCCGAGCGCCTTCCCGGCCTCCTTCCCGACCTGGGGGTGGAGGAGTCGCTCGAGCTCAGCGCCATCTACTCGCTGGCCGGCGGCCTACCGCCCGGCCAGACGATGATCACCCGGCCACCGTTCCGAGCCCCTCACCACTCGGCCTCGCGGGCGAGCCTGCTCGGCGGGGGCACCGGGCGGGTGCGCCCGGGTGAGGTCAGCCGGGCGCACACCGGGGTGCTGTTCCTCGACGAGTTCCCGTTGTTCAACGCCGACATCATCGAGGCCCTGCGGCAGCCGCTGGAGAGCGGCGAGATCACCATCGCCCGCGGTGAGGAGGCGGCCACCTTCCCGGCCCGCGCGATGGTGGTGATCGCCTGCAACCCATGCCCCTGCGGCGACTACCACCCGACCGACCGCGACAACCACTGCACCTGCACCGAGGTGCGCCGACGTGACTACCGCCGCAAGCTCGGCGGCCCCATCACCGACCGGATCGACATCACCCGACACGTAGAGCCGGTGACGGCACACGAGGCCCGTGACCCGCTCGCCCGCCCCGAGCCGACGGCCGCCGTCCGGGCCAGGGTCACCGCGGCCCGGTCGCGACAGGGGCGTCGTTACACGGGGACCGCGTGGCGCCTGAACGCGGACGTGCCGGGGCCCACGCTGCACGACAGGTGGCCGCTCACCGAGACGGCGGCACGGCTGCTCGCCGACCGGGTCTACTCCGGGGCCTTGACCCGACGCGGCAGCACCCGGGTGCACCGGCTGGCCTGGACGGTCGCAGACCTGCGTCACGTCGACCGTCCCGGCCTCGACGAGGTCGACGTGGCGCTGCGCCTGCGCACCGGCGACCCGCTGCTGGTCAGCTCGATCACCCTCCCGGCCGCGCCGTGACTCGGCCGCCCGGCGACCGGGCCGCACGGGTCGCGCTCGGGCGGCTGGGGGAGCCCGGCGACCCCCGTCTCGCGGCCCTGGTCCGCGAGCTCGGCGCTGAGGCGGTCTTCGCCTACCTGCGCGAGGAGCGGGACCTCGCCGGCGTCGCGACCGACGTCGCGGCGCGGCTGCGGGGTCTCGACCCCGAGCGCGACCTGCAGCGGGCGGCCGGACTCGGCATCCGGTTCATCTGTCCCGGGGACGCGGAGTGGCCCGTCAGGCTCTCTGACCTGGACCACGCGGAGACCCTGAACCGTCGCGGTGGCGCACCGCTGGGTCTCTGGCTGCGGGGCGTGGGTCGTCTCGACGAGCTCTGCGAGCGTTCGGTCTCGGTTGTCGGGTCCCGCTCGGCCACCACCTACGGCACTTCAGTCGCGGGCCAGGTCGCCGCGGACGTTGCCGCCGCCGGCGTGACGGTGGTGTCCGGAGCGGCTTTCGGCATCGACCAGGCCGCGCACCGCGGCGCTCTCGCCGGACGGGGACCCACCGTGGCCGTCCTGGCCTGCGGCGTCGACCGTGCCTACCCCTTCGCGCACCGGGACCTGCTCACCTACATCGCGGACACCGGGGTCGTGGTGGGGGAGCTCGCGCCGGGATGCGCACCCACCAGGCTGCGGTTCCTCGCGCGAAACCGGATGATCGCAGCGCTCTCCTTGGGCACGGTCGTGGTCGAGGCGGCGGTGCGCAGCGGAGCGCTCAACACGGCCAACTGGGCGTCGTTGCTCAACCGCACGGTGATGGGCGTGCCGGGTCCGGTCACGAGTGCCCCGTCCGCGGGGGTGCACGAGCTGCTGCGGACCAAGGCCGCATCGCTGGTCACGCGGGGCAGTGACGTCCTGGAGCTGGTGTCGCCCCCCGGACGCTACCTGTCGCCCCCGCTGCGGGCCGCCGAAGAACAGCGCGACCGCCTGAGCGAGCACGACCAGCGGGTGCTCGACGCGGTGCCGGTCGCCTCCGCGGCCTCGGCGGCGTCCCTGGCACGGACCGCGGGGATCGGCGAGCGCGCCGTTGTCGAGGCTCTGCAGCGACTCCGTTCCGGCGGGTTCGTGGAGACCTCCGCCGACCTTTGGCGCCTGGACTCGCGCCGACACGCTGAGGACCAGCAGTGAGCCCGTCTCAAGTCAGGCCCCGTAGCCTCGAGAGGTGTCGTCCACGGATCCGGACCGGGAGCAGTCGTCGAGTGACCGGCGGCGAGCCGCGGTCGGGTTGTCGGAGGAGCTGGCACAGGTGCTCGCGATGTACGAGCGGCACCTGGTGTCCGAACGAGATCTGGCTCCGCACACCGTCCGCGCCTATCTGGGTGACCTGACCAGCATGCTCGAGCAGGCGACCCGCTTAGGTAACCGCAGCCTGAGGACGATCGACCTGCGTACGCTGCGCAGCTGGTTGGCGACCCAGCAGTCCCTCGGCAGGGCGCGCACCACGATGGCGCGCCGGGCTACCGCCGTGCGGGTCTTCACCGCCTGGGCCCTGCACACCGGCCTGGTCGATGCCGACCCGGGCGCTTTGCTCGGGTCGCCGAAGACCCACCATGGCCTGCCTCCGGCCCTGCGGGTCGACCAGGCGCGGCTGCTGCTGGAGGCGGCCGCCGTGCACGCCGACGACGGCAGCGCGGTCGGGATCCGCGATGTCGCGATCCTCGAGCTGCTCTACGCGACCGGCATCCGGGTCGGAGAGCTCTGCGGGCTGGACGTGGACGATCTCGATCATGAGCGCCGGGTCGTCCGCGTCTTCGGCAAGGGACGCAAGGAGCGCACGGTGCCCTTCGGGCGGCCGGCCGACCGCGCGGTCGATGCCTGGCTGCGCCAGGGGCGTCGGGCGCTGGCTGCTCCTGGCGCCGGTCCCGCGCTGTTCCTCGGGGCGCGGGGGCGACGGATCGACCAGCGCGCTGTGCGCACCCTGGTGCACGCCCGGCTCGCCGAGGTGCCGGGGGCGCCGGACCTGGGGCCGCACGGCTTGCGGCACACGGCTGCGACGCATCTGCTCGAGGGAGGTGCGGACCTCCGCTCGGTCCAGGAGCTGCTCGGTCACGCATCGCTGGGGACGACCCAGATCTACACACACGTCACCACCGACCGGCTGCGCCAGGCCTACCGGCAGGCCCATCCACGAGCCTGAACCCGTCGGGGCTCCCGGGCGACATCTACCCGCCTCCGGGGAGGCCGAGGAGGAGAGCCGCGCGCCGGGCCGGTCCAAGACGCACGACCCCGAGCCCGGGTGGAACCGGCAGGCCAGGGCCGGGGCGGGTCCCGGGCCGGTGGGTCTGCGCGGTGCTTCTGCGACCCGCGCCGATCTCGTGCACCCCGGTCACGCCCGGAGCACCGCCGGACCCCCACGGCCCCCACAGCGGCAGCAGGACCACCGGCGCGGCGCCGACCAGGACCAAGGGGTCGAGGTAGTGGTCGTGCCCCTCGATGTAGCCCCAGTGCAGGCACCACCCCGGAAAGCAGTGCGACCCGAAGAGCTCCAGGTGCCCGATGATCACAC
Source organism: Nocardioidaceae bacterium (assembly GCA_025934895.1). Lineage (GTDB taxonomy): Bacteria > Actinomycetota > Actinomycetes > Propionibacteriales > Nocardioidaceae > Nocardioides_B. Next base: position 1,120 of record JAICWH010000098.1, on the reverse strand, counting down.
CCTCGGCCACCGAGTCGCCCACGTGCACGGTCGCCGTGACGGGCTCGTAGGTGGTGCGCTCCGCGCCGTGGGCGACGACCACGACGCCGCGGCCGGCGATCCGGCCCGCGAACAGGACCCTTCCGGGCAGCGCGGATCGCACGACCTGCGCGGGGCTGCCGGCCAGGTCGACGCCGCGGTGACCCCGTCCCCAGCGCGTCGCCGGTGGTTGGAAGCCGGCGACGACCGTAGGTCGTGGGGTCAACGGCCAGACGCCGGAAGCGGGTCGCACCTCGCCCGCGCCCGCGGCTGGGCTCGGGAGCGGCAGGGACAGCACCAGGGTGAGCAGGAGCAGGGCGCGGACCGGCCCCAGGGACCTGGTTGCGAGGAGCCGGCCGGCCGTGAGGAGTGGCCCGGGAGGCGCCAGGTGCCGACGGCGTGCCAAGCAGCGACGGATGGTACGACGGACGAGCCGGGGAACGAGCGAGTGCATACCGGGAGCCTGCATCGTCTCGACCGGACCCGGCAGCGGGCTGTGCGAGCCTGTGCATGACCCTCGTACGACTGGGTCGGTGGACAGTCTCCGGCCCGGTGAGGAACCACCCTGCGCCCGGGTCCCAACACTCCCGGCAAGCCGGTGCGAACGATTAGGGAAGGGGCGCCATGTCGTCTAGAATCGCTGGTGGCGAGCCATGCACGTGGTTCGTACTTCGCACGCTCGATCGCATCGAGCGGCCTGCCGTCGCCGGTCGGCCGCTCACCGCGGGCGACGTCCCTCGGTCTCCACCGCCCGGTGGGGTCAGGACGCGCCGGGCGTCAGGGCAGCGGGCACCCGCCCACTGCGTCAACCGAGGCGACCCGTTCCGACGGTCGCGCGCCGCGCGCGCGCCGTCAGGTCGGGTCACGACAAGGAAGGACGACCGGCATGGCCGTCGTCACGATGCGCCAGCTCCTCGAGAGCGGCGTCCACTTCGGGCACCAGACCCGTCGCTGGAACCCCAAGATGAAGCGCTTCATCATGACCGAGCGCAACGGCATCTACATCATCGACCTGCAGCAGTCGCTGGCCTACATCGACCGCAGCTACGCATTCGTCAAGGACACGGTGGCCAAGGGCGGCACGGTGATGTTCGTCGGCACG
>JAICWH010000132.1 GCA_025934895.1 Nocardioidaceae bacterium | reverse complement strand
GTGGCAGGTGAAGGATTCGAACCTTCGAAGGCATAAGCCGACGGATTTACAGTCCGCTCCCATTGGCCGCTCGGGCAACCTGCCGTGGTGACCCCAGATTGTGGCTGGCGTACCGGGACGAAAGAATAGCGCAGCACCGCCACAGACCTTAAATCGCCCGGGCAGCCGCCCGGACGCACCCGCAGGAGGAGCCTTCGCCATGGCCGACTCGTCGTTCGACATCGTGAGCAAGCTCGACCAGCAGGAGATCGACAACGCCATCAACCAGACGCAGCGTGAGATCAGCCAGCGATTCGACTTCAAGAACACCGGCGCCTCGATCGAGCGGTCCGGGGACCACGGTGTAGAGATCTCGGCCAATGCGGACGATCGCGCTTCGGCGGTGCTCGACGTGTTCAAGGACAAGCTCATCAAGCGCCAGCAGTCGTTGAAGGTGCTCGATGCCGGCGAGCCACGGCAGTCCGGGCGCGAGTCGAAGATCTCGGTCGAGCTCAAGGAGGGGATCTCCCAGGAGCAGGCGAAGAAGGTCGGCAAGCTCATCCGCGACGAGGGCCCGAAGGGGGTCAAGGTCCAGGTTCAGGGCGACGAGCTTCGCGTGTCCAGCAAGAAGCGGGACGACCTGCAAGCGGTCATCGCCCTCGTCAAGGGCCAGGACTACGACTTCGCCGTGCAGTTCACGAACTACCGCTGAGGCCCGGAGCGCCGGGCTGCCTTCTGGGCGGCGAGGACCTCCTTGGCCTGCTCGGCGTGCTCGTCGAGGACGTCGGGTGGGGGCACGGTCCACATCCAGTCCCGCAGGCGACCCTTCTCGTGTGTCAGGTCGCGGAGGTCGACCTCGGCGGGTGCGAGCTCGGGGCTCCAGTGCAGGGCGTCGAACGGGCACACCTCGACGCAGATCGAGCAGTACATGCAGATCGAGTAGTCGATCGCGAAGCGGTCCAGGACGTTCCGCGTGCGATCCCGTCCACCTCCGCTCGGAGAGGGCAGGGTCTCCTGGTGCGAGTCGATGTCGATGCACCACACCGGGCACTCCCGGGCGCACAGCATGCATGAGGTGCAGTTCTCCTCGAGGAGGGCGATCACCCCGCGCGAGCGCGCGGGAAGTGCGCCGCTCACTGCGGGCCCCAGTCGGCCGGGTCCGGGACCCCAGGTGGCCGCGCCTTGCGCCGGGACCGGGACGACCGCAGCGACGCGTCGGACTCCCCCGGCTCCTTGGCGCCGGGCCACACCTGGGCGACCCGGGACGCCAGCACGAACTCCTTGCGCAGCGGATGCCCCTCGAACTCGTCGGCGAGCAGCAGCGGCTCCAGCGCGAGCGCGTGGCCGGCGGCGTCGGTGAAGCCGATCCCGAACATCTCGTGGGTCTCGCGCTCGTGCCACCCGGCGCCGGCGAAGACCTCGGCGACGGACGCGACGGCGGGAGCCTCTCGATCGAGAGCGGTGCGGATGAGGACATGCTCCACCGCCCCCGTACGACGGGCAGCCAGATGACACACGACCCGGAACCCCGAGGGCAGCTCGTCGACGGCGGAGAGCCAGTCGAAGAACGTGCAGCCGAGCCTGTCGCGCGCCGCCGTGACCGCGTCCAGCCACCGGTTCGCCGGGACGTCCACGCTCACCGGGCCGAAGCCCTCGTCCAGGGAGGCGACGTCGCCGAGCAGGTCGACGTACACCGCGAGGACCCGCTGGGGCCAGCTCGCCTCGCTCACGACGGGCCCCGCTGCAGCTCGCGCTGCAGCCGCCGGAGCCCCTGAACCAGCGCCTCGGGGCGCGGTGGGCAGCCGGGCACGTAGACGTCGACGGGGAGGATCTGGTCGACGCCCTTGGTCACGCAGTAGGAGTCCCAGTACGGGCCGCCGGAGTTCGCGCAGGAGCCGAACGAGACGACGTACCGCGGCTCCGGCATCGCCTCGTAGACCCCTCGCACGGTAGGCGCCATCTTGTCGGTCACGGTCCCGGAGACCACCAGCACCTCGGTGCGCCCCGGCGCCGGGGGGTCGGTGTCCACGGCGAGAAGCTCGGGCTGGGTCATGGTCGCGGCGGCGAACTCGACGGCACAGCACGCGAGCCCGAGGTCCAGGACCGACAGGGACAACGGGTGGCCCTGGTCGAGCAGGTAGCGCCTCGGCCCCGGCGCCGACTCGCCGAGCGCCGGCATCCCGAGGTCGACCCGAGCCTGCGTCACCCCACCAACTCTAGTAGGGCCCTGACCGGGCCGGCTGCTCCTCGCCCTCAGACCGCCGCGATCGCGCGACGCGCGACCGAGGTCGCCCCGCGGTTCGCAGAGAGCCACACCGTGCTGCCCACGTCGATCCCCAGCTCGCGGGCGTGCGAGCGGGTGAGCACGACGGTCACGTCGCCCTCCTGGCCCGGGCTCGACCCCGCGCCGCGGCCGGTCGTCGGTCGCACCGTCAGGCGCACCTCGAAGCCGACGCGCAGCATCCGGACCACCTCGCCGGGGGTCGTTCCCGCCACTTCTCCGGCGGTGCTCACGTCGATGTCGTGCGGACGCATCAGCAGGCCCTCGAGCGTGGTGACCGGACCGAGGAAGCTCATCACGAAGTCGTTGGCCGGCGCGTCGTAGAGCTCGTCGGGCGAGCCGATCTGCTCGATCCGGCCGTTGTTGATCACCACTATCTCGTCGGCGACCTCCAGGGCCTCCTCCTGGTCATGGGTCACGAACACGGTCGTCACGTGCACCTCGTCGTGCAGCCGGCGCAGCCAGTCCCGCAGCTCCTTGCGGACCTTCGCGTCCAGCGCCCCGAACGGCTCGTCGAGCAGCAGCACGGTCGGCTCGACTGCCAGCGCACGCGCGAGCGCCATCCGCTGCCGCTGACCGCCGGAGAGCTGCGAGGGCAGTCGGTGCGCGAACTGCGAGAGGTGCACCAGCTCGAGCAGCTCCGCCACCCGCTTCTTGGTGTCGGCCTTGGAGCGCTTGCGGATCTCGAGACCGTAGGCGACGTTCTTGGCAACACTCATGTGCTTGAACGCGGCGTAGTGCTGGAACACGAAACCCACGTTGCGCTTCTGGGGTGGCAGGTGCGTGGCCTCGACTCCCTCGATGTGCACCGTGCCCTCGTCGGTGGACTCCAGTCCTGCGATGATCCGCAGCAGCGTGGACTTGCCCCCGCCCGACGGTCCGAGCAGCGCGGTCAGCTGACCGGTGGGGATGTTGAGCGAGATGTCCTCGAGCGCGACGAAGTCGCCGAACTTCTTGTTGATGTCCTTGATCTCGATGCTCATGAGTGGTCTCCAGTGGAGGGGCGGAGGAAGCCGACGACGACGATGCAGACCACGGAGGCCATGGCGAGCAGGAAGGCGACTGCGTAGGCGGCCGGCTGCTCGAAGCCCTGGTACTTCGACTCGACGATCATGGTCGCGGTGCGGGACTGGCCGGTGACGTTGCCCGAGACGACCTTCACTGCGCCGTACTCTCCGAGCGAGCGGGCCAGAGCGAGCACGACGCCGTACACGACCGCCCACTTGATGCTCGGCAGGGTGATCCGGCGGAAGGTCTGGAAGGCGTTGGCGCCGAGGCTCTGGGAGGCCTGCTCCTGCTCGTCGCCGATCTCCTGCAGCACCGGCACCACCTCGCGGATGACCAGCGGCAGCGCCACGAAGACGGTGGCCATCACCATTCCCGGAGAGGCGAAGATGACCTGGATCCCGGCCTCGGAGAGTCCCTTGCCGAACAGGCCGTTGCGCGGGCTGTAGACCAGCACCAGGGCCAGGCCCACCACGATCGGGGAGACCGACAGCGGCACGTCGATCAGCGCGGAGAGCACCCGCTTGCCGGGGAACTCGTAGCGCACCAGCAGCAGCGAGATGCCCACCCCGAACACCAGGTTGACGGCGACCGCGATCAGCGCCACCATCACCGTCAGCCGCAGCGCCTGCCGCACGTCCGGCTCGGCGAGAGCCGTGGTCATGGCCGTCATGCCGTCGGCGAAGGTGTACTTGACCACCAGGGAGACCGGCCACAGCACCAGCAGGAAGACGTAGGCGGTGACGATGGCCCGCAGCGCCCAGCGCACGGGCTTGGGCTCACGGACGCGGGTCGCGCTAGCCACGACGGGCCACCCTTCTCTGGATGATGTCCAGGGCGACGATGACCGCGAGCGCGACGATCAGCATCAGCGTCGCGACGGCCGCGGCCGAGGCCGTGTCACCGTTCTCGATGAACGTGAAGACACGCACGGCGGCGACCTCGGTGTGGTTCGGCAGGTTCCCCGACAGCAGCACCAGCGAGCCGTACTCGCTGATCCCGCGCGCGAACGACAGGGCGGCGCCCGCCGCGATCGAGGGCACCAGGCTGGGCAGGATGATCCTCCGGAAGGTGGTCAGCCGGGTGGCACCCAGCGACGCCGACGCCTCCTCGACGTCTGCCTCCAGCTCCTCGAGCACCGGCTGCACGGTGCGTACGACGAACGGCAGCGTCACGAACGCCAACGCCAGGAAGACGGCGTAGCGGGTGTTCGCGACGTTGAGGCCCAACGGGCTGTTCGGACCGTAGAGCGAGAGGAGTACCAGCCCCGCGACGATCGTGGGGAGGGCGAAAGGGATGTCGATGACGACGTCGAGGATCCGCTTGCCTTGGAACCGGTCGCGCACCAGCACCCACGCGATCATCGTGCCCATCACGACGTTGACCGCGGTCACCATCAGGGACTGCAGGACGGTCAGCTGGACGGCGGCGAGCGTCTGGGACTCGGTGATGACCGCGACGAAGCCACCGAGGCCCGTCGAGCCAGCGCTGGCGACGACCATGGCGAGCGGGATCAGCACCAGCAGGCTGAACCACAGCATGGCGACGCCGAGCCCGAGCCCGGAGGTCACGGAGAGAGACCCGCTCCGGGCCGAGCGACGCGCGCGCGTCACCCGACCCGGAGCGGTGCTAGTGGTCAGGGACATCTACTCTTTGCCCGTTTCCTTCTGGATGAGCGTCACGATGCCTGTCTTCTCGTCGAAGAACGTGGTGTTGGCCGAGGTCCAGCCACCGAAGTCCTTGTCGATCGTCAGCAGCTTCGCCGGCACCGGGTAGGGGTTGCTCGGGTCGTTGGCACCCTTCACATCGCTCGGCGCCTTGATGCCGATCGGCCGGAAGCCCTCCTCGGCGTAGTCGGTCTGCGCCGTCTTGCCGGTGAGGAAGGTCAGGAACCTCTTGGCCTTGGAGCCGGCCTTCGTGGTGACCGCGCCCGGGTTCTGGATGAGCAGGGTCTGGTCCGGGACGATGTAGTCCAGCTTGGAGCCGCTCTGCCGGGCCAGGATCGCCTCGTTCTCATACGACAGCAGCACGTCTCCGGTGCCGCCGAGGAAGGCCGTGGTGGCGTCGCGACCGCTGCCGGGCAGGGACGCGACGTTGCCGAAGAACTTCTTCAGGTAGGCCTTGGCGGCCGCCGGTGACCCGCCGTTCGCGATCACGTGACCGTAGGCGGCGAGGATGTTCCACTTCGCCGAGCCCGACGACGCGGGGTTCGGGGTGACGATCTTCACCCCGGGCTTGACCAGGTCGTCCCAGCCCTTGATGTGTTTGGGGTTGCCGGGGCGGACGCCGATCACGACCACGGACTGGGTCAGGATCCCCTTGGTCGGGGTGCTCTTCCAGTTGTTGGCGACGAGCTTGGCGTCCACCAGCTTGTTCACGTCCGGCTCGAGCGAGAGGTGCACGAGGTCCGCCTTCTGGCCGCCGATCACCGCTCGTGCCTGGTCGCCCGAGGCCCCGTAGGACTGCTTGAAGGAGACGTCCTTGCCGTCGGATGTCTTCTCGAAGTCGGCGATCACCTTCTTGTTGGGCTGCTCGAGGATCGAGAACCCGACGAGGCTGACCGTGCTGGCCCCACCCGACGCTCCGGAGCTGCCGCCACAGCCCGCGAGGGCCATGGCTGCGACCACGGAGGCGGCTGACGCGGCCTTCCACTTGCTGTTCATGCTGCACTCGTTCCTTGGTGTCGGTGACGTTGTCGGACAAGCAACTATCTAAGTCAGGTAGATTACTCGATATAGTCGCCTCGGGAAAATCCTTTTCCCGGTCGACACCTCCGACGTGTCGGGGATCACGCTCCGACCGCCCGATGTGGCCATCGTCATCCGGACCGAACGGGCCCGCGTGGCTGCACCGCCGTACCATGGGGAGAGGGCACCCTTACCGGAGGGGACGGTTCGGCCGAGGCCCAGCTGAGGGAAGGCGACAAGGCGTGACCAAGCAGGTCCAGCAGCTCGACCGCGTGATCATCCGCTTCGCAGGGGACTCGGGTGACGGGATGCAGCTCACCGGCGACCGGTTCACCCAGGAGACCGCGAGCTTCGGCAACGACCTGTCCACGCTGCCCAACTTCCCGGCCGAGATCCGGGCGCCACAGGGCACCCTCCCGGGCGTGTCGTCGTTCCAGGTGCACTTCGCCGACCACGACATCCTCACCCCCGGTGACTCCCCCGACGTGCTGGTGGCGATGAACCCGGCGGCGCTCAAGGCCAACCTGTCGGACGTCAAGAAGGGCGCGACGGTCATCGTCGACTCCCACGACTTCACCAGCCGCAACCTCAGCCGCGCCGGGTACGCGGAGAACCCGCTCGAGGACGACACCCTCGCCGAGTACGACGTGCACGCCTTCGAGCTGACCGACATGACCGTGGAGGCCGTCAAGGAGTTCGGGCTGTCCCGCAAGGACTCCAGCCGGGCCAAGAACATGTTCGCGCTCGGGCTGCTGTCCTGGATGTACGGCCGCCCGACCGACTCGACCGTCACCTTCCTCGAGCGTCGGTTCGCGAAGGCTCCCGACATCCGAGACGCCAACGTCACCGCCTTCAAGGCGGGCTGGTACTTCGGCGAGACGACGGAGGCCTTCGCGGTCTCCTACGAGATCAAGCCGGCCCCGATGGCCCCGGGCACCTACCGCAACATCACCGGCAACCTGGCGCTGGCCTACGGCCTGATCGCCGGCTCCACCCAGTCCGGGCTGCCGCTGTTCCTCGGCTCCTACCCGATCACCCCGGCCTCCGACATCCTGCACGAGCTCAGCAAGCACAAGCGGTTCGGGATCACGACCTTCCAGGCCGAGGACGAGATCGCCGGCGTCGGTGCCGCGCTCGGTGCCTCCTTCGGAGGGTCGCTCGGCGTGACCACCACGTCCGGCCCCGGGCTCGCCCTGAAGGCGGAGACCATCGGGCTCGGCGTGATGATGGAGCTGCCGCTGCTCGTCGTCGACGTGCAGCGCGGTGGTCCCTCGACCGGTCTGCCGACCAAGACCGAGCAGGCCGACCTGCTGCAGGCGATGTTCGGGCGCAACGGCGAGTCGCCGGTGCCGGTGGTGGCTCCGCGGTCGCCGGCCGACTGCTTCGACGCGGCCCTCGAGGCCGCGCGGATCGCGGTCACCTACCGCACACCGGTGCTCCTGCTCTCCGACGGGATGCTCGCCAACGGGTCCGAGCCGTGGCACATTCCCGAGGTGGCCGACCTGCCGATGATCGACCCGGCCTTCGCCACCGAGCCCAACCACACGGTCGAGTCGGGGAAGAGCGCCGGTGAGCGCGACTTCTGGCCCTACCTGCGCGACGAGGAGACCCTCGCCCGGCCGTGGGCGGTGCCCGGCACGAAGGGTCTCGAGCACCGGATCGGTGGCCTGGAGAAGGGCGCCGGGCACGGCAACATCTCCTACGACCCCGCCAACCACGACCTGATGGTCCGGACCCGGGCCGCCAAGGTCGAGCGGATCGCCCGCGACATCCCGCCGCTGGAGGTCGACGACCCCCTCGACGAGGACGGGCGCGGCGCCGACATCCTGGTCCTCGGGTGGGGGTCGACGTACGGCCCGATCGGTGCCGCCGTACGCCAGGTCCGCAGCTCTGGCCACCCCGTCGCCCAGGCGCACCTGCGCCACCTCAACCCGTTCCCCGCCGACCTCGGCGCCGTGCTGCGTTCCTACGACACGGTGATGGTCCCGGAGATGAACCTCGGTCAGCTCTCGATGCTGCTCCGGGCCAAGTACCTCGTCGACGTGATCGGCTACAACCACGTGCGCGGGCTGCCGCTGCGCGCCGCCGAGCTCGCCGAGGCGATCACCAAGGAGATCACCCGATGACCGAGCTGCTGCCGTTGCCGGGGCTGCGCCACGTCCCCGCCGCGGACGCGCCGCAGAACCGCAAGGAGTTCACCTCCGACCAGGAGGTCCGCTGGTGCCCGGGCTGCGGCGACTACGCCGTGCTCGCCGCCGTGCAGGGCTTCCTGCCCGAGCTGGGGCTCAAGCGCGAGAACATCGTGTTCGTCTCCGGGATCGGGTGCTCCTCGAGGTTTCCGTACTACCTCGACACCTACGGCATGCACTCCATCCACGGACGCGCCCCCGCGATCGCGACCGGCCTGGCCACGACCCGCGAGGACCTGTCGGTGTGGGTCGTCACGGGTGACGGCGACGCGCTGTCGATCGGCGGCAACCACCTGATCCATGCGCTGCGCCGCAACGTGAACATGACGATCCTGCTGTTCAACAACCGGATCTACGGCCTGACCAAGGGCCAGTACTCCCCCACGTCCGAGCCCGGCAAGGTCACCAAGTCCACGCCGATGGGGTCGCTCGACAACCCGTTCAACCCGGTGTCCCTCGCGCTGGGCGCCGAGGGCACGTTCGTGGCCCGCACCGTGGACTCGGACCGCAAGCACCTGACCTCGGTGCTGTCCGCAGCAGCGGCCCACCGGGGTACGTCGCTGGTGGAGATCTACCAGAACTGCCCCATCTTCAACGACGGCGCCTTCGACGCGATCAAGGACAACGAGTCGAGGTCGGAGGCGATCATCCCGCTCGCGCACGGGGAGCCGATCCGCTTCGGCCGGGACCGTCAGCTCGGGGTCGTGCGCGACCGGTTCACCGGCGGGGTCCGGATCGAGGAGAACCCCTCCGACGCCGATGTCCTGGTCCACGACGCGCACGCGGCCGACCCGACCACCGCATTCGCGCTGTCCCGGCTCACGGACTCCGGCGTCCTGGCGCACGCGGCGATCGGCATCTTCCGCCAGGTCGAGGCCTCGACCTACGACGACCAGGCCCGTGACCAGATCGCCACCGCCCGCGCCGGCACGACCGACACGAGGACCGCCCTCGCCGGCCTGCTGGCCAGCGGCGACACCTGGGACGTCGTCTAGCCTCCTGCCACGCCCGCCGACCCGGCGCGTCCGCAGGCCCACACCCTGCCGAGTCGGCGCGTCCGCAGGCCCACACCCTGCCGAGTCGGCGCGTCCGCAGGCTTGGGCCCCGGACCGGCGAGTTCCGTCAGTGGTGAACCGGGGTTTGACTCATGACGCATGGCGTAGGATCAGGCCGTGGGTGAGACGCGTCGGGGAGTGCTTCTGGGCTTGGCAGCGTGGGTCATGTGGGGATTCTTCCCGCTGTACTGGCCACTGCTCGAGCCCGCCGGCGCCATCGAGATCCTGGCCCACCGAATCTTCTGGTCGATGCTGGTCATGGTCGGGCTCGTCATCGCCACCCGCAGGCGTGCCACCCTGCGCGCGACGTTCGCCGTACGACGTACCCGCCGGTTGCTGGCCGCCGCATCAGTGCTGATCACGGTCAACTGGGGGACCTATATCTGGGGCGTCAACCACCACCACGTCGTGGAGACGTCGCTCGGCTACTTCATCAACCCGCTGGTCAGTGTGCTGATGGGGGTGCTGCTGCTTGGCGAGCGGCTGCGCACGCTGCAGTGGGTGGCGCTCGGGATCGCGGGTGTCGCGGTGCTGGCCCTCACCGTGGAGTACGGTCATCCACCCTGGGTTGCCCTGATCCTGGCGTTCTCGTTCGGAAGCTACGGCCTGGCGAAGAAGAAGGCGAACGCGGGTGCCGTCGAGAGCCTGGTCATCGAGACGGCGGTGATCTCGCCCGTGGCACTCGGCTACATCGT
>JAICWH010000030.1 GCA_025934895.1 Nocardioidaceae bacterium | reverse complement strand
GTCGTGGTGTCCAACTTCGGGCGCGCCCTGGGCATCACCAGGCGCATCGTCGGGCGGCTCCCGCAGCCGACGCCGGTCGTCGAGCTCGACGTCACCGACCCCGAGCACCTCGAGCGGCTCCCGGACCTGCTGCGCGAGCACGTGGACGGGCTCGACGGGGTGGTGCACTCGATCGCCTTCGGCAACCCCGAGACGCTGCTCGGCGGCAAGTTCCTCACCGGTCCCTGGCCGGACGTCGCCCAGGCCGTGCAGGTGTCCGCCTACTCCCTGGTCTCCCTGTCCAACGCGTGCCTGCCGCTGATGGGCGACGGCGGGTCGGTGGTGGGGCTGACCTTCGACGCGACGGTCGCGTGGCCGGCGTACGACTGGATGGGTGTGGCCAAGGCGGGGCTGGAGTCGACGGCCCGCTATCTGGCCCGCGATCTCGGACCCCACGGCGTGCGGGTCAATCTGGTCTCCGCCGGCCCTCTCAAGACCCTCGCGGCGAAGGCGATCCCGGGCTTCGAGGACCTCGAGTCGATGTGGAGCGACCGCTCCCCGCTGGGCTGGGACGAGAAGGACACCGTGCCGACCGCGAAGGCGGTGGTGGCGCTGCTCAGCGACTTCTTCCCGGCCACCACGGGTGAGATCGTGCACGTGGACGGCGGCTACCACGCCATGGGCGCCTGACGCCCGTCCCCGGCTGTCCCGGACCGGGGTACCGTGTGGCCGCCATGACCTCCGCACTCGTCGAGCTCCGCGTCCTCGAAGGGCCCAACCTCTACTTCCCGCGGGCCGCGGTGAAGCTCACCTTGGACCTCACCCGGCTGGTGGACGCACCCGACGACGTCGCCCGGCGGTTCGCCGCGCGCGTCGGGCTGCGCCAGGTGCGTCCCGGCGAGCCCGGCGGTGGGCTGCGGCAGCGGTTCGCGGCCCGCGCCGTCGCCCGGCTGGTCCGCCAGGTGGCCCGCGAGGCCGGCACCACACGGCTGGGCGTGCGGACCAGGCCCTCGGGTGACGTCCGTCAGCTCGTGGTCGCCTACCCCTGGCGGCATCGCGGTCGGGCCGAGGCCCTGGCCCGCGCGGTCGCCGACGTGCTCGACGCGTTGCCGAGCCCGGACCTGGACGAGCTGGTCGGCCGGGCCGCGGCGGCCGTCCGGGACGCCGAGCCCGGGCCGCCACCGGCGACCCTACGGCCGCGCGTCCCGGTGGTCGCGGTCACCGGCACGAACGGGAAGACCACCACGTCGCGGATGATCGCGCACATCGCCCTGGGGCACGGCATGCACGTCGGGTGGTCCAGCACGGACGGGATCTACGTCGACGGCGAGCTGGTGGAGTCGGGCGACTACTCGGGGCCCTCGGGCGCCGGTCGGGTGCTCGAGCGTCCCGGGGTGCAGCTCGCGGTGACCGAGACGGCCCGCGGCGGGATCCTGCTGAAGGGGATCGGGGTCGCCTACAACGACGTCTCCGTCTTCACCAACGTGTCCGCTGACCACCTGGGCCTGCAGGGCATCGAGACCGTCGACCAGCTCGCGGAGGTGAAGGCGGTGGTGTCGCGGATCACCCGGCCCGGCGGCTGGGCGGTGCTCAACGGCGACGACCCCCGGGTGTACGCCGTCCGCGGCTCGCTCCAGGCCAGGCCGTGGGTGTTCTCCCGCGACCCGGACTCCCCGGCTGTCCGGGAGACGCTGTCCGCAGGTGGCCGCGCGACGACCGTCATCGACGGCTGGCTGTGCGTCCTGACCGCCGGCAGCGACCCCGACCCGCTCCTGGAGGTCGCCGACATCCCGATGACCCTCGCGGGTCTGTCGCGGTTCAATGTGGAGAACGCGCTGGCCGCCGCCTCGGCAGCGCTCGGCGTCGGACTGCCCAGGAACGCCGTCGTCGAGGGTCTGCGGTCCTTCCGGCCGGACGCCGAGCACAATCCCGGCCGGATGAACTTCTTCAGCCGCGGCGAGCTCAGCGTGGTGGTGGACCTCGCGCACAACGAGGCCGGGCTGGAGGCCCTGCTCGAGATCATGAACGGCGTACGCCGGCCGGGGGCTCGGCTTCTGCTGGCCCTCGGAGCTGTCGGGGACCGGCAGGACGAGGTGCTCGCGAGCCTGGCGGAGACCGGCGCCCGGGACGCCGACGTGCTGGTCATCGCGCACAAGGCGGCGTACCTCCGCGGCCGGACCGTCGGGGAGCTCGACGAGCTGTTCCGCGCCGCCGCAGCCCGGGTGGGGGTGGTCGACGTGCCGTCGTACCCTACCGAGGTCGAGGCGCTCGAGACGCTGGTCAGCAGGGCCGAGCCCGGTGACGTGGTCGCGGTGATGACCCACGAGGACCGCCAGGGCGTCTACGACTGGCTGGCCGCCCAGGGGTTCACCGCGGACAGCCCCGACACCCTGGGCCGTAAGGTCCGCGCCGCTCGCGGCTGAGCCCCGGTGCCGACCCGGCCCGTCCGCAGGCCGAAACCGTGCCGAGTCGGCGCGTCCGCAGGCCGAAACCGTGCCGACCCGGCGCGTCCGCAGGAGTACGACAGTCCTGGCCCTGCGGATGCGCCGACTCGGCGTACTGAGGACGGTCCACAAGCGCCCGGGCGCCTCATCGGTCGACGGGGACCGCCGTCGGGATCGTGTCGTGAGAGGAGCCAGGGATCGCACGCCTCGGCCGGGGGTCGTGCTCCGCACGCGACGCCAGGCTAGGCGTCGGGTACGACGGCCGCAGCCGCACGCGCGTAGTCCGGGTCTCCGACCGGGCCGTCCGTCGACCCGGAGCCGGCCTGGGCCTGGTTGGACCAGTTCTCCAGCTCGGCCATCACGGCCGGGTGCTGGTCCACGCACACCACCACCAGGTCGCCGGCGTTGGCGCGGGACATGGCGTGCCGCACGGCGGCGATCTCGTCCAGGACCACCTCGAGTTGCTTGCACCGCCCCCCGTCGGCCATCGTTGCGCGCACCCCCTCGGCCACCAGGGCAGCGGTCGCCCCCCGCTCCCGGTGCCGCAACGACTGGTCCTCCCGGACCACCACCACGTCGAAGTGCTGAGCGGCGATCGCGCCCAGCTCACGCATGTCGTCGTCGCGCCGGTCGCCCGCGGTGGCCACGACGCCGATCCGCGAGGGACGGCCAAGCTCGCTCGTCGTCGCCAGGCTGTCCCCGACCCGGTCCACGAAGTCGCCGAGCATCTTCATCCCGGGCGCGTTGTGGCAGTAGTCCACGATCACCTGCACGCCGTTGACCTCGAGCTCGTTGAGCCGCCCCGGCGAGAGGTAGTAGCTGGTGGTGAAGGTCCGTAGGCCCTGGCGGATGTCGTGCAACGGCGCCCCGGCGGCGAAGGCGGCGGCCGCCGCCGCGAGGGCGTTCTGCACGTTCATCCGGGCCCGGCCACTGAACGTCGAGGGCAGCAGGTGGGTCCAGGCGAGCTGCATCTCCCGTCGCCCATGGCGTACGACGATCATCTCGCCGCGCTCACTGGGCTCCAGGACGAGTGCCTTGCCGCCGCGGCGGCAGTGCTGGTCGATCAGGTCACGTTCGTCGGAGTCCGGCTCGGCCATCGAGAACCAGACGACCTCGCCGGAGCAGCGACGTCGCATCTCGCGCACCAGTGGGTCGTCCGCGTTCAGCACGGCGTGCCCGTCCCGCGGGACCGCCTCGACCAGGACCGCCTTCACGTCCGCGAGCTGCTCGACGGTGTCGATGCCGCGCAGCCCGAGGTGGTCCGGCTGCACGTTGAGCACCACGGCCACGTCGTTGCGCTCGTAGCCGAGCCCCTCCCGGAGGATCCCCCCGCGCGCCACCTCGAACACGGCGAAGTCGACGCGGGGATTCTGCAGGACCATCCGCGCGGACTTCGGACCCGACGCGTCGGAGCGGATCACCAGCCGCTCGTCGATCACGACCCCGTCCGTCGAGGTCATGCCGACCTTGCGGCCCATACCCTTGAAGATGTGCGAGATCATCCGGGCCGTGGTCGTCTTGCCGTTCGTGCCGGTGACCGCCACGATCGGGATCCGGCTCGCCGCACCCGGCGGGAACAGCATGTCGACCACGGGCTTGGAGATGAACTGCGGGTCGCCGATGGTCGGATGGGTGTGCATCCGGAACCCGGGCGCCGCGTTCACCTCGCAGATCGCCCCACCGGTCTCCCGCACCGGCTCGGTGATGTCGGGACAGATGAAGTCGATGCCGGCGATGTCCAGCCCCACCATCCGGGCTGCCTCCTCGGCGATCTCGACGTTCTCCGGGTGCGCCTCGAAGGTGCGGTCGATGGAGATGCCACCGGTGGACATGTTGCCGGTGAGGGTCAGCTTCACCAGCTCGCCGGCGGCCGGGACGTCACCGAGCTTGTAGCCCTGGTCAGCCAGCAGGGCCAGCGCCGCGTCGTCCACCTTGATCCGGGTGAGCACCTTCTCGTGCCCGACGCCGCGACGCGGGTCGGCATTGGTGAGGTCCACGAGGTCCTCGATGGTGCTCCGCCCGTCCCCTACGACGTGTGCGGGCACCCGCTCGGCCACGGCGGCCAGCCGGCCGTCGACGATCAGGCACCGGTAGTCGCGTCCGGTGATCTGCGACTCCACGATCACCCACGGGCCGCGGGCCTGCTCCTCGGCCACCGGGAACGCCGCGCGCACGTCGTCCGCGTTCTCCAGCCCCAGGCACACCCCTCGGCCATGGTTGCCGTCCAGTGGCTTGACCACGACGGGGTAGCCGATCCGCTCCGCGACGGCGACCGCCTGCTCCGCCGTACGCACCGACTCCTGCTTGGGCACCGGCAGTCCCGCCGCGCCGAGCAGCCGGGTGGTGAGGTCCTTGTCGGAGGCGACGTCGACCGCGATCGCGCTGGTGGCCGAGGTCATGGTGGCGCGGATGCGCTTCTGGTGCACGCCCTGCCCGAGCTGCACGAGGGAGTGCTTGTTCAGCCGGATCCAGGGGATGTCACGGGAGACCGCCTCGTCGATGATCGCCTGGGTGGACGGCCCGAACGCAGCCCGTTCGGCCCGCAGGATGAAGTCCTCGAGCTCCGCGTCCCAGTCGAAGCCGGGGTCGGCCCGGACCAGGTGGTTGACCAGGCGTACGGCGAGCCGGGACGCGGCCAGTCCGACGGTCTCGTCCACGTAGCCGTAGATCACGTTGTAGCGGCCCCTCTCACCCTTGACCTGCCGGGTCTTGCCGCGGCGTACGTCGTGGCCGACGGCCTGCTGCAGTGCGAGCGCGGTGTGCTCGGCGACGTGCCCGAGCCAGGTGCCCTCGTTGAGCCGCTCGAGGAAGCCTCCGCGACGCCCACGCGAGCACGAATGCTCGCGCAGGCCGGGCAGCATCTGCACCAAGTCCTCGTTGAAGCCGGGGAGGGTGTTCGAGGGGTGGTCCTCCAGTGAACCCAGATCGACGACGAGATGGATCGCCTTCTCGTACGACCAGACGTTGGCCCCGCGGTAGACGCGGGTCTCGAGGATCGACAGGTCGGGCGAGGGGACGCTCATGCAGGATCTCCTTCGATGACCGGGTCAGGGGCTTGTCGGGCTCTGCGCCGCCGCAGCACGGTCGGGGACACGTCGCCGGCGGCGATGTCTCGAGCCAACCGCTTCAGGTCACGTCCTGCAACCGCCAGCTCCTCGGCCTCGGCCGGGTCCACCGTCGCCGTCGGGCGCACCAGGGTGCGGTCCGAGAGGTTGAACACCGAGCCCGCCGGCAGCACGTGCAGCACCACGCCGGACGCGAGCAGTGGCGCCGTACGGCGGGCGGTGTCCGCGTTCGACACCACCGAGCGGGCGTCGAAGAGGGTGACCGCACCTCGCCCGACCACACGGAGCATCTCCACCCGGTCGGTGCTCGCCAGGTCGGGGCTGGGCTCGCTGGTGACCACCGCCGCGGTGTCCTCGTCGATGCCGATGCCCAGCAGGCCGGGGCTCTGCGCGACGAGCATCAGCAGCCGGCCGTAGCGGTTGCGTTGGGCGAAGTGCTGGTCGATGACCACGTCGCGGACCAGGCCCAGACCGCCGGCGAGCTGGGTCATCCGCTGCTTGGGGGTGGAGCCGCCGGGGCCGAACGCCACCATGTGGCTGGACTGGATGCTGGCACCTGCACTGGTGCCGGCGACCACCACGCCGCGTCGGTGGGCCGCCACGATCGCGTCGCCGAACGCCGTACCGTTCACGATCGAGGACAGCTTGAGCTGGTTGCCGCCGGTCATGAAGATGCCGGTCGCGTCCCCGAGCAGGCCGACCATCGCCGGGTGCTCGGCCTCCTCGCGGGTCTGCGGTCGCACACCGACCACCTGGCCGGCGCCGAGCCGGCGGAAGAGGGCGTCGTACACCTCGACGATCTCGGGTCCGAGCGAGGATGCGGTGGGCACGACGGCGATCCTGGCGTCCGTGCCACCCGCAAGCGACACGAACTCGCCGAGCACCGAGCGGAGTCCGAGCTTGTCCTCGGCACCACCGATGGCGATCAGGGCTCCCGGTCCACTTTGGGGGGATATAGTTGATCCGGTGTCCGATGAACCGTTCGGCATGCACGGCAGCCTACGGGGTGCCGACGAGGGTCCCGTGACCCGCGGTCGGCGCCTGCTTGTGCTGCGCCATGCCAAGGCAGAGCCGTTCGGGGACAGCGACCACGCCCGCGCGCTGACCGCTCGTGGGCGGGAGAGCGCCAGGGACGTGGGCCGGCATCTGCGCGAGGCCGGGCTGCTCCCCGACTTCGCACTGGTCTCCACCGCGACCCGCACTCGGGAGACCTGGGCCGAGGTCGCCGACGCGTCGGGAGTCGACCCGGCCCGGGCGGCCTTCGACGACGCCCTGTTCTCCGGCAGCGCCGACGTCGTGCTGGATGCGCTCCGCGGCGCTCCACCGGACGCGACGACGGTGCTGTTCGTGGGCCACAACCCGATCGCGGAGTACATCTGCCACTTCCTCGACGACGGCGAGGGTGATCCGGCCGCTGTGTCCGACCTGTTGCACGGGTTCCCGCCGGCCGCGCTGGCGGTGCTGCAGTTCGAGCTGCCGTGGTCGGAGCTCGCGGCGGAGAGCGGCCGGGTGGTCGGCTACTACGTCGGCCGGTCCTGACCCCTGCGGACGGGCCGGCTCGGCGGTCCCGGGCCCTGCGGACGGGCCGGCTCGGCGGTCCCCGGCCCTGCGGACGGGCCGGCTCGGCGGTCCCGGGCCCTGCGGACGTGCCGGCTCGGCAGGCAGGGGAGAGCAGGAGGGGAGTGACCAGGGAGATCAGGGCAGCGGGGGAGCAGGCGTGGTCAGGCCCTCCAGGGCGTCGGCGGCCTCGACCTCCTCCCGGCTGATCCCCAGCAGGTAGACGATGGCGTCCAGGTAGGGCACGTTCACCGCCGTGTCCGCGGCCTGCTGCACCAGGGGCTTGGCGTTGAACGCGATGCCCAGCCCCGCGGCCGCGAGCATGTCGAGGTCGTTGGCCCCGTCGCCGACCGCCACCGTGGCGCCGATCGACACCCCCGACGCGGCGGCGAACCGGCGCAGCGCGTCCGCCTTGCCGGCGCGGTCGAGCACCGGGCCGACCAGCCGGCCGGTCAGCCTGCCATCGGCCACCTCGAGCTCGTTCGCCGCTGCGAAGTCGATGCCGAGGTCGGCGGCGATCCGCTCGGTGACGGCGGTGAAGCCTCCGGAGACGATCGCGAACCGGTAGCCGAGCCGCTTGAGCGTCCGCACCAGGGTGCGCGCGCCCGGGGCGAGCTGGAGGGCGTCGTACACCCGGTCCAGCGCGGTGACCTCCAGGCCCGCGAGCAGCGCCACCCGGCGGCGCAGCGACGTCTCGAAGTCGACCTCGCCGCGCATCGCGGCCCCGGTCACGGCCGCCACCTCCTCGAGGCAGCCGGCCTCGGCGGCGAGCATCTCGATCACCTCACCCTGGACCAGCGTCGAGTCGACGTCCATCACGACCAGCCGCATGCCGTGCCGCAGCAGGTTCGCCGGCTGTACGGCGACGTCGACCGCCTGCACCGCCGCCTCCGCCGCCAGGGTCGCGCGCAGCCGGTCCGGGTCGGCCCCCGAGACGTGCAGCTCGATCGCCGTCACCGGGTAGCGCGCCATCCGCTCGATCCGGTCGATGTTGGCGCCGGTGTCGGCGATCCGGCCGGCGATGGCGGCGACCGCAGCCGGCCGCAGCGGCGTCCCCAGCACGGTGACGTGGCTGCGTCCCTCCGGCCGGGGTCGGTTGTCACCGGTGCCTCGGTCCACCTCGACCTGCATCTCGAGCTCGGACCCGACGCGTTGCACGGCGTCCCGCAGCGCCTTCCAGTCCCGGGGCACGGTCACCAGGACGCCGAGCACCAGGCGGCGACGCAGCACAATCTGCTCGATGTCCAGCACCGCGACGCCGAACGCCGCGAGCGTGGCGAACACCGTCGACGTCACCCCCGGGCGGTCCGTGCCGGTGAGGGTGATCAACAGGGTCTTCGGGGGCTCCTCCATCGCGTCCATCGCGCGCCGACGCTACCGCTGCCACGGGAAGGTGCAGGCGGCCACCAGGCCGCGTCTCGCTGCCCGGTCGAGCGGCCCGAGCGCCGTGCGACGCGCGTCCGCCTCGGCGGCGGTGATGCTCGCGCCGTCGTCCTCGAGCGCCAGCTCGACGATGCACCTGCAGCGGATGGCGAGCGAGGCCAGGCGCACGGCGCGCGGCGACATGTCGTCGGGGAACCCCAAGTCCACCGTTCTGCGCGGGCCGGTCAACTCGTCGGCGACCTCGGGCCGCCACCGGGCGACGTCGAGGTCCGCGAGCACGTCCGCGGTGTGGACCAGGGCCAGGCGCAGGGCTGCGTCGGCCTCCGACGGATCCGGAACCTGACGCCGGGACACGGCGTGGTGACAGGTCCACACCACGCCGGCGCCGGTGCGGTGGGGGACCACGCCGAGGTCGGCGCCCTCCAGCACCACCCCCTCCCCGGCCTCCACGACCTCGCCGTTGAAGGCGCTCGGGCCGCCGAGCCCCAGCAGGTCGCCCGGGACCGGCAGCGCGAGGCCGGCGCCGCTGGCCCGGCTGCTGCGCAGCATCCCCAGCGCCACGATCAGCGGCAGCGGGTCGGGTCGGCTCGGCAGTGCCGCGATGTCGTGCCCGGCGTCGTCCCCGACGATCGCGTCCCGGGTGTCGTCCAGGCTGCTGCGGCCGGTGACCCAAGCCGAGAACCACAGCGCGAACCGGGCCGACAGCGGAAGAGGCGTCGCGCTCACCCGACCGAGGGTACGCAGCCGGGGTGCTCGGGCGCCTGGAGGGGCGTATAGGTTTCCCACCATGGTTGCCGTTCTCGAGCTCGCCGCCGTCACGGTCCGACGCGGTGCGGCGACTCTCGTCTCGGAGGTCGACTGGACGGTCGAGGAGGACGAGCGCTGGGTGGTGCTGGGCCCGAACGGCGCCGGCAAGACCACCCTGCTGCAGGTGGCCTCGGCGATGATCCACCCGACGTCCGGGGTGGCGGGCATCCTCGGAGAGGTGCTCGGCACCGTCGACGTGTTCGAGCTGCGACCGAGGATCGGCCTGACCAGCGCCGCCCTGGCCGAGCGGATCCCGCGTCAGGAGCGGGTGCACGACGTGGTCGTCTCCGCGTCGTACGGCGTCCTGGGGCGGTGGCGCGAGCGCTACGACGAGCTGGATCACGAGCGGGCCGCGCGGCTGCTCCGCGAGGTCGGCGCGCGGCGCCTGGTCGACCGCACGTTCGGGACGCTGTCGGAGGGCGAGCGCAAGCGGGTGCAGGTGGCCCGCGCGCTGATGACCGACCCGGAGCTCCTGCTGCTCGACGAGCCCGCCGCCGGCCTCGACCTCGGCGGACGGGAGGATCTCGTCGCCACCTTGTCCCGGCTCGCGCTCGACGAGGCGGCCCCCGCCACCGTCCTCGTGTCGCACCACGTCGAGGAGATCCCCCCCGGCTTCACCCACGCGCTGCTGCTGCGCCGCGGGGTGGTGGTCGCGGCCGGGCCGCTCGAGGATGTGTTGACCGAGCAGGTGCTCTCCTCGACCTTCGGCATGGCTCTGCGGCTGAGCCACGAGGACGGGCGGTGGGCGGCCCGCCGACGTGACCCTCGTCAGGTGGTCGTCTGACCCCTCCGGCTTTCGCTCGGCGGCGGATAGTGTGGGGGTATGCCTCTTCCGGACGGGTTCCAGGACTGGGCGTTCTGGCTGGCACTCGCGATCGGGCTCGGCGCACTGGAGCTGATCAGCCTCGACCTCATCCTGCTGATGCTGGCTGCCGGGGCGATCGTCGGGATGTTCGCAGCCCTCGCTCAGCTGCCGGAGCTCGTGCAGGTGCTCGCCGCTGTGGCAGCCTCCGTCGCCGCCCTCGGGTTCGTCCGGCCCAGCGTCGTGGGCAGGCTGCGGGCCGGCCCCACCCTCGTCCTCGGGCACGACAAGCTCGTCGGCCGGCAGGGCCTGGTGATCGAGCAGGTGTCCACCCAGGGCGGGCGGGTGCGGATCGACGGGGAGGTCTGGTCGGCCCGACCCTACGACGAGGACCTGGTGATCGAGCCGGGCGCCAAGGTCGACGTCTTCGCGATCAAGGGAGCCACCGCGCTGGTCCACCAGGTCCCTGAGCTCGACCCCTAGTCCCGGGTCGCCACCGTTCCATCCAGGATAGAAAGACGCAGAACAGGGAGGGGACAACATGTCTCCAGCATTCATCGTGCTCATCGTGCTGGTGGTGTTCGTCGTGGCACTGCTCGCCAGGACGGTGCGCATCGTGCCGCAGGCGCGGGCCGGCATAGTCGAGCGGTTCGGCAAGTACAAGGCGAGCCTGCCGGCGGGGCTGAACATCGTCGTACCGTTCGTCGACAAGGTCCGCTACATGATCGACCTGCGTGAGCAGGTCGTGTCGTTCCCTCCGCAGCCGGTGATCACCGAGGACAACCTGGTGGTCTCGATCGACACCGTGATCTACTTCCAGGTCACCGACCCGGTCGCGGCGACGTACGAGATCGCCAACTACATCCAGGCCGTCGAGCAGCTGACGATGACGACCCTGCGCAACATCGTCGGCGGCATGGACCTCGAGCAGGCGCTCACCAGCCGGGACGAGATCAACAACCGGCTGCGCGGGGTCCTGGACGAGGCGACCGGCAAGTGGGGGATCCGGGTGAACAGGGTGGAGCTGAAGGGCATCGACCCGCCGCCCTCGATCAAGGACTCCATGGAGAAGCAGATGCGCGCCGACCGGGACAAGCGGGCGGCGATCCTGACCGCCGAGGGCCAGCGCCAGTCCGCCATCCTGACCGCCGAGGGCGGCAAGCAAGCCGCGATCCTGAACGCGGAGGGTGACCGGGAGTCGCTCATCCTGCGCGCGCAGGCCGACCGCGAGTCCCGGATCCTCAAGGCGCAGGGGGAGGGGCAGGCGATCCAGACCGTGTTCCAGGCGATCCACGACGGGCGCCCGGACCAGTCGCTGCTCGCCTACCAGTACCTCCAGATGATGCCGAAGATCGCCGAGGGCAGTGCCAACAAGGTGTGGATCGTGCCCAGCGAGATCGGCAGGGCCTTGGAGGGGCTCGGCTCGACGATGACCAGCATGCAGGGCATCCCGGACAAGGTCGACGGTCCGCTGACCCGCGTCGACATGGGTCCCGCCGAGGCCGTGCAGTCCGACGACGCTGCGCTGACCAACACCCACCAGGAGGTCGCGGCCGCGATCGCCGCAGCGGAGGCCTCCAGCGACCTCCGCGGCCGGGCGTCGCAGGGACTCAACGGCGCACTGCCGACCGATGCGACCACCCCTGACATCCCCACCGACGGCGGCGTCGGCGGCGACCCCGGGGAGCCGTCTGCCCAGTGAGCCTCCTGGAGATGGTGGCGGTCTTCCTGGCGGGGATCGCCGCCGGCACCATCAACACAGTGGTGGGGTCGGGAACGCTGATCACGTTCCCGACCCTCGTCGCGATCGGGCTGCCGCCGGTGACCGCCAACGTCTCCAACACCCTGGGCCTGGTGCCGGGGTCGCTGTCCGGGGCGATCGGCTACCGCCGCGAGCTCGCCGGCCAGCGCGACCGTCTGGTGCGGCTCGGTTCCGCGTCGGTGCTCGGCGGGGTGACCGGTGCCTTCCTGCTGCTGGTGCTGCCTGCGGCCGCGTTCAAGTCCATCGTGCCGGTGCTGATCGGGATCGGCCTGCTGCTGGTGGTCTTCCAGCCGGCGATCAGCCGCCGGGTCGCCGCTCGCGCCGAGTCGCGGGGCGTGGAGCGGCCCGAGCACGGGGCGCTGTGGGTCTGGGTGCTCGTCTACGTCACCGGCGTGTACGGCGGATACTTCGGTGCCGCCCAAGGGGTCCTGCTGATGGCGGTCCTGGGGATCGGGCTGACGGAGACCATGCAGCGCAACAACGCCACCAAGAACGTCCTGGCGATGCTGGTCAACCTGGTGGCGGCGGTCGTGTTCCTGTTCCGTGCCGAGATGAACTGGACGGCGGTCGCGCTGATCGCCGTCGGCTCGGTGATCGGGGGTCAGGTGGGCGCCACCGTCGGGCGCCGCCTCCCGTCCTGGGCGTTGCGCGGCTTCATCGTCGTGGTGGGGCTCGCCGCGCTGACCCAGATCCTGGTTTTCGGCTGACGCCTCCCGCCGATTCCCAGGGTATGCAGGGCGTTTGGCGCTCCCCATGGGGCATGACCCATGGGGAGCGACAGTTTCCCGTGGGGAGTCAGGGGGACGAGCCGACCGGTACGGCGGCCGCGCAGGACGCGAACCCGGATCAGTCGGTGTACGTCAGCGCCCTGAACCGGGCCAGCAGGTCGCGGGGAACGTCGGACGCGTGCAGGTCGGCGCGGCCGTAGAGCCACAGCAGCAGGCGAGCGGCGGTGCCCTCGACGGCCGGCGCGGTCGTCGTACCGCTGCTGACGAGGATGGTGCCCGGGAGGTCGCCGTCGGCGATCGTCCAGCTGTCGCCGGTGTCGGTGGCGCGGACCACGAAGGTGCCCGCGAGCGGCTCACCGGGAGGGTCCTCGTGGTCGGCGTCGGAGGACACGGAGTAGTGCAGGAACTCGTCGACGCAGTCCGCGGCCACCGTCGGGTCGACGTCCCAGAGGGCCCCGCCGGCGTCTGCGGCGTCCCAGTGGTGCACGGCCGCCTCCTGCACCTGGTGCCGGGTGATGAAGGCGACGTTCTGCGCCTGCGGGGCCCACGTCCAGCATGCCGCGGACTGGTCGGCGGACCGCAGCACCTGGACGAGCCGGGCCGCGCCGGTCTCGAAGACGTCGACAAGGTCCGCGTCCGCAGCGCGGGCCGGCTTCCGGGACTGTTCGGGCGGTGAGTGCGGCAGCTCCTCGGCGATCGTGGCCCAGAACCAGTGCACCTCCGTGAGGTGTCGGACCAGGTCTGCCACCGACCAGCCCGGGCAGTGCTGGACGGGCCTGGTGAGCTGGTCGCGGGCGGCAGCGGCGAAGCCCGCACTGTGGCGGTCGATGGCATTGACGCAGTCGTCGGTCGAGACACCCATGCGAGAAACCTAATGGTGCGGGAGGTAGGCGTCCGACCAGCGGGTCACCTCGTCGTAGGCCCGTCGCCGGACCGGCTCCCGGGACAGGAACACGTCGTGGATCGCGCCCTGCACCCGGGCCAGGGTGACGTGGTCGGCAAGCTTGTGCGCCCACTTCCTGATCAGCTCGACGTCCAGCACTATGTCGGTGCTCGAGCACGACTCGTCGAAGTCCTTGGGGTGGCCGCTGGCGGCCGAGGTGAGCACCAGCACCGGCGCCCGCACGTCGAGGCCGCGGTGCGCCCGCGCGTGCCCCCGGCGTACGGCGCGCAGCCAGCCGGCGTACACCGGCCAGGACTCCAGCGGCTTCCAGGCGAGGTCGAAGTCCCACTCGCCGTCGTGGGCCCGGTGCAGGCTGCGGGCATAGAAGCCGGACACGTCGCGCGGCACCGTGAGGAACGGCCGCCGCAGGCCGATCTGGTCGATCGCCTTGGTCCCGGCGGTGCGCAGCAGCAGGCTGCCCTGCAGGTCCAGCCAGGGCGAGTTGAGCACCATCCCGGCGAGCTGTGGCTGCCGGTCGTGCGCCCACAGCGGTGTGACCAGGCCGCCGGTGGAGTGACCGGTGACGACGACGTGCTCGTGGCCGTCGCGCTCGGTGACCCGGCGGAACGCCTCGTCGATCTCCGGGTAGTAGTGGGTCAGGTCGGTGACGAAGTTGGGGGTCTGGTGCTCGCGCAGAGAACGGCCGTACTTGCGCAGGTCCAGGGCGTAGAAGTCGTAGCCGCGCCCCACCCAGTAGTCCGCCGCGCCGGTCTGGAAGAAGTAGTCCGCGAAGCCGTGGACGTGCAGCACTGCAGGTGCCGTCCGGCCGCCGGCGAGCGCCGGGCGGCTGACCAACGTCGCCACCACCGCGCCCTCGTCGTCGGCGTCCAGCTCGATCGTCTCCGCGACGTAGGGCTCGCCGAGCACGTCGACCGAGCGGGTGTCCGGGGCATCAGGCATGGACGCATTGTGACCGACGCCGCGCGGCCGCGGCCGGCATGGGCCGGGGACCGGGGGGTACGCCGACCCTCCAGACGTCGTACCACCGTGAGGAGCAGGCCATGGCCCAGCCACCACAGCAGCAAGAAGTCCCCGGCATCCAGTCCAAGATGGATCCCGTCCCCGACTGCGGCGAGCAGAGCTACCGCGGCTCGGGCAAGCTCACCGGCAAGGTCGCCGTCATCACCGGCGCGGACAGCGGGATCGGTCGGGCGGTCGCGATCGCCTTCGCCCGCGAGGGTGCCGACGTGGTGATCTCCTTCCTCTCCGAGGACAGTGACGCCAAGGAGGTCGCAGGGTACGTCGAGGAGGCCGGTCGAAAGGCACTGCTGATCCCCGGGGACGTGTCGGACCCGCAGCACTGCCGCGACATCATCTCCCGCACCGTACAGGAGCTCGGCGGGATCGACGTGCTGGTGAACAACGCGGCGTTCCAGATGAACCACGAGACGCTCGAGGAGATCCCCGACGACGAGTGGGACCACACCTTCGCGACCAACGTCTCCGCGATGTTCCACCTCTGCAAGGCCGCGGTGCCGCACATGAAGCCGGGCTCCTCGATCATCGGCAGCTCGTCCGTTAACTCCGACTCGCCGTCACCGACGCTGGCGCCGTACGCCGCGACGAAGGCCGCCATCGCGAACCTCACCGCGAGCCTCGCCCAGATGCTCGGCCCGAAGGGCATCCGGGTCAACAGCGTCGCTCCCGGACCGATCTGGACGCCGCTGATCCCGGCGACCATGCCCCCCGACAAGGTCGAGCAGTTCGGCTCCGACGTCCCGCTGGGTCGGCCGGGCCAGCCGGTCGAGCTCGCGCCGGTCTACGTGCTGCTCGCCTCGGACGACGGTAGCTACGTCTCCGGCGCCCGGGTCGCGGTGACGGGCGGTCGACCGATCCTCTGACCCTCGGGGCCTCGGGGCCTCGGGGCCTTGGGGACGGGCGCTCAGGTCTGGTAGGTGCCCTGCAGGATCGCGCGGCCCAGGGTCTTGACCGCGAGGTTGAACGACACCACGGCGGGGGTCGCGTCGGCATCGACGCCGAGCGACTCCTCGCCCACCGCGTGCACCACGAAGTAGTAGCGGTGCACCTGGTCACCCGCGTGCGGTGCGGCGCCGGCGAACGCGCGCGGCCCGAAGTCGTTGCGGCACATGAACGCCTTGCCGGGTAAGGCGGCGCCCTCGGCACCCGCGGCCGCCTCGAGGCTGGTGACGTCGGCGGCCAGCAGCTCCTAGGGGTCCGGGGCCACGGGACGCTCGAGGCTTCTCATCGGTTCTCCTGTACGTCGGTTCGCGACTGGCACCGCGAAGGCTAGCGCGGCGTCCCGCCCATCGGTCGGCTGCGGGCCGGAACCGCGCGACGGGGAGAATGCTGCGCATGACCTCTGCGCATCTCGACGACCTGCTCGCGCAGGTCCAGCCCCTCGACGTCCCTGCCATGCAGGACGCGAGAGTCCGTCAGTCCCAGCTCACCAAGCCGCCCGGGTCGCTCGGCGCCCTGGAGGACGCCTCGGTGCAGCTGGCCGGCATCCAGGCCGTCTGCCCGCCGCTCGCGATGACCCGGCCGGTCGTCGCCGTCTTCGCGGGCGACCACGGCGTGCACGCTCAGCAGGTGAGCCCCTGGCCCCAGGAGGTCACCGCCTCGATGATCGCGAACTTCCGGGCCGGTGGCGCCGCGGTGAACGTGCTGGCCCGGCACGCCGGCGCAGAGGTCGTCGTCGTGGACATGGGGGTCGCGGCCGACCTCGTCGCCGGTGCCGACCTGCTCGACCACAAGGTCCGGCGGGGTACGTCGGACCTCTCGACCGGGCCGGCGATGACCAGAGACGAAGCGCTGCAGGGGATCCTCGCCGGGGCCTCAGTCGCGCAGCGGCTCGTCGAGGCGGGACACGACTGCCTGCTGACCGGCGACATGGGCATCGCGAACACCACCCCGTCGGCGGCCCTCGTCGCTGGGCTCACCGGGGCCGCTCCTGCACAGGTCACCGGTCGAGGCACCGGTGTCGACGACGGCACGTTGGCCCGCAAGGTGGCGGTCGTCACCACCGCGCTCCGCGACCGTCCGGTCACCGGCGACGCGGTCGAGACGCTGGCCTCCGTGGGCGGGTTCGAGCACAGCGGGATCGTCGGCTTCGTGCTCGGCGCGGCCGCCCGGCGGGTCCCGGTGATCCTGGACGGCGTGATCGCCGGGTCGGCTGCCCTCGTCGCGGCTGCCCTGGCGCCGGACGTCGTCGGCTACTGCTTCGCGGGACACCGCAGCGTGGAGCCGGGCCATGCCGTCGCACTCGAGCACCTGGGCCTGCGTCCCCTGGTCGACCTCGACCTCCGGCTCGGAGAGGGCACCGGCGCCGTGCTGTCCTTCCCGATCGTCGAGGCCGCCGGTGCGCTGCTGCGGGAGATGGCGACCTTCGACTCGGCGGGTGTGGCGCGCAAGGAGAACGGGTGACCGACTTCCCGCCGTACCCGGCCGGGCTTCGTCTGGAGGGCCGCCGGGTGCTGGTCGTGGGCGGGGGCCACGTCGCGCAACGTCGGGTGCCCCGGTTGATCGGCGCGGGCGCCGACGTGGTCGTCGTGTCGCCGGTGACGACGCCAGCCGTCGAGGGGCTCGCGGCCTCGGGCGAGATCGCCTGGCACGCGCGACCCTTCGAGCCGGAGGATCTCGAGGGGACGTGGTACGTGATCGCCGCGACCGACGACCCCTCGGTCAACCAGGTTGTGAGCGCCGAGTGCGAGAGGCGCCGCATCTTCTGCGTCCGCGCCGATGACGCCGGCGGGGCGACGGCCTGGACCCCGGCGGTGGGCCGTCACGCGGGCGTGACGGTCGCCGTCCTGGGGAACCGTGAACCCCGAAGGTCCGCGGGGGTGCGCGACGCGATCATCGCGGCGCTGCGTGACGGCGTGATCGCTGCGCCGTACGACGACGAGCGTCCGCCGGGGGTGGTTCTGGTCGGTGGCGGACCGGGGGACCCCGAGCTGATGACGGTGGCCGCGCGGCGAGCCCTCAGCGAGGCCGACGTGGTCGTCGCGGACCGGCTCGCCCCGCGTGAGTTGCTCGGCGAGCTGTCACCCGACGTGGAGCTGATCGACGTCGCGAAGCTGCCGCGCGGCCGGGCTGCCTCTCAGGACGAGATCAACCGGGTGATCGTGGAGCGTGCCCTGGCCGGCAAGCGCGTCGTGCGGTTCAAGGGCGGTGACTCGTTCGTGTACGGGCGCGGCTACGAGGAGGCGCTCGCGTGCGAGGAGGCGGGCGTGCCGTGGACCGTCATCCCAGGCCTGACCAGCGCGGTGTCCGTGCCTGCCGTGGCGGGTATCCCGGTGACGCATCGCGGCGTCGCCCACGAGTTCACGGTCGTGTCCGGCCACCTGCCGCCCGACCACCCCGACTCACTCGTCGAGTGGGACGCCCTCGCCCGGCTCCGTGGCACCGTCGTGCTGCTGATGGCCGTGCAGAACCTGCCCCGGATCGCCGAGCGGCTGGTCAGTGCCGGACGACCCTCGAGCACCCCGCTGGCTGTCATCTCCGAAGGCACGATGCCCGGGGAGCGGATCCTGCTGAGCACGCTCGGGTCGGTCCACGAGGACATGGCCCGCGAGGAGGTGCGCCCGCCCGCGGTCGTGGTGGTAGGGGAGGTCGTCTCCGTGGCGAACCCGGCGCACTACGCCTGAGCTGGTGCCTGGCCGCGCTGCCTCCCAGGCTTGCCGAGTCGGCGCGTCTGCAGGGCGGGAGCCGGCCGAGTCGGCGCGTCTGCAGGGCGGGAGCCGGCCGAGTCGGCGGGGTGGGGGCCTGCGGATGCGCCGGGTCGGCGGGGTGGGTAGGGTTCCTGGGTGGCTCAGCTCGTCGAGGTCGACGACCCCGACGACGAGAGGCTGGCCGACTACCGGCACCTGCGCGACGTCGAGCTGCGCAGGCACCTCGAGGCCCGGCACGGCCTGTTCCTGGCCGAGGGCGAGAAGGTGGTCCGCCGCGCTGTCGAGGCCGGCTTCCCGGTGCGGTCGTTCCTGATGGCGCCGCGCTGGTTGGCCGGGCTCGCCGACGTACTCGTCTCCACGGCCGCGCCGTGCTTCGTGGTCACCGAGCGGCTCGCCGAGGACGTCACCGGGTTCCATGTGCACCGCGGCGCCCTGGCCTCGCTGGAACGCCTGCCGCTGCCGACCGTCGAGGACGTGCTCGGCCGGGCCCGGACGGTGGTGGTCCTCGAGAACGTCGTCGACCACACCAACGTCGGAGCGGTCTTCCGCAGCGCGGCGGCGCTCGGAGTGGACGGCCTGCTGCTGGCCCCCCGGTGCGCGGACCCCCTCTACCGACGCGCGGTGAAGGTGGCCATGGGGGCGGTGTTCAGCGTGCCCTACGCCCGCCTCCCCGACTGGTACGACGCCCTGCCGGCCGTCTCCGCGCAAGGCTTCACGACCGTCGCGCTCACCCTGGCCGAGGACGCCGTCGGGATCGAGGAGGCGGTCGCGGGCCTGGACAAGGTGGCGCTGGTGCTCGGCACCGAGGGGCACGGGCTGTCCGGACGCTGGCAGCAAGCGGCGGACCGTCGTGCGGTGATCCCCATGCGGGCCGGGATCGACTCGCTCAACGTCGCTGCGGCAGCCGCCGTGGCCTGCTACGTCACCGGCCGCCGGGACCCTCAGCGCCAGTAGCCGTAGCGCTCCTCCACTCCGCGTGACTCCGCGTCGGTCAACGTCTTGTCCCGGGCCGGGCTCGCCTGCAGCGCGGCCGGCATCGGCGCCCGGCAGGACGCACCGTGGCAGTCCTTGTAGGCGACCCAGAGCTGCTGCAGCTCGGCCTGGATGTGGGCGTACCTCGGCTCACCGAAGCGGTTGGTCAGCTCGTTGGGGTCCTTCGCCAGGTCGTAGAGCTCGCCGTCACCGTCGTTGTAGCGCACGAACTTCCAGCGGGCCGTGCGGACGCCGATCGAGGTGCGCGGGTCGTCGAAGCCGGGAGCGGGGTGTGAGGCGGCTGCCTTGAACACGGAGGAGGTCTCCAGGGCCTCGCTGACCACCGGCACCCGCCAGCCGCGGTCTCGCCGGAACGACGGCACCACTGACATGCCGTCCGCCGGGTGCGGGGGCCTGGCGTGCGCCAGGTCCAGGACGGTGGCAGTCAACCCGGGCGAGGTGATCGGGTCGTAGCGGGTGCCGTGCGGGATCCCGGGGCCGGCGATCACGAACGGCACCCGCAGGGACGGCTCCTGGGGCTTGATCTTGCCCTGCCGCATTCGATGCTCGCCCAGGAAGTAGCCGTTGTCCGAGGTGAACATGATGACCGTGTTGTCGTACTCCCCGGTCGCCTTGAGCGTCTTGACCAGGTTGCCCACCTGGCGGTCCAGGACGAACAGCGCCTCTGCCCGCTGGCGGGTCAGGGTGCGCACCGCGACCCGCTCCTGAGGGCTCAGCTCGGCGAGCTGGTTCATCGGCCGTGGCAGGGCGCTGACGTTCGCCTGGCTGGGCCCGCCGTCGCTCGGCATCCCGGAAGCCCGTGGTAGCTGTGCGTCGAAACGGCCGCGGACCCACTGCGGCCGGGCCGGTGTCTTGATCTGCTCGGGTTTGCCGGTGCTCGGGTTGATGACGCCGGTCGGGTCGTCCTTCTCGTTCGGCAGACCGAAGTGCGGGGCGACCGGAGCGAGGTACATGTAGAACGGCTTGGGGGAGCGGTGGTACTTCACCACCAGGTCGCGCGCCATCTTCCCCAGCACGTCCGTCTGGTACTGGTGCTTGTGGCTGTCGTCGATGTGACCGTTGACGTTGAAGATCGTGTGCCAGTAGTTGTAGGTCCCACCCGAGGAGTAGCCGCTGTGCGCGGGCCGGCTCACCGCGCCGTACCACTCGGTCCAGCCGGGCGGCACGTAGCGGAAGGACGGCTGTCCGGTGACCTTCGAGTCCTGGTCGCCGTAGCCGTTGACGTACTTGCCCAGGAACAGCGTGTTGTAGCCCGCCTCGTTCAGGCTGGTGCCGAGCGTCCTGCGATCGTCGAAGGCCCCGAACCCGTACGGCGGCACGTGGGAGAAGACGTGGTGGTTGTGGGTGTACATGCCGCTCATCAGGGACGCGCGCGCCGGGCAGCACAGCGGGAAGGGGCTGAACGAGTTGCGGAAGTTCAGGCCGCGGTCCTCCACCAGCCTGCGCACGTTGGGCATCCACCGCAGGTCGTCGGTGCGCATGTCGTCGGACAGGATCGTGATGATGTTGGGCCGCTTCGACTGAGGGGCGGCGGGCGCCCCGACGGGAGCCAGCTCCGCGGGCGCGGCGCTGTTCTTGCCCTCCGGCATCGAGGCGGCCATGCGCTGGGACGGCGAGCCGGGGCGGTTGAGTGCGACCGCGGTCACGACGAACGCGATCACCAGGAGCGCGAGCAGCCCGAGCCGGCGCAGGGTCACAGGATGCCGGGGGCCGCCGCCGTCCGGTGCTGAGCTGGGCATGGCCGAGGAGTTCTCCGGGCTGGGTGGGGGACGCGCGGTGCGGATGCACGGCACGCTCCAGGATACGGACTCGACGGCCGGCACGTGGGAGCCCCGGCCCGGCGCGGCGCAGCAGCCAGGTCCGGCGGCCCCCAGCGGCCGGGTTCCCTGGCCGGCAGCCGCTCAGGCCGGCCAGGTCTCCGGGAAGTCCGGGCTGCTCTGCGCGGCCTCCTTGAACAGCCGCTTGCGGGCCCGCGTGCTCAGCCGGTCGCCGAACACGGTGCCGTGGCAGTGGTCGGTCTCGTGCTGCAGGCAGCGGGCGAGCAGCCCGTCCCCCTCCCAGGTGACCGGCGTGCCGCCCGCGTCGTACCCCTCGACGATGGCGTACGTCGGACGCGCGCACGTCACGAACGCACCGGGCAGGGACAGACAGCCCTCCTCACCGTCGTCGAGGGTGCGGTCCTTGCCGGTGGACACCCGCAGCACCGGGTTGCAGACGACGCCCTGGTGCCGGACCCCCGCCTCGTCGGGGCAGTCGAAGACGAACACCGAGAGGTCGACGCCGATCTGGCAGGCGGCGAGGCCCACCCCCTCGGCGGCGTACATGGTCGCCGTCATGTCCGCGACCAGCGCACGCAGCCGGTCGTCGTAGTCGACGACCGGCTGCTGCGGACGGTGCAGGACTGGCGCTCCCCATCGGGTGATCGGGCGGACGACCCCGCCGGTGATCAGTCGCCCGGCCATTCGCCGGTCAGCTTCTGGAACACCCGGGCCCCGCCACGGTTGATCAGCGCCTTGGTGGTGGCGAAGATCGCGCCCTGCACCGCGGAGGCGACCAGGATCTCGCGCAGCCGGTACTCCGACTCCAGGGCCCGCGGCGCGTCGGCCTTGTCACCTGGCGTGGCGTGCTTCCACACCTGCTTGAACACCGTCCCCGCCAGGAGGCCTCCGATCAGGCTGCTGACCAGCCCCAGGGGCCGATAGAGGATCTTGGCGGAGTTGCTGCTCTGCTGCTCACTTCGTGCCATCGGAGGCTCCTTTCGGGTCCTGGCTCTCGCCGCGGGTGCTCCGCAGCTCGCGGGCGCGGGCGAAGTCCTTCTGCTCCTTCTCCTCGGTCTTCTTGATGTTGCGGGTGTCGCGCGGCGGCAGCTGGACCGTCTCCTCGGCGGCCACGCCGGCCTGCAGCTCGCGGCCACGCTCGAGCTCGGCGTCGAGCTCGGCCCCGAACAGCAGCGCGATGTTCGTCAGCCACAGCCACAACAGGAACACGATGACGCCGGCGAGGGAGCCGTAGGTCTTGTTGTAGCTGGAGAAGTTGGAGACGTAGAACCCGAACGCGACGGACGCCAGCACCCACACCAGGATGGCCACGGCCGCGCCGATGCTGAGCCAGCGGAACCTGGGCTGCTTGATGTTGGGGGTGGCGTAGTAGAGCAGCGCCACGATGAACACCACGATGACGAGCATCACCGGCCACTTGGCGATGTTCCAGACGGTGACCGCGGTGGACCCGAGGCCGATCGTGTCGCCGACCTTCTGGGCGATGGAGCCACTGACCACGAGGCCCAGCAGGACCACAGCGACCAGCACCACGCTGACCAGGGTCACGAACAGCATCACCGGGCGCAGCTTCCAGACTGGCCGCCCCTCGCGGATCTCGTAGATCCGGTTCATCGCGCGGCTGAAGGAGCCGACGTAGCCGGAGGCGGACCACAGGGCGGAGAGCAGTCCGATGACCAGGGCCAGCCCGGCGCCTGGGGTGTGGGTCAGCTGCTGCAGCGTGGGGCCGAGTGTCTTCGCGACCCCGGCCAGGCCGCTGGAGGACATGATGCTCAGGATCGAGCTGACGATCTTGGGACCCTGGCCGACCAGCCCGAGGATGGAGAGCAGAGCGATCAGGGCCGGGAACAGCGCGAGCACCGCGTAGTAGGTCAACGCCGCCGCGAGATCGGTGCACTGGTCCTTGGAGAACTCACGAAGGGTGCGCCGCAGGACGTAGACCCACGAGCCCTTCTTCATCTCGGCCGGCGAGTCGGGCTTGTCGGCGCCCTCGTTGTGCCGGTCCTCGGTGCGTTGCTGGGCAGAGGTCACCGCCGCCGCCTCCAGAGCAGGAGACCCGTGCCGACCACCGCGCTGACCAGGACAGCCGCGGCGCCGCCCAGGACGGCGGGCTTCGGCCTGCCGTCGTGGGTGGTGGCAGCCGTCCTGGCCGACTGGCCCCAGCCGGTCGCCCGGGTCCGCACGGTGGTGACGTGGCCGTTGGCCTTGGTTCGCACGGTGGTCACCTGGCCGGTGACCTTGGCGCGCGCCTCGTTGAGCTGCTCGGCCGCGCGCCGCTTGGTGTCG
The DNA here is from genome assembly GCA_025934895.1 of Nocardioidaceae bacterium. GTDB lineage: Bacteria > Actinomycetota > Actinomycetes > Propionibacteriales > Nocardioidaceae > Nocardioides_B. Next base: position 9,993 of record JAICWH010000030.1, on the reverse strand, counting down.
TTGAGCTGCTCACGCGCCCGCGACTTCACGTCGAGCTTGGCCGTCAGCGCCTCGACGGTCTCACCGAGCTCCGCGCGGGTCTGCTCGATGTCGGACTGGATCTGCTCGATGTCCGGTTTCACGTGGGTCTCCGACCCGGCCGAGCGGGTGGTCGTCTGGTCCTCGTGGGTGCTCATGTGTGGCCGCCTCCCTTCTTGATGGTGTCCACGTCCTGCTTGACGCTCTCGATCGTGTGCCGCGGAGCGGCCGGGGTCGCCTGGGTGACCTGCTTCTTGCCCATCAGGGCGACGACTCCGGCGATCGCGAACAGCACGACCGTCACGATGAGCGCCGAGAGCCACGCTGGCATCAGCAGAGACAGGACCAGGATGACGGTCGCGATCAGGGCACCGACGCCGTACAGCGCCACCAGCCCTGCCCCACCGAAGAGTCCCGCACCGACCCCGGCATGCTTGGCCTTCTCGGTCATCTCCGCCTGGGCGAGTCGCAGCTCGTTGCGGATCAGCTCGGTCGACTGCTGGGTCAGCCGGGTGACCAGCTCGGAGGTGGACGCGTCGGCAGCCGAGCTCGAGCCGGAGAAGCTTGCCGCGGTGGACCCGCTCGTCTCAGCCATCCTGACCACCGTTGCTCGAGCCGGTCTGGGTCGGGCCCGGGGCCAGCGGCGACGGCGACGGGGGCGTCAGGATGATCGCGTCCTCGTCGACGGAGTCCTCAGCGTCGACGGAGTCCTCAGCCGGGATGCCGGCCGACGGCTCCGACCTGCCCGCGGTGCTGTGCGTCAGGTCCGGGCCGGCCGCAGAGGTCTGCGCGGGAAGGTCCGAGCCGGGGCTGGTCCCGCCGCTCGAGCCGACCTTGCTGCTCGCCTGGGAGGCGACGTCGGACACCTTGTCCTTGACCAGTGGCGCCTTGCTCTTGGCGAGGTCGCCGGCATGGGCGGCCTTCTCCCGGACCCTCGGGTCCTGCATCACCCGGGTGGCCTGGCTCTTGATCTGCTCGTACCGCGCGCGGCCGTCCCGGGTGCCGAGGACGTAGCCGGTGGCGAGCCCAACGACGAGTGCTAACTTGCCCCTCATATCGTCTCCGTTCCTGGTCCCGCTCGGGGATCCTGGGGTGAGGGCGCGCCACGTGCACGCCCGCGGCGATGGTGCCCATTACTGAGGCGCTTACACCGTAAGCGGGCGGTTGTTTCGGACGGGGTCGCGCGGGTAGCCGTGAGGTGGCCGACGATGCCGCCGGTCGGCACCCGAGGGAGCGGAGGAGGGCCGATGCCCCAGGACGAGGACCAGGTCGTCGACGGGGACGCGGCCGTCGTGGCCGGCGACGATGCGCCGTCGGTCCGTCAGCCGCTCGACCGACGGCGGATCGTCGCCGCCGCGGTGGGCTACATCGACGAGTGGGGGCTGGCCGGGCTGTCCATGCGTCGCCTCGGCAGCAGTCTCGGGGTCGAGGCGATGTCGCTCTACCGTTACGTCCCCGGCCGGGAGAACCTGCTGGACGCGGTGGTGGAGAGCATCCTGGGCGAGATGCTCGCCGACGAGGAGATCCTGGACGAGCCCCGCGACGGCTGGCAGGACTTCCTGCAGCGGATCGCGCACGGCGTACGACGGGTGGCACTGGCGCACCCCAAGGCGTTCCCGCTCGTCGCGTCGAGGCCCACCGAGGCCCCGTGGCTCCGGCCCCCGCTGCGCAGCCTGCAGACGGTCGAGTCGTTCCTGAACGGGCTGCTGAGCGAGGGGTTCGCGGAGAGCGCCGCGGTGTCGGCCTACCGGGCGTTCACCAGCTTCCTGCTCGGCCACCTGCTCCTGGAGGTCTCCGCACTCGGCGCCGACGTCGGCCCGCTCGACATCACCGACGACGGCGAGGAGCGCAACCACAAGCCGATGACCTTTCCCACCGTCGAGCGGCTCTCCGACGCGCTGGCCGAGGACCACTCGGCCGTCGAGTTCGAGGAGGCGCTCGAGGAGCTGCTGGAGCGGATCGCGCTGATCCGGTCCGAGTCGGCGCACTGATGAGGGTGTACGCCGGCGACCGCTCGCGCCGGACCCGCCAGCAGCTGACCGACGTCGCCGTCGTCGTCTGGGCGGCCCTGTGGCTGTGGCTTGCGGATGTGGTGCGCCGCGCCACGCTCGGGCTCGCCGCGCCCGGGCACGAGATCGAGGCCGCGGGGGTCAGGCTCGCCAGTGAGCTGCGCGACGCGGGACGGTCACTCGGGGACCTGCCGCTGGTCGGGGACCAGGCGGGGGCGCCCTTCGACGGCGCCGGCCGCGCCGCGGACCGGATGGCGGCGGCGGGCTCGTCGCAGGTGCAGGCCGTCGAGCACCTGGCCCTGTGGCTGGCGGTCGCCGTGGCGGCCGTGCCGATCCTCGTGGTCCTGGCGGTCTACCTCCCGCGCCGATGGCGGTTCGTGCGCGAGGCGACCGCCGGCCAGCGGTTGGTCGAGAGCTCCGCGGACCTCGAGCTCTTCGCGCTGCGGGCGATGGCCCACCAGCCGATGCACCGGCTCGCCCGGGTCAGTGCCGACCCGGTGGGCGCCTGGCGGTCCGGCGACGCGGCCGCCGTACGCTCGCTCGCGCTACTCGAGCTGCGGGACGCGGGGCTCGTCCCGCCGGAGCGTGTGGTGGCCGGCGACGCTGGGTAGTGGCCGGTCATGAGCGACAACACCGAGCTGCGTCACGAGGAAGACAACGAGGCCGTCCAGGCGGTGCTGGACCGGGTGCTGTCCTGGCAGGCCGGGGCGCCCGAGGACACGGTGCGCGAGGAGCTCGAAAGGGGCCTCTCCCAGATCGGCGAGACGCGTCCGGAGGCATGGCTGCGCTCGAACGCCGAGGCGATCAGCAACGCGGACCCCGCCCAGAGCTGAGCACCAGAGCCGAGGACCAGAGCCGAGGACCGGACCTGAGCGCCGGACCTCACGCCAGCCGGCGGGCCCCCGCGCTCGGGAGCGCGGTGAGGAAACCGGGGGCCTCCCAGCCCCGCTCGGAGTAGGCCTGCTGGACGGCTGCCGCGACCTCCTGGAGCCGGTCGTCCGGGACGAGCGCGATGGCCGACCCGCCGAAGCCGCCACCGGTCATCCGCGCGCCGAGCGCGCCGTGCCGCAGGGCGGTGTCCACCACCTCGTCGAGCTCGGCGCAGGAGACCTGGTAGTCATCGCGCAGTGACACGTGCGACGCGGTCATCGTGGCGCCCAGGGTCTCGAAGTCGTCGGCCTCGAGCTCGTCCACGGCGCGGCGGACCCGCTCGATCTCGGTGAACACGTGCCGCACCCGTCGCCGGACCCGCTCGTCGCCCAGCGACGCCAGGGCGGAGTCCTGGTCGACCACGTCCCGCAGGAGATCGACCCCGAGCTCGGCCGCCGCCGTCTCGCAGTCCCGCCGACGTGACTCGTAGCCGCCGTCGGAGAGCGAGTGCGAGGCTCGGGTGTCGACGACGAGCAGCGTCAGCCCGGCGGAGGCCGGGTCCCAGTGCACCTGCCGGGTCGACCAGTCCCGGCAGTCCAGCAGCAGCGCCGCCTCGGCCTCACCGAACAGCGCGATCGTCTGGTCCATACCACCGGTGGGGGCACCCGCGACCTCGCTCTCCGCGCGCATGCAGGCCCGCACCAGGGAGGCGCGGACCTCGTCGTCCACGGCCACCCCGGACAGCTCGGCCGCTCCCAGGGCGACCGAGCACTCGATCGCCGCCGAGCTGGACAGCCCCGCGCCGACCGGGACCCGGCTGTCCACGGTGATGTCCATCCCGGGCAGGTCCCAGCCGTCCTCGCGCAGCGCCCACAGGACCCCGGCGGCGTAGGCGGCCCATCCCGTCACCGACCCCGGCCCCAGCTCGGCGACCCGACCGGTGAACGGGGTGTCGTGCTGCTGGCGGCTGGCGACGGTGACGGTGTCGCCCGCACGGCGGCCGACCGCGGCGTACGTCGCGTGCGGGAGGGCCATCGGCAGGCACAGCCCACCGTTGTAGTCGACGTGCTCGCCGATCAGGTTCACCCGTCCAGGCGCGGCGAACACGCCGAGCGCCGAGCGGCCGTGCAGGCGCTCGAACCAGGCGGTCACGCTCCTCGAGATGCTGGTCGGGTCGCCGGGGTCCAGGGTGTCCACGGCGTCACTGTAGGCGGGTTCCGAGGAAAGTTCGCCGAGACCCGTGACCCTTCCGTCTCCCGCGCGTTGTGCTGGGTGACCGTGACGCCGGGGCGCCGCGGAGGGGGAACGCAGTGCGCACTGCCCGGGGGGCAGGGCGCGCAAGCAGGGACCGGGGTCGGCCAGCGGGGGAGGCCGGCCCCGTCCCGGTCTTCCGTGACCGCCGGACCGGCGGTGTAGCACACTGGCCGGGTGCGCTTCCTGAACGAGACCCGCCCGGGCCACGACCTCACCTACGACGACGTGTTCATGGTGCCGCGCCGCTCGGACGTCGCCTCGCGCTACGACGTGGACCTGTCCACCACCGACGGCACCGGTACGTCGATCCCGCTGGTCGTCTCGAACATGACGGCCGTCGCCGGTCGCCGGATGGCCGAGACCGTCGCGCGCCGGGGCGGGATCGCGGTCGTCCCGCAGGACATCCCGTTGCCGGTCGTACAGGACGTCGTGACGTGGGTGAAGGCGCGGCACCCCGTCTTCGACACTGCCATCACGCTGGCGCCCGACCAAACGGTCGGCGACGCGCTGGCGCTGCTGCCCAAGCGCTCGCACCGGGCCGCGTTCGTGCTCGAGGACGGCCGGCCTGTCGGTGTCGTCACGAACGAGGACTGCGCGGAGGTGGACCGTTTCACCCAGGTGCACCAGGTGATGTCCGCGCAGCCGCTGTCACTGCCCGACACGCTCGACCCGAGGCAGGCGTTCGACCGGCTGGAGGGCGCTCGGCGGCGGGTGGCCCCGGTGGTGGACCCGCAGGGTCGACTGGTCGGGGTGCTCACCCGCACCGCTGCCCTGCGCTCGACGCTCTACGACCCGGCGCTGGACGGGGCGGGGCGGCTCCGGGTGGCGGCTGCGGTCGGCGTCAACGGTGACGTCAAGGCCAAGGCCGCGGAACTGCTCGAGGTCGGCGTGGACTGCCTCGTGGTCGACACGGCGCACGGGCACCAGGACCGGATGCTCGAGGCGCTGGAGGCCGTCCGGGCCCTCGCCCCCGAGGTCCCGGTCGCCGCCGGCAACGTCGTCTCCGCGGAGGGCGTCCGTGAGCTGGTGGGCGCCGGTGCGGACATCGTCAAGGTCGGAGTAGGGCCCGGGGCGATGTGCACCACCCGGATGATGACCGGCGTGGGCCGGCCGCAGTTCTCTGCGGTCCTGGAGTGCGCCGACGCGGCCCGTGAGCTCGGCCGGCATGTCTGGGCCGATGGCGGCGTCCGGCACCCGCGTGACGTCGCACTCGCGCTGGCCGCCGGCGCTTCATCGGTGATGATCGGCTCCTGGTTCGCGGGGACCTACGAGTCGCCCGGCGACCTGCACGTCGACGCGGACGGTCGCGCCTACAAGGAGTCGTTCGGGATGGCCTCGGCCCGGGCGGTTGCCAACCGCACCAGCACCGACACCTCGTTCGACCGGGCGCGCAAGGGCCTCTACGAGGAGGGCATCTCGACCTCACGGATGTACCTCGACCCCGACCGTCCCGGCGTCGAGGACCTGATCGACCAGATCTGCGCGGGGGTCCGGTCGGCGTGCGCCTATGCGGGTGCGCGCTCGCTCGACGAGCTCTGCGAGCGCGCCGTCGTCGGGGTGCAGTCGGCAGCCGGCTTCAGCGAGGGCCGCCCGTTGCCCGCCGGCTGGTGACACCGGCTGGTGACACCGGCTGGTGACAGGGGCTCGTGACAGGGGCTCGTGACAGGGGTCAGCCGCCTCGGCCCCTCGAGCTGTTCGCGGTGCGCCCCCGCACGACCCCGATGAAGGCCTCGACCCGGTCGTCGTCCGCGGTCACGGGCCAGGCCAGGCCGACCTGGGTGGCCGGGACCCCGGTGACGCGCACGGAGGTCACGTCCCTGCGGTGGTGCAGCCGGGCCAGTGACATCGGCAGCACCAGGACACCGGCGCCTGCGGCGACCGTCTCAACCGCCTTCCGCAGGTCCGTCCCGCGCACCGGGGGCCGGGTGCCGTCCGCGACCCCGGTGGCGGCACCGCGCCACCCGGGCACGGTGTCCGGAACCTGCAGCAGGTGCTCGTCGGCCAGGTCGGTCACGTCGACCTCGTCGTAGGCCGCGACGGGGTGGTCCACGGAGACCACGACGACGGGCTGCTCGTCGTACAACGGGATCAGATGGAGGCCGTCGCGGTCCACCGGCAGCCGCAGGAGGCACATGTCGAGGGCACCGGTGCGCAACAGTGCCACACCGTCCTGGCCGGCCAAGTGGACCAGATCGAGCCGGCGCCTCGGCATCCGCTCGGCCCACACCCTGGCCCACTTGTCGGGGGTGACGCCGGCGTCGAAGCCGACGCGGAACGGTCCATGCGGGTCCGGGCCCATCGGTCCAGGCTAGGCGCCGCTCGGGAGTTGCGCGCGTCCCCCTGCATCCCGGATGACGGCTCAGGTAGTTTTGCCGTGTCAGCGTCCGGAGGAGTGCCATGGAGTGGTGGGGCTGGGTCATCGTGGCCCTCGTCGTGATCGTGCTGCTGGTGGTGGCCGCTCTGGTCGTGCAGGCCAGACGACGTCGCGGAGGAGTGATCATCAGTCCGGGCAACCCGCGCAGACCCGGGTCCGGTGACCGCAGATGAGGCTGATGCGGACCTCGGAGATCACCAGGCGCCCGGTGGTGACCATGGCGGGGGAGGACATCGCCCAGATCAAGGACGTGATCTATGCGGCGGGCGGCGGCACGGTGGGTGGCTTCACCCTGGCCGGGCGCGGGCTGTTCGCCGGCCCGCTCAAGGAGAGCCTGGCCTGGAGCGCCGTCAGTGCGCTGGGAGCCGACGCCGTGATGATCCGGGACGAGAGCGTCCTGCAACCCACGAAGGCGGTTCTCGATGCGTCACGCGCCTCCGGGGGGTCCGGCGCGAACGTGCTGGGCTCCCAGGTGCTCTCCGACGCAGGCGTCGACCTCGGGGTGGTGCGGGACGTCATCGTGTCGGTCACCACCGGCTCGGCCGGGCAGTCCTCCGGTCAGTGCGACGTGGTGGGCTACGAGATCGAGGCGTCCGAGGCGCTGGGCACGCAGGGCGAGAAGGTCCTGATCCCGCTGCCCGACACCATCGCTGCCTCCGGTGAGCACCTGATGGTGCCGGCGAGCGCGAAGGAGTTCGTGGGCCGCGACCTGGCCGGCTTCGGTGCCGCTGTCGAGGCGTTCCGGGCCCAGCTGGGAGGACCCCGCTGATGCTGTTCTCCGAGGCAAGGGGCCGCAAGGTGGTCAGCTCCAGCACCGCCAGCACCGTGGGCAAGGTGTCCCGGCTCGTCATCGACCCGACGACCCGCGCGGTGGCGGGGGTGCAGCTGAAGAAGAAGACCGAACGCGGCGACATGCTGCGCTGGTCCGACATCACCGCCTTCGGTGCCGACGCGGTCACGGTCACGGACGCGGACCGGGTCGGAGACGGCGGTGACACGGTCCAAGCGCTGTCCGGCAAGGCGCACCGGGTCCTCGGCAAGCGGGTGCTCACCTCCACAGGTGACGAGCTGGGCACGGTCGCCGACGTGGACTTCGACGCCACGTCCGGTGCCCTCATCGCGCTGCTGGTCGACGGCGGGACCGAGGTCGAGGCGGCGCGTCTGGTGGGCGTCGGGTCCTATGCGGTCGTGGTCCGCGACGGGCCGTGAGTGACGGCTCGGCGCTCGACACCTGGACCTCGGGGACCCACACCGCTGACGGTGTCACGCATCCGACGTACCGCAAGGGCGCCGGACCGGGTGTCGTCCTGATCCACGAGATCCCGGGCATCACCGACAACGTCATCGCGTTCGCCGAGGAGGTCGTCGCGGCCGGGCACACGGTCGTGATGCCGCGGCTGTTCGGCAAGGTGGGCGGCCCGGCGGCGCTGCGGGACGTTGCCAGGGTGATGCCCTCGCTCTGCGTCAGCAAGGAGTTCACCAAGCTCGCCGTAACCGAGACGTCGCCGGTCGCCGACTGGCTGCGGTCCCTGGCGCGCACGCTGCATGCCGAGCTCGGAGGCCCCGGTGTCGGCGCGCTCGGGATGTGCTTCACCGGAGGGTTCGCGCTGGCCATGATGGTGGACGGCTCGGTCACCGCGCCGGTCCTCTGCCAGCCTTCCCTGCCGTTCGCCATCGGCAGGCGCCGCTCGGCCGACCTGAACCTCTCGCCCCACGACCTCGACCTGGTGCGGCGTCGGGCGGCCGAGGGGTGCCCGGTGCTCGGGCTGCGATACCGCACCGACCCGGCCACCGGCACCCGGTTCGCGACGCTGCGTCGCCAGCTCGGCGAGAAGTTCGTCGCGGTCGAGTTCGAGGGTCGCGGGCACGCGGTGGTCACGGAGCACCGTCAGCAGGAGGCGGTGGACCGGATCCTGGCCTTCCTCCAGGAGCGGCTGCACGGCTGAGCCGGTCGTGGCGTGCTCGACGACCCGCCCCGCGCCGCGTCCGGGTCGGACCTGGACGCGGGCTGCCGACCGAGCGCCTGGCGTCTGGACGTCAGTTCAGGGGACGCATGTCCTCGGGGACGCCACCGCCTTCGTGCACCGCCTCGACCAGCCTGGCCAGCGCGGTCAGGGCGACCCGCTGCGACATCGGACCGAACGACACCCGAGCCACCCCGAGCTCCGCCTGACGCGCCAAGGGCGGGGTGCCCGGAAGGCCGATCGTGGTCAGGCGCTGCGGCCCGAAGGCGTCGACCAGGGTGGCGATCTGGACCTCGTCGAGGATGCCGGGCACGAAGACCGCCGGGGCCCCGGCGTCCAGGAAGGCCCGGCCGCGCTCGACGGCATCCGCCAGCACGTCCGCGGGTGTGCGGTCGCCGGCCCGGATGAAGGCGTCCGTGCGTGCGTTCAGCACGAAGTCCGGGATGCCCTCCGCCTCAACCGTCGCCATCACGGCCTCGACCTGCGCCGCTGCCTCGACAAGAGGCTTCATCCGGTCCTCGAGGTTCGCGCCCACGACCCCGACGCCGATCGCCTTGCGGATCGTCTCGACCGCGTCGCCGTAACCGCCTTCCAGGTCGGCGGTCACCGGCCGGGAGGTTGCGGCGGCGATCCGTCGTACCTCCTCTATCATCTCCTCGACCGGGATGTTCTCGCCGTCCTGGTAGCCGCGCGACGCCGCAATCGAGTGGCTCGCCGTCGCCAGGGCCTTCGTGCCGCTGATGTCGCTGACCACCTTGGCGCTGATCACGTCCCACACGTTCACCACCGTGAGCAGTTCGGGGTCCCGGTGCAGCCGGAGGAGATCGCTGGCGAGGGTGGCCTGGGCGTCGGTCATGGTGGTTCCTTCCGTCGGGATGCGCGGCACGGTCAGCCGGACGCCGTCCCAACCGGCCGAGGGGGTCCGGGCATTCCCCTCCTCCTGGTGCAGACCGCCACCACCACCATCAGGACCGAGCCGACGACGAACTCCTGGGGCAGCCGGCCCGCTGACTCCCGCTGGACCCGTTGGTGAACGTGGTCGACGACGCCCGGAAAGGGCGAGAAGCCGAAGAACAGCCTGCTGGGCTTGTCCATGTCCAGCAACGCCGCGCCGGCCATGCCTGCCAGCACCCGCAGACGTCGCTGCGGTGCGCTGGTGAGCGTCACCACCGCCATCGCGGTGGCGCCCAGCAACCCGTCCGGTACGGCGATGTGCAGCACGTCCTCGATGGCCCGGTCGTCGCCCCAGTGCGGCACCGCGTCGAGAGCCAGGTGGGAGGCCACCCCGACGGTGAAGGCGACGGGCGCCCTGCGGGTCGCGTACCCGATGAGCGCCCCGGACAGGACGTGGTTGGTGACCAGCATGAGGGTCCCAGTGTGCGCAGCGGCCCCGCCCGGGCCGCAGCCGGGGCCCAGCTGCTTCGGCGGCCCATCGGGCCCGCGCCTCACAGCCGAGTCGGCCTTATGGTTCGGGTATGCGAAAGATGTCCCAGCCGGGCGCACT
>JAICWH010000088.1 GCA_025934895.1 Nocardioidaceae bacterium | reverse complement strand
CACCGCACGGCTGAGCGTCACCCCGACGTCGGGCGCGGCACCTCTGCAGGTGAGTGCCGATGCGTCCGCGAGCAGCGACCCGCAGGGTCAGACGCTCAGCTATGTCTTCGACTTCGGTGACGGCACGACGACGGACGCGCAAGCCTCGGCCACGGCGGCGCACACCTACTCCAGCGCGGGCAGCTATGTCCTGAAGGTCGCGGTGACCGATACCAGCGGGCTGAGCTCCACCGACACCGTCACCGTCACCGTCACTGCACCACCTCCGCCGCCCACCAACCCGAGCTTCGTCGGCTCTGTCGCGAACAACTACTCGACCAGCCCGCACACCTCGGGCTCGCTCACGGTCTGGCGCACCGGCGGCGTGTCAGCCGGGGACCTGGTTGTCCTCACGCTCCAGCTCAGCGGAACGAGCTCGAGCGGCACGGTGAGCGGGACCGACGCTGCCGGGAACACCTACGCGCAGATGGCTTCGGTGTCCGACGGGTCGGGCAGCCGTCTGGTTCTGCTCAGGGGAGTATTGAGCAAGGCGCTGGCCGTCAACGACCGCATCACGGTCAGCTTCCCCTCAGCAGCCACCTACCGACTCGGAGGGGACGAGTTCGCCGGCGTCACCGTGCCCGACCAGGTGGCGACGGCCACTGGCACCGGCTCGTCGTTCAGCTCCGGTGCTGCTCAGGCCACCACTGGCAACGAGATCGCGTTCGGTGCAGTCGCTGTGCCCTCCGGGACGTCTGCACCTTCATGGGCGACGGGCTGGCGCAACATCGGCACGTATTCCCAAGGGGCGCAGTATCTCGGTCGTGCCTACCAGCTCCCGGTCTCGGGCAGCGCGACGGCCACCGGAACCGCGGGCGGCGCGTGGCTGGCCGCGGTGGTCACGCTCAAGCAGTGACCGAGGTCGGGTCACCGCGACGCGTTCCAGGACCACCGAGTTCGAACGGCGTATGCCGCCGCGGCCGACAACCCGGACTGGGACGACGAGCGCCTCTTCGCGACCACCCGCATGGTCATGATGATGCTGCTGCTCAAGCAGGTTGTGGGGGAGTACATCCGGCACGTCGGCCCGTTCGACTTCCCGATCGAGGCGGGTGCAACAATTCGCTCGTCACCTCCCACGGCCTCGAGGACCTGGTCGCGCGATGCTCCCGGAAGCCCGTTCTATTCGCAATGCCACGCCGCGGCCGTTCACCGACTACCGCGAGTCCTACGGGCTCCGGCGGACCACCAGCTTCGCAGAACTAACGGCGGACATCACCCTCCGCCAGGAGCTCGAGCAGCTCTACGACCACGACGTCGACAAGCTCGAGTGGTCTGGCGGCACGTTCGCGGGGGACTACCCCGACTATGCAATGAATGATGGGGGAGCTGCTCAACCACCTGGTGGGCAACGACGCCTTCACCCAGCCCCCTGACGAACCCTTCCTGGTTCGGAACGTCAGCGACGCCACCAGGGCGCACGCCAGCTTCCGCTGCTGACCTGGCGGTCTACCGCGGCTGAGCCCTCGCATCAGCTGGTGCGTCGCGAACATGGAACAGCGGTTAGGGCAGAGTTCGCCCTAACCGCTGAGAAGCCAGCTTGGATCAGCCGCCGAGAGAAGTGATCATGGTGTTGAACAAGGTGACAATGGCCCCGCCCAACAGGAACACGACGGTGGCAACAAGCGCCGCGACGCCGGCGATGAGGAGGCCGTACTCCACTGCGGAGGCGCCCCTTTCGCTGTTCTCGCTGCGGCGTTTGGCATCAAGGAGAAAACGGTACATGAGCTCGAACATGGTGGTGTCCTTTCGGGGCGAAGCCTTGATCGAACCCTTTTGTCCGACTTAAGTAAGTATGTTGCCTCGCGGCGCTTTAGTGCATCGGCCCGCCGGTACGTTGTGTCAGCCGAACGGCCGAAGTTGAACCCCGAAGGGCTTACCCGGAACCCCCGGTGTGTCGACGGAGGTCCGATTTCGGTTTCGGTGCGGTTTGCTGGTTGACGGGGTCGGCTCTGGGAAGGTCAGAGTCGTCTCGGGCGAGGAGACCTGCTCGCACGGCGTTCATGATCGCTTGGGCGCGATTTCCTGCGCCGAGCTTGTCGTAGACCTTTGTAATGTGTGTCTTGGTGGTGGAGTCGGAAATATACAAATGACGAGAGATGGCAGCAACGCCGAGCCCCTCCGCCAGGAGATTAAGGACCTCTGACTCCCGCGTGGTGAGCTGCGGACCGGATGGGCTCGCCCGGCGGCGGAGTGCCCCGGAAAGGTCCTGAGCCGTGAACGAGTGCGGCGACGACGCAGCGTGGCGTGCCGCTGCCACCACATCATCGCTTGCCGCGCTTTTCGCCACGAAGGCGGAAGCGCCGGCCTCGAGGGCCGCGAAGAGTTGCTCGTCACCGGCGTACATCGTGAGGACAACGATCCCGAGAGCTGGAAACCGGTCGCGCAGCCGTCGGGTGATATCCAACCCACTGCCGTCAGGGAGCCCGATATCCACGACTACGACATCAGGCTCATGTTCTTGTGCCAGGGCCATGCCTTCAGCGACGGTCGACGCCTCAGCGATCACCTCGAAGTCACCGCTGCGGCGGAAGGCTAGAACCAGCCCGTGCCGAATGAGCTGGTGGTCATCTAGCAACATCACCGTGTTAGCCATGGCTTGCCGCCGAACGCGCCCGCCTGGGGATGAGCGGTCGAGCCAGGTTGTCGGAAATGGGTGCTTGCGCTTCCGCACTGGATTCTGGTGCTGGGTTGAGCGAGACAGACACACGCGTCCCTCCGCCCTCGCGCGGTCCCACACTCAGAGTCGCGCCGACGCGGTCAGCGCGCTCATGCATCACGCTCAGCCCGAAGCTGTCAATCCGGTGTGCGGCACCAAGACCCCTGCCATCATCCTCAACGATGACGTCGGCACATGAAGGCCGGACCCGGCAGGTCACCCAGAGATTGTCGGCGTCGGAGTGTTTTCGTGCATTGGTGATGGCTTCTTGCACGATGCGCAGCAGTTCCTCTTCAACCTCAAGCCGCAGTCGGACGACCCCCTCGTCGAGGGTGAGATGCACAGCCATCCCACATTGTGACCCGACAACCTGCAGGTAGTCACCGAGCACCGCGCCAAGTCCCGTGCTCCGACTCACCGGACTGCGAAGGTCGAAGATCGACAAACGAAGGTCGTCGACGATACGCGTGAGCTGACTCCGCAACGACAACGTCGCGCGCGCGCGTGAGTCGTCGTCAGATGCAGCCCCGAGGTCGTCCACCAGATACCCAAGCGAGACGATCTCTTGAGCGACACCGTCATGGATCTCCCGGGCCACCCGACGGCGTTCGTCAACGGTGGCGCCGGTGCGCACCTCATCGAAAAGCATCGCGGTGTCCAGTGGCAGGGCACGGTCGTCCAACAATGCCTGGATGCGAAGCCGCTGCGGCGCCTCGATGACCTGATCGAGATCCAGGACCAACACGCCAACCATCCTGGTTCCTACTCGAACGGGGAACGCAGAGCCGACGCGGAGGGTCGCCGCCGGAGAAGCAGCGACAAGCGCAGCCTCCGTCGAGGGTTCACCCAGGTTGCCGATCGCCTCACTGCCGTAAACCGGTGTGGCCGCTGTCCAGCACCGAAGTACCAAAGGAAAGCCTACGAGGGCCTCAGTGCGCCCCTCATCGGCCCTCAAAGCCAACGAGGTGAAGACTCCGCCATCCGTCCGGATGAGCAGCGCCCCCCGACCTTCCGGGAAGCCGGTCAGGCACTCGTCGAGAAGCGCGGTCGCGAGGGCCACCGGATCCAGCCCCGACGACAAGCGACGAGAGACCTGGCGAAGCCGGCTGAGCAGCTCGTTCGCTGCGACGTACCGCTCATGGTCGTCATTCACAGGGGTTTCCCCGAGCCTACGTATCCACGAGCCCAGCAGCCCGATCCCGATCGCCGTGAGCAACCAGGGCAGCACGGAGCGCGCCGATTCAACGAGCAGATCAGGTTGCAGCCGGGCCATGGGGAGCGTCAAGAGGGCGCACACCTCCGCGAGGAAGGTGATGGACACCATGACTGTCCCGCCCACCAGGCCCGCTATCAGCGCCGGGGCTATGAGGTACATCCCCAGCGGTTGGTTCTCAAGGCCAGTCATACCGAGGATGAGCCCGACCAGGGCTCCCTCCACCACGGGAACCGCCCTGTTCACCAGTAGCGGCCGATGCGGCACGCTGGCGAACGTGGCTACCACGCATAACAGCAGGAAGCCCCCGACGACGCGAGGAAAGGCCCCGTTCGCCCCGGCAAGACCTATCGTGGCGGCCAGGGTGACGGTTCGGATATTGATGCCCACACGCGATCTCGTCACGGCTTCATAGGCCCTGAAAAGTCTTCAGCAAGATGATTGCTGCGGGCCCCAAGACGGCGATGAACAAGGTGGGGAGGATGCAGAAGATCAGTGGCACCATTATCTTCACAGGCACCTTATTGGCCTTCTCTTCGGCATGCTGACGACGCTTGAGCCGCATCTCGCCTGACTGCACTCGGAGAACCTGACCGACTGGGATGCCGAAGGCGTCGGCTTGGACCATGGCGTTGGCGAACCCCCGCAGCTCCGGAAGCGTTGTCCTTTCGCCCAGCGCTCGCATGGCTTGGCTGCGACCCATGCCGATCTGCATCTCGGTGAGGACGCGGGCGAACTCCTCGGAGACCGGCCCGTCGGTGTTGCGGGCCACTTGGGACAGGGCAGCGTCGAACCCTAGACCTGCCTCGACCGAGATGGTGAGCAAGTCGAGCGCATCAGGGAGGCCTTTCTGCATCTTCTCAGCCCGGTCGTACGCTCGCTGGTAGAGCCAGAAGTTGACACCGACATAGCCGATCATCGAGACAGCCACCGTGACAACAACCCGCGGCATCAGCCCAAGACCCAGCACCGCAGTAAAGATAAGACTGCCAACAAGCCCGATGCCGAAACCGACCACCTTCATAGCGACAACCCGATCGACCGTCCACCCCGGCGGGTTGCCGGCACGGTCGAGCTTCGCCCGAAGTCGGTTGGCGTTGTCGGCGGGGGTGAGTCTTCGGCCGAGCACGACCATGCGCGCCATCAACGGCGTGAGGACCCGGGCGTTGAACGAGGGTTCCGCCTCGATGCGGATGCCTGGCGATGGAGCGCCGAACGCCTCGATGGCGGCAATCGACCGGCTTACGCCCTCGTCCTCATGCGTCAGACTGCCTATTTCCACTAGGGCAACGACGAGGGCAATGAAGATCAGGCCTACGCCCAGGGCCAGCACGATTGACTCGTTCATCAGACCTCGACCTTCACGGTCTTGGCCATCCAGAATGCCCCTACGGCGAGGAGAACTGCGGCCAGGCCGAGCATCGCCCAGCCGAGAGCACTGTGGAACATCGGAGAGACGTAGTCACGCTGGCTCAACACGAGGTAGCCCAGGAAGGCGGGCGGTAGCCCACCCAAGACCCAAGCCGACAGTCGCCCTTCTGCGGTGAGTGTCTGAACCTGGCGGCGGAGGTACTCCCGCTCGCGAAGCGTCGCAGCGACGGTGAGTAGGAGTTCTGCCAGGTTCCCACCCACCTGTCGCTGGATGCGGATAGCCATCACCACCCATCGGAAGTCCTCGCTGGTCATTCGCCCGGCCACACCGTCGAGGGCATCCTCTATGTCGACACCGAGCCGTGCCTGCGCCAGGGCACGCCGAAACTCGCCGGCCATCGGCTCGGTGCCCTCTCGAACTATCGTGTCCACCGACTGCGCCATGGAAAGACCGGCTTTCAGGCCTCCCGACATGAGCTGCAGTCCCTCCGCGAGCTGCGAGTTGAACGCCTTGATCCGCCGCGCGGCAGCAACTCGCAGATAGAGCCACGGACCGACGATGCCGGCAAGGAGGAACAACACGGTCAGCGGGCCGCCACCGTTGCTGAGCAGAAACCCCACGAGCGCTGCCGCGAGAGCGATCCCCGCATGCAGCAGGACCCATTCGGCAGCCTTCAGGGAGAGCCCGGCGGCATCGAGTCGCAACGCTAGCTTCGTGTGTGCCCCGTCGCTCATCACCTTCTTGGTGAGACCCAGGGCGGACTCTTTCACGCTCACTGAGGTCTGGGTGGTTACCGGCGCACCCCGTCCGCCGTACCCAGACAGCCGGTCCTCGACAGTGAGCACCTGCTCGGGGCGGAACACCCCGAAGAGACCGGCCATCATCAGCAGCATCGCCAGTCCCAGGGCACCCACCGCGCCGAGCAGGATCGGTTCGCTGACGGAGGGTCGACGTGACGTCTCGACGGGCAGAGGGGTCGTCGCCGATTCCACGACCCGTCGCTGGCCGCCCAGCGACACGAATGCGCTGTCTGTATACGCGGTGCCCTGGGCATCGACGCGCAACGACACGCTCGCGTCGGAGCCGGCCCTAGCGTCGGGCACCGGGAACGTGACGAGGATCTGTGCGGCGAGCGCGCTCGCTTCCTCGCGGAACAACTTCGTCAACCCACTTGCATCGTCCGCGTTGACGAGGGTGCCCTGTCCGGCTGTCGCTATGCTCCCGAGCTTGGCTGCATCGGGGCGCGACACGCTCAAGCCGACCACATCGACCTGGTCACCTGATCGACGCACGGCGACGCCGACCGACCTCAGTGGGGTGCGTGTCGTGTCGCGACCATCTGTCAGGACCAGCAGTCGACGCTGTCCTCGAGCACCGGACGGCGACAGCGCCGCTATGACCCCGTCGTAGAGATGTGTCCCGACCGACAACCGCAGTCCAGCGACACCCGAACGAAGCACCGCCCGGTCCAAGGTCGGCGCGTGCACAGTCCTCACTGTGTGCGCGAAGCTGACGAGCCCGATTGCGACGTCACGGGGGGCCCGGTCGATGAAGGCGAGTGCGGCCGCCTTTGCCTCGGTGAAGGACCTACCGCGCATTGACTCGCTGGAATCGACGACCAGGACCGCACTGCGGCGGGTCTGGTCGACGCCACCGGACGCAGGAACGGCGGTGGCCTTGACCGGCGATCCGTCGAGACTGACGGCCGCCGATGCCAGGTCCGGTACGATCCCTTCAGGCAAACCCTGGATCGAGAAAAGCACCTGCACAGCTCCACCGTGGCGTTCCACATGGTCGATGTGCCCGATAGGAGAGCCAGCGGCGGTCGACGCCATGGCGAGTGGCGACACCGTCATGGCGACGGCCGCGATGACGCCCCGAAGATGGCGATACGTTGCCATCAGACCCGGCCATCCATGGCGAAGAGCATGGGATCGACTTGGATGTTGTGCTGGGCGAGCTTGTCAACGAAGGTGGGCCTCAGACCGGTTGAGCGCAGGGTGCCGAGCGAACGGCCGTTCTCGTCGAAACCAGCGGAGTAGTCGAAGACGAAGATGTCCTGCATGGTCACGATGTCCCCCTCCATCCGGGCAACCTCGGTGATGTAGGTGATCCGACGCGTCCCGTCCCGCAGCCGAGTCTGCTGCACGACCAGGTCGACGGCACTTGCGACCTGCTCGCGAATGGCACGCACGGGCAGGTCCATGCCGGCCATCATCACCATCGTCTCGAGCCGGGCGAGTGCGTCACGAGGCGTGTTGGCATGCAGGGTGCTGATGGAACCGTCGTGACCGGTGTTCATGGCCTGAAGCATGTCGAGTGCAGCGGCGTCTCGGATCTCTCCTACGACAATGCGGTCGGGACGCATGCGCAGGGAGTTCTTCACCAGGTCGCGGATGGCCACCTCTCCCTTGCCCTCGATGTTGGCCGGGCGCGACTCGAGACGCAACACATGGTCCTGGTGCATCTGGAGCTCGGCGGCGTCCTCGATGGTGATGATGCGTTCGTCGCTGGGGATGAACGACGACAGGACGTTCAAGGTGGTCGTCTTGCCGGCGCCGGTACCGCCCGAGACGAGGATGTTCAACCGGCCCTGGACACACGCTGCCAGGAACTCCACCGTGCGCCGCGTCAGCGTCCCGAAGGTGATGAGGTCCTCGGAGGTGAAGGGGTCAGCCGCGAACTTCCGGATCGTCAACAGTGAACCGTCCAACGCGAGCGGCGGGATGATCGCGTTGACTCGGCTGCCATCGGGCAGCCTGGCATCCACCATCGGGCTGGCTTCATCGACCCTGCGTCCGACGCGGGCCACGATCTTGTCGATGGTGCGACGGAGGTGGGCCTCGCTCGCGAACTGCCCGTCGACCTTCTTGAGCCGGCCCGACTTCTCGATCCAGATGTCGAAGGGACCGTTGACCATGATCTCGGTGAGCTCGGGGTCCCGGAGGAACGGCTCGATCGGCCCGTAACCCAGTATGTCGTCGGCGATCTCCTGGGTGAGGCGGGTGCGGTCCACGTTCGACAGAGGTGTCTGTGTGCGGCCGACCTCCTGTTGGAGCGCCACCCGCACCATCTGCTCGAGGTCGCTCGAAGACAGGTCTGAGTCGTACAGCTTGGGCCCCAGATTGGCCAGCAGTGCCTGGTGCACGGTCTGTTTCAGCAACGCTAGCGGGTCGGACAGCGCTGAGCTGCGCTGAGGCTGGCCCCCGTCTCCTCCATGCCCGTTGCCGGACGGGGGGGTCGGTTGCCCGCGGTCCCGCTGGGCGGAGGCAAGGCGATCGGCGAGGTTCATGCGATCCTGCTCTTCCGCCGGAACAGGCCTCGCTTGTCACCCTCGGGGTCCGAGCGGTGCGCGGGTGTCGTGGGGGCCACTCGTGGTGTCACGTTGGGCATGGCATCGACGGCCTCGTGTGCGATGGTCATGAAGATTTGGCTGACTGGGTGCTTCGGCTGGGAGGCGACGATGGCTTCACCGCGGTTGACCGAGGCCGGGACGTCGTGCGAGGACGGGATCGAGGCCGAGATCTTGGCCTTGAGGGTCTTCTCCACCTCGCCAGGAGTCAGCCCGACCTTGGAGTCGGCACGGTTGAGAATTATGCGATACTTCTCGCGCGGGAAGTTGAGAAGGTGAAGCGTTTCCAGGGTGATCTTGAGGTTCTTCAGCGCCGGGATGTCGAGCGTGAGTAGCAGCAGCAGAAGGTCGCTGTGGTCGAACGCCTGCAGCACATGGTCGTCGAACGCAGGCGGGGAGTCGACCACCACGTAGTCGAAGGACTGCTTCAGCGCGGTCAGGATGGTGCCCACCATGTGCCGTCCGATAGAGCCGCTGAGCTCGGGGGCGTTGGGTGCCAGCAACGTCCACAGGTTGTCGGAGTACTTCGTGAGTAGCGGAGCCAGCTCCTCGGCGCCGATGTCACCGACCAGCGCCAAAGCATCGACGATCGTGCTGACCGGGAAGAGCTGAAGGGAGATGGCGACGTCGCCCGAACCGAGATCCAGGTCCACAAGGCAGACGCGGTGGCCCAGCATGGACAGTGACATCGCCAGGTTGGTGGAAACCGTTGTCTTGCCGACACCACCCTTCGCGGAGAACACGGTCACGAGCCGCCCTCCCGCCGCCTCGTCGGTACCTCCCCGGGAAGCTGTCAAGGCCTGGTAGAGAGTGTGCCCGCGTCGAACGGCGAGCGACAGCCCGGTCAGGTCCCGTTGCTCGACAACTTCTCTCATGCCCGATCGAAGAGCGTCACCCAGCACGCTGGTGTCCACGCGCTGTCGCACAAGGACGATGCTGAGGGCTGGCCGGTCCACCCGAAGCGTCTCGGCCAGGCTCGCGGCCGCAGTCAGGTTGACGCTGGGGCCGAGGATGACGACCGACTCGTCCAGGCGGTCCATGAGGTGCTGACGCAGCTCTTCGATGCTGGCCACGACCTCCGCGCCCCCGCCGACCGCTCCCAGGAACAGCTCGGCGCTCGAAGCCTGGCTTTCGACAATCGTCGTCATGACCGCCTCATTGGTGTAGATCGCCTGCGCGGACGCCACGATCGGCTGTTATCTTCGTGCCCTCACCAAGCAGGCCGAAGGCCAGACTTTTGGTGCTTGCCGCAAACAGGACTCGGTCTGAGTCCTTCTGGTCGAGAGCGACGGTCAGGATGGTTTTCGGGACCTGGTCGGCCGACTTGTCAGACGAGGCCCCCGTTGGGCCGGACAGCACCGTTGTGGGACCGACGCCGATGACTTCGACGTCCGGTACCAGGACCCGGGTGTAGGCGGCCGTCGTCGTGGTCCCGTTGGTGACCTCGGCAGCGGACACGAAGATCACGACATGTGAGCCCGGGGTGACGAATCCGGCCACCCGGGCCGGGTCCGTCAGCTCCACGCTGACCGCGATCTGGCCTTTGGGGATCGCCAAGGTCTGGGCTGATGCGGCGGTCTTCCCGAACTTGACAGCAAGGATCTGCTCACCAGGGTAGATGGTCCCCAGGGCCACCTCGGCGGCCATCTTGTCCACCGTCGTCACGGCACCCTCCAGCACGCTGGACTTTGGCATCCGGGTCAGTTCGAACTTCCCGTCTGCCTGTGCGGCGCCGGCCTTCTCCCCCGGGTCGATCTTCTCGGTGGCGGTCAGCACCCTCACCAGGTTCTCGTTGGCCCGCGCCTTGTCTGCCAGACCGTTCACGTACAGGAGCACCAGCGAGGCACCTACCGCTGCGATCACGACCGCCACAACGAGTAGGACGACTTTGCGCTTCATGACAGTGGGTACCTCGTCTGAGCAGAGTCTCCCCCGCCGTGGTCACTGCCGAATACTGCGGCAAGGTCAGGTGCCTTATGACTACAAACTGTAGGCTCAGCGCCGTCTTCAGGCGGCCGATTGACCTTATTGGTTGAGCCGCTCACCGTGGTCACAACACGCAGCGCCGGGGTCTGGTCCGGTGTTGGTGGCTGAGTCTTGCAGCACGGTGTGACGGTCTCGGCTCGTGTCGTCGTGGTTGCGCGGGTTCCACGGGTCCCGGGGTGTTCGTGTCGGCTGGCTGTGAACATGCGCGCCGTGTTACTGCCGGAGCTGGAGCCGGTTGGGTTCCAGGCGCCGTGCGGGTTCGTCCGGCAGTGCAGACACCGGCAAACACGCAGGTGATTCACATACGAGGGCGACGATGATCGGCCAGCGGATGCCCCGACCGCTGCCTGGCGCGGGAACGCCGACCAGTTTCACGCCTCGACCCGAGATGCCGACTCGATCGACCGGTGAAGGTCACTTGACCAGCTGAACGGCGGGTGTGCCGACCCCAATGTAGTCGCCGACATTCGGCCCGTAGGCAGGTAAGGCTTCCCTGTTGAAGAAGATGACGCGAATGGATGAGACCCTGTTGTTGGAGATCTTGAGGCCGTTGGTGGCGTCAAGCGTCGATTGAGCGTCGTAGGACGACGTTGGTGACTCGCCGGTGATGAAGCAAGGACGAGCATCCACGATGCCGTACATGTTGCTGCCGCCCGACGTCGGCTTGGTGCCGAGCACCGGCGCGTAGCAGAAGCGCGGCGATCTGAAGATGGACGAGTCCAGTGCCCCGACGCACGCTCCTGTGCACGACGACGACGTGATGGTGGACAGCGGTGCGCTGCCCGTCTTCATGAAGCAGCTCAGCACGTCGTTGTTGATCAGGTAGCTTCCAAACGGACTCGTTCGCGATGATGTCTTGTTCACTCCGCAGTTGCCGTTACGGCCGAGGTCTTGGAGGACTCCCGTGGTCGTGTCCTTGTCAAGCCGGCCGCTGTAATCGGAACCTCCTGTGATGAGGCCGGTGGTCGCGTCGTTGGCGGTCAAACCCGTGTCCGTGTCGACGCAGTTCGTCCCAGCCTGCAGTGACGTGGCAGTGGACACAACAACGCCCGGGGCGGCTGCTGAGCAATAGGGTGAGGCGACGCTGGCACCTGCTAGGACATGAAGGGAAAGTGGACTCTCCAGCCCCTGGGCCGTATTTCGCGATACCCATTCAGATGGCGCAGAAGTACGAGGCAGCTTCAGGGTGCCGAAGTTGCCGTCCGACTTGCCGTCACAGCTGAGGACGTCCAGGCCAACCTGCAGCGGCACCATGTTGACCGAACCACCGGTGGTCTCCTTTGACCAGCCGTCCTTCTTGTCCTGAGCGGTGGAGCCGCTGGTGGTGGTGGCTGGCTTGTAAACCCTCATCCACCACACTCCTGGCTGGCTCGTTACTGAGGGCGGCACGTTGATCCCGTCTATCGTGCCGTTCGATGCGGTGTAGGGACTCGTTGTCTTGTCGATCTCAATCGCTTGGGGAGTCAGCGTGGTGCCTCGCAGAAATGCTATGCGGCTGACGCTCGCCAGCTTGTTGCCCGAGATCGTGATCTTGGCGGCCGGCCCGACGGCGTCCTGCGCGACATAAGTCGGGGTCGGCAGGCCTGTCAGAGTCATCGTCTGCTGGAGGTTCGCGCCGTCAGTCACAGGCAGCGCCAGCGGGTTCGGGGGAGTGACAGTGTCGAACGACACGTTGGCAGGCTGGCTCAGCAAGTGGGACCCGTAGTCACAGCCGTTGGCCACGCCGAAGAACGGCATCTCTGCAGAAGCCCCTGGCGTTCCAGCTGACACGGTCGCCTCGGCCGTGACCGTCTTGCTGTCAGGCAGTCCCATGGCCCCGGCAAATCCGAAGTCGACTTTCGCGCCCGGTGCGCATACCTTGACTCGGTTCGCATTGATGAACCACACGGTTGCTCTTCCATCGACCCTGAGGGCGCACAATGGATCATTGAGCGATGTGGTGCTGGACACGGCGGCCGTGGAGACCTGCCCGATCTTCTTGTTCTGGCCAAGGTTTCCAGCAACGTAGTCGAGAGCCGTGGAATGATTAGGCAGCCCCGCGCCACCCGCAAGTGCGGCGAGGTCCGCCTGCGACTGCACCTCGCGCCGTCGTTGGAAGGCGTTCCCCGCGTCGACGGCAAGGGCAGTCAGGGGAATGAGGACGAAAACGAGGCAGACCGCGAAGACGACGACGATGGCTCCGCGCTCATCGCGCGGTCGAACACTCATGAGCAGTTGCCCGTGCTGCCAGTCACACTTTCAACGCGCGCTATCGCAGTCTCTGAGATGGTGCCACCGTTCGGTATCGGAATAAGGGGGAAGTTAAGGTTCACCGTCTGGTATGAGACGACGACCTTGACGTTGTCATTGGCCTGGAACCCAGATGTACGTGGGTTCCCCTCGAAGGTCGTATAGCTGCGCTTGACGGAGAATCCGCTGGTGACCAGCCCGGCGTTGTCTCTAGACGTACTCGCCAAGGTGGAGCAGGTCAGATCGCCGACGGCGGAGCGTCGCGCCGCCTCTCGAGCTGATGCCGACCCGGATTGGGCGGCGAAGAACCACAAGGAGTACTGCATCATTCCGATGAGCAAGAGCAGGAATGGTGCCAAGATCAGAGCAAATTCTACAGCCGCGGCGCCATGGGCGTCACGTCGATATCGGGAGGAGCGCACCCTTCCCGCAAGGACGACCACGAAGAGCCGCCGAAGGCCGGCCGGGATCATCTCCATCGCTCGTCGCTGGCTCAAAGCGCCAAGCCCCCACTCGTCCTGCGTGCATGGTGTCGCGTTGGATCAGAGGTGGCTTTCCTCATCAGCCGGCGACAAGAATCCGCTGTTTTGACCATAACTTGGCAATCGCCGATGATGCGTCATACGGCAAATTCTTTAACATGCACGACCATCGGAACGACGACATCAAGGACAGTCGGCCGCCCAGAAGCGACACCTCGGGTCACGCACCAAGAGGTAGCGACCCGAACACGGCTGTGCCACCGGGCGCGGAAAGGTCGCCGACAGCCTTCACCTCAATGAGCGTAACCGTCGTGGGACTCCAGGAGGAGCCGTCGTACGCCTCCAACAGGCTCAGGGTCCTCTGCAGCGACGTCAGGGTCGTGGCATCGTTGATCCGAGCGATCCGTGCATGCGGCTTGTACCAGCGGCGGTCCACCGCGAAACCGTCGGTGCGGGCCACCGCGGCGATCGACATCGCAAGAGCTCGCAGCTCGGACGTGTCTCCGTCCACGGTCACCCAGACGGAGTCATCTCCCTCGGTTTCCAGGGCGGTGCCACCAGCGAACCTCAAGGTCAGGGGCGCCGTTCGGGCGATCTCGACTGCCAGCCGCTTCACCAACCGATCCACATCGGAGAGCACCATGTTGCCGAAGAAGGCCAAGCCGACGTTGATCGAAGTCGACGAGTCCCAGTCGAGGCAGGGGTCCTCAGGCGACGCGACCCGTCCGAGGAGGCGGTTGACCTCCTGCAGTGGCGGAGCGACAACCGCGTACAGACGCATGCTGGCCACTTTCGCAGATGGCGCACCTCGATTTTCGACATTTGCCTATCCGCTCAAGGACTCACACTGAGCTTGATCTGTCACCGGGCAGTCCTGACTGCAGGAGTAGGACACTTGGCCGAACCTCGGACGCCGGCTGGGTGGCACCGTACCTTTTGTCATATGCGAAACTGGGTGGTGACCTGCATCGTGGCGCTGGTGTTCGGCTCCGGCGGCGCGGTCGGCGCAGTCGCTGCGATGCACGACCAGCTGCAGGGCGAACAGGGACCGGACGGGCTCACCGGCGCCCGGGGTCAGGCAGGTATCGCCGGCAGCGATGGGGCCGATGGCGCGAACGGCGTGCGCGGACGGCATGGTCTGGCAGGTAGGCCCGGGAGGGCCGGAAAGCCCGGTCAGCCAGGAAAGGCAGCACCCAAGGCCCCACCAGCAGCCACCGACCTGGGCACGGCGAACTGCGCCGGCAGCTCGGTTGAGGTCGTGACCAAGGCACGAATCAACGCAGCGAGAAAGCTAGTCATCGTGAGGAAGCGGCTGTGTCTCGTCAATCCTTGACGTCCGCAGTTCTTCTTCCAAGTCGACCCTCTCTCATGGTTGCTCATGCTGAGGTCGCGACCGTGTGAGCATGGCGGAGCCCGTCCTGGCCCGGCCGTCTTCCTGCCTGACCCGTCGCCTTCCTCGGTGCCTCTCTTCCGTCCTTTGTCGTCCTCACCGGTGTCCCCGTGCGCATTGTCGGCGTCGAGGTGTCCATCGCCTCGCCGCGGGCTTGCCACCCCGGGAGCCTCGTGGAATCACACATGACCGACGGTTGCCGTGGATGCGGCCGTTTCCTGGCGAAACGAGCGTCCCGAGGCCAAGCCAGAACCCCGACCATGGAAGGCTCACAAAGAGCGCGGAGGCGACGACGACGCTCCTCACCCCTCCGGTGAGCCTTTCCTACCATGTCACGGAAGAGTCCATTCGGTGTGTTGTGACCGTCACCGACCTGTGGCGCTCAAGGTCCCTGCTGCGGGCGGCTCAGTGGCAGGTCCCGGTTCCAGAGTCGCTGAAGGATCCTCCCGGTATCGACCGGAAGTGCCAGCTGTAGCTGCCGGCGCCCAGGGTGAGGAACAGGACTCCGAACGAGTCGGCACGTGCCTCGCTGTTGGGCTTCGGCCGGTGCAGCGGGCGGAGGCTCTTACCGCCGGTGCCCACCACGAACTCTCGGATGCCGTTTGCAGGGTCGGCCACCCCCTGTGGCGTCTGTGGGCCGAACCGCTCGTAGTCGTGGTCGTGGCCGTTGAGCACGACGTCGGCGTGTGCTGCGTAGAGGTCTTGCCAGAAGGCGGAAACGAATGTGTTGTCGCCGTGGCCGCCCGAGCTGAAGCGAGGCTCATGCCAGTAGGCCAGCGTGCAGGCCGCGGGGTGTGCGGCGAGGTCGGCGGCGAGCCACCTCTCCTCCGGAGACCCGACATCGCAGCCGCCGATCAGACCGCAGGCCGCGTCCAGGGCCACGATGTGCCAGGAGCCGATGTCGAAGCTGTAGTAGGGGTGAGTCGGGTTTCCTCCCGCCTGCTTGCCGAAGTACTCGTAGTAGCCCTTCAGCTCGTCGGAGGACTTGTACTCGTGGTTCCCCGGTGCGGGGTGGGTGATCGACAGATAGCGACCCCAGGTGGGCGCGTAGACGCTGCGAAAACCCTTGATCCGTCCCTCCACGTACTGCTCGTCGCCCAGCGTGAGGACTCCGGCGAGCTGGACCCCGTCCAGTAGATGT
>JAICWH010000092.1 GCA_025934895.1 Nocardioidaceae bacterium | reverse complement strand
GAGCTCTTCGCCCGCACCGTCGAGCGCTACGAGCTGCCCCAGCCGTCCGAGGCCATCGCCCTCGCCCAGTTCGACACCATGGGCAAGGTCGTCGACCTGGTCTGGTCCCTCATGACAGACGCCGGCCGCACCGCGCCGGCCCTCACCGCCAGGAGCGCAGCATGAAGGACCTCACCGGAAAGGTGGCCCTCGTCACCGGAGGCGGCAAGGGCGTCGGCAGGCACATCGCGCGCTCCCTGAGCGAGCGCGGGGCGAGCGTCGTGCTCAACTGCTTCCACTCCTACGACGCCGCCAAGAGGACCAAGCTCGAGATCGAGCAGGCCACGGGGTCGCGGGTCGACGTCGTGCGCGCGTCGGTGGCCAAGAAGGAGCAGGTCGAGCACCTGTTCGCTGAGGTCGACCGGCTGCACGGTCGGCTCGACATCCTGGTGAACAACGCCGCCTCCGGCTCCCTCACGGCGATCGACGACATCGAGACCGAGCACTTCACCAAGGCGCTCGACACGAACCTGCTCGGCTCCTTCTGGTGCGCGAAGGCGGCGGCCGGGCTGATGCGCCGCAACGGCGGCGGCTCGATCATCAACGTGTCGTCGATCGGCGCCGGCCTGGTGCCGGACAACTACCTCGTCGTCGGCACGTCCAAGGCCGCGGTCGAGGCCCTCACCCGGCACCTCGCGGCGGAGTTCGCCTCCGACAACATCCGCGTCAACACCGCCTCGTGCAGCCTCATCCAAGGAGACGTGGCCGAGCTCTTCCCCCGGGCCAAGGAGCTCAAGGAGGTGGCCCTCGCGGTCACGCCGCTGGGTCGGATCGCGACGCCCGAGGACCTGGTCGGCATCGTCACCTTCCTCAGCTCGGACCTCTCGCGCTGGCTCACCGGACAGGTGGTTCTCGCCGACGGCGGGCTGAGCCTCGCCAACGCGATGCTGTCGCCGCCTCGCGTCCCCATGCCGTTCATGCCGGACCGCAAGGACGCGGAGGTGCCGGCACCCTCGCCGGAGCCGGCCGTCGAGACGCCGTCCGAGCCGGTCGTCGAAGCCGAGGTGGCCCTGCACGACCCGGGCCCCGAGCAGGACCAGGAGGACGAGGACGACCCGGTCGTGGTCGTCGGCATGGGTCTCGTCGTCCCCGGGGCCAACACCCCGGAGGAGTACTGGGCCCAGATGGAGCAGGGCGCCGAGCGTTTCGTAGAGGCGCCGGCCGACCGGTGGAGCGACGCCTCGTTCACCTCCGACGACCGGTCGGCGGAGGACAAGGGCTACCAGCCGAAGGCCGGCTTCGTCACCGGCTTCGTCCCGGACGCGGACCTGGCCGAGGAGGTCGGACAGGGCGACGTCGGCGTCGAGCACACGACGCTGTGGCTGCGACACTCGCTGCACCAGGCGCTTCGCTCCGTCCGCCGCGCCGACTCTGACCGGGTCGTCTACGCGGTCGGCTACACCGCCGACGGCAGCCAGCACCTCGAGGAGGCGACGGTCCTGGCCGGCACCACGCAGCGGATGGCCGACGCCCTGGGCGACGGCGACGGCGCCGAGCAGGCACTCGCCTGGTTCCGGGACGGCCTGGAGTCGCGGCTCTGGCGTGGGCGACAGGACCCTGCGGGCTCCCTCCCCCACGAGGTGACCCGCAACTCGATGGCCGGGCTGCTCCCCCACGACACTCGGGTCTTCGTCGTCGACACGGCCTGCTCGTCCTCGCTGTACGCGATCGACATGGGGGTCAACAGCCTCCGGCAGGGCGACTGCGACCTCGCGGTCTGCGGCGGGGCGTTCGCCCTGGCTCCGCGCGGTGCGGTGCTGTTCTCCAAGCTGAACGGCCTCTCGGTCGGCGGCGCGGTCCGCTCACTCGACAGGTCCGCCGACGGCGTGCTCTTCTCCGACGGCGCCGGCATCGTGGTGCTCAAGCGCCTGAGCCGTGCCCGCGCGGACGGCGACCGGGTGCTCGGCGTGGTGCGCTCGATCGGCTCGTCGTCCGACGGCAAGGGCAAGGCCATCTACGCACCCAGCTCCGACGGCCAGGGCCGCGCCGTACGACGTGCGCTCGCCGGCCCCGGCGTCGTCGTCGACGACCTGGACTGGGTGGTCGCCCATGCCACCGGCACGCCCGCCGGGGACGTGGCCGAGTTCACGACCCTGCGCGAGACCCTCCCCGCCGACCGGCCGATCCAGGTCACGTCCAACAAGTCGCTCATCGGGCACACCGGCTGGGCGGCCGGCGTGGTCTCGCTGATCGAGACCCTGCTCGCGCTCGAGCACTCAACAATCCCGCGCCAGCACCGGTTCGTCGAGGCGCCGCCCGCGTTCCAGCAGGGCAGCAGCGCGCTGCAGATCCCGAGAACCCCGGTGCCTTGGCCAGCCCGCCCGAACCGGCCGAGGACCGCCTCGGTCTCCGGGTTCGGGTTCGGCGGCACAAACGCCCACCTCGTCGTCGAGGAGTACGTCGGGCAACGGCGTGCTCCCGCGCTGCCGCCGTACGACGGTGAGCGGGTCGCCCTGGTCGCCTGGTCGGCCCACGTGCCCGGTCTCGACGGGGACGGCGTGACGCAGTGGCTGAGCGGGAAGGCGCCGGCGCCCGACGCGTCCTTCGGCGCGCACTACCCGATGCCGGACTTCCGGGTGACCCGCATCCCCCCGAGCACCATGAAGACGCTCGACCGCTGCCAGCTGATGATGCTCGCGTGCATGCGGCAGCTGGAGGACCAGGTCGGCAGCCTGGTCGACGAGCATCGGGAGACGACCGGAGTGCTCGCCGGACACCTCGGCCCGACCCGTAACGGGGTCCTCTACGCGCTGCGCTGCTACCTCGAGCCGCTGCGCCGACTGCTGGACGACGCCGACGCCACCATCCGGCCGGCCCTGGACTCGGCGTACGACCGGATGGCGGCGGACGTCCGCTCGCTCGTCCCGCCCTCGAACGAGAACTCGTTCCCTGGGATGATGCCCAACGTCATCCCGGCGCGGGTCGCGAACGCTTTCGACCTGCACGGGCTGACCATGACCGTTGACACGGGCTTCGGCTCGACCCTGTCCGCGGTGGAGACGGCGATGCAGTTCCTCAGGGCGGGGACGCTCGACGTGGCCCTGGTGGCCGGGATCAACGGCAACAGCACGGCGGAGATGGCCTCGCTGCTCGGTGACCGGCTGCCCGCGGGCGCCCACATCGCCGAGGGCGCGTTCATGCTCGCCTTCGTCCGCGAGTCGACGGCGTCGGCGCGTGGGCTGACGCCGCTCGCGTTCGTCGGCGACTACCGGGTGAGCGACGAGGTGCCGTCCGGACCGGGCGCCGTGGTTGTCGGCCCGACGGCCCGGGACACCACCTGGCTCGGCGCGGACGGTGCGGTCGGGATCCTCCAGGCCGTGCTCGGCGACACCCCGGAGAGCACGGTCGCCTGCGTGGACCCGGCCTCCCCGGTCGCCGCCACCGTCTCCCTGCAGGTGACCAAGCCGCACGCCGACCCCGTCGTCCGGCGGCACACAGTCACCTGGCGACCTGACCCCGCCCGGCCGGTGCGGCAGCGCAGCCCCTTCCTCCCGCCGGACACGCTGGTCGTCACCGACGACCCGGCGCTGGTCGACCGGGCGCTGGTCGGCCGAGCAGTGGGACCGGATGCGCCGATCGTGTTCAGCACCGCGCCCCTGCGCGACCCGGGACCCACGCGGGTGCATCTCGCCGAGGTCACCCCGCAGGGCCTCACCGAGGCGCTGGGCCGGCTCCCGAGGCCGCCTCGTCACCTGCGGCTGCTCTGCGACCTCGCGGCGACCGCCCCGGCCGACGACCTGGCGACCCCCCCGGACGCGGTCCTCGCCCTGCACGACCTTCTGTTCCTGGCCCTACAGGCCGGCGTGCAGGACTACAACCGGGGTACCGTCCTCCTGGGCCTGCTCGGCGGGGTCCGGGACGGAGTGCCGCACCCGTACTCCGGCCTCTTCACCGGCCTGGTCAAGGCCGCCCGCTTCGAGCTGCCAGACTCGTTGCTGGTCGCGCTGCTGACCAGCACCCGAGACCCCGCCATCGCGGTCGCGGAGGTCGAGACCGAGAGCACGGCGGACCGGCTGCTGCCCGTCGCACTGTACGACGGCGGCCAGCGGCACACCATGGACGTCCGGCAGGTCGACCCGGTGCCCGGTCCGGCGCCGCTGGGCCCGTCGTCGGTGGTGCTGTCCATCGGCGGGTCCCGCGGCATCGGCGCCGAGGCCCTCAAGGAGATCGCCCGTGAGGGCGCGCCGACCATCTACGTCGTCGGCAGCCACCCCCTCGCGGCCCCCGGCGCGGCGGTCGGCCCCAAGCCGGACCACCTCCGCGAGGCGGTGCGGTCCCGTCCCGGGCTGTCGGTGTCCGAGGCCAGCAGGGAGTACGACCGGCTCGCGAACGCCGAGGCGGCGCGGGACAACATCGCGGCGATCGGTGCCCTCAACAGCGGCAGGGTCACCTACCTCGTCGCCGACGTCCGGGACGGAGCCGCGGTGCAGGAGATCGTGCAGCGCGTCCTCGATGCAGAGGGGCGCGTCGACCTGCTGCTCAACGTCGCGGGCATCAACCGGGCCGGCTGGATGCCCGGCAAGAGCCTGGCGGACTTCCGGGCGGTCCGCGACCTCAAGGTGCTGGCCTACCGGAACCTCCGGCGCGCCTTCGCCGGACGACGTCCCGTGCTGTGGTGCAACTTCAGCTCGCTGGTCGGCTTCCGCGGCCAGCCGGGGGAGACCGACTACGCGTCCGCCAACGACTTCCTGATCACCGCCTCCGCGCCGACCTCGCGGTCTGAGCCGGTCGACGAGGTCACGATCGGCTGGAACCTGTGGCGTGACGCCGGGCTGGGGGCCGACCCGCTGATGCTCTCCTTGCTGGGCCGGCGCTACCGGTTCACGCCCATGTCGTCCGCCAGCGGCGTCGGGCACCTGATGCGCGAGCTCGCCGAGCCGGCCCACGCCGGATTCATGGTGCTCATGGGCGACGACGAGCTGTACGAGCTGGGGCTGCGACCCGAGCAGGTCTCCGCAGCCGTTCCGGGCCGCGCCCTGAAGGGTGACGCGCCGGCCCGGGGCACGTTCATGCTCGGCCGTGAGCTCTCCCGCGACCAGGGCTCGGTGACCTTCGAGCGCACGTTCAGCCTTGGGACCGACCCGTACCTGGCCGAGCACGTCGTCGACGGCGTCCCGACGCTGCCGGGGACGTTCGTGGCGGAGCTCGCCGCGGAGGCCGCGTCCGCGCTGGTCCCCGGCCTGATGGTCGTCGGCATCCGGGACCTCATCCTGCGGGCCTTCCTGCGGGTGCAGCCCGGTCGCGCCGTCACGCGGCGGATCCGTGCGTCGGTGCTGGAACGAGGTGCTCACGACGCCCGTGTCGCGGTGCGCGTGACGGGCGACGTCGTCGCGCCGGGCGGCCAGCTGCTGGCTGCCGACCGAACCCAGTACGAGGCCGTGGTCCTGCTGGCTGACGCGCACCTGCCGAGCCCCCGGTGGGAGCCGTGGCCGACGGCGGACGACGGCCCGGCGGTCCCCGAGCCGTACCACGTGCCCAACCCGGCCGTCCAACTGACGGAGTCGTTCGTCGTCACCGCCGACACCCGGCTGCACCGGCTGGGCCGGCGGGCCCGGTCGGCACCCAACGGCCGGGCGGGCGACCTCGTGTACCGCTCCTTCCTGCTGCCGGCCCTGCTGCTCGACGGCCTCCTGCGCGTCGGCATGCTCGACGACGTCGGAGACGGCTACCGGGCGCTCAACGCGCCGACGGCGATCGCCCGGATCGACCTCTACGGCTCGGGGAACGACGCCGAGACGGCGGCCGCGCACCCAGACGTGGAGCTCTACTCTGCGTCACCGGCGCGCTCGGAGGGCTCGGCGAACATCGGGGTCGAACCCGAGAACCGGGCAGTCGCCGCCACCGCGGACGGGTCGGTGCTGGTCCGCATCGAAGGCGTCGCCAGCGCCGTGATGGGCTACGTGCACCCGGCCACGGGGCGCTCCCTGGACCGGTTGCACCCGCCGGCGCGCACCCCGGACCTGTCTCCGGTGGAGCGCTGACCCGTGCGACCCGCCGGCGAGCCGTTCCACGTGAGGTTCGCGTCGCTCGACCAGCCGGTCACGCTCCAGGATCGGCTGGTCGGGTGGTGCAGCCCGGCGGAGCACTGGCGGGCGGCCCGGCTTCGTCGGCCGGACGCGGCCCGCGAGCGGCTCGTCGCCCGGGGCCTGCTGCGAGCGATCCTCGTCGAGCACCTCGGCGGATCGCCCCACGAGGTCGCCCTCACGGTCGGCGAAGCAGGGAAGCCCCGGCTCGCGGGCTCGCCGCCCCCACTGCGGTTCTCACTGAGCCACAGCTCCGGCCTGGTGGCGGTGTGCCTGCACGCGAGCAACGAGGTGGGGATCGATATCGAGCACCTGGCCCGCGACGTGGACGTCGACGTACTCGCACGCACCCTGCTCGCACCCGAGGACGCGGCCCGCGTCACGGCGGCGGGGGCCGACCGCAAGGACGTGTTTCTCCGTCTGTGGACCAGGCGGGAGGCACTCGGGAAGGCGGCCGGTCGAGGCCTGGACTGGCACGCGGGTGGGCCGGGCGCCCGTGCCTGGCTGACCGCCCGCCCCACCGGGGGGGACTGGCACGTCCACGACGTGGACGCCCCGGCGGGCTTCCTCGCCGCCGTGGCGGTTGCCGGGGCCCCCGATGTATCACCCGGCACGGACGACACCTCATGAGCAGCAACGGCCGCCCTGGCCGGCACCGTGCCGCGCGACCCGGCGCCCGACCCAGAGCCCTCGCATCGAACCCCCGCAGTGACCTAGGAGACCTCGTGCCCAACAACTCATCCCCGATCAAGGCCGTCTGGTCCGACTTCGGTGGCGTGCTGACCCCGCCGATCGAGCAGACGTTCGTGGAGTTCTGCACCCGGCTGGGACTGGACATGGGACCGCTGCTGGAAGGCATGATCGCGGTCGCCGACGACCTCGGGGTCCCGATGATGGCGCCCCTCGACCTGGCCCTCCTGACTGAGGTCGAGTGGGGAAGGCGGATCTCGGACCACGTCGAGCGCACGCACGGGATCCGGCACGACCTCGGCCGCTTCAGCGACGAGTGGTTCAAGGACCGTCCGACCAACGGCGTCATGGTCGACTACCTGCGCGAGTTGCGGGGCCGCGGCTACCGCATCGGCATGCTCACCAACAACGTCCGCGAGTGGGAGCCGCACTGGCGGGGCATGCTGCCGGTCGAGGAGATCTTCGACGCGGTCGTGAACTCCTGCGACGTCGGGGTGCGCAAGCCCGACCCGGCGATCTTCGAGCTGGCCGAGCATCGCTTCGGTCTCGCGCCGCACGAGTGCCTGCTCATCGACGACCTGGAGGAGAACACCGCCGGTGCCCGGGCGCGCGGCTGGCAGGCCGTCACGTACGTCGACGACGACCGCACCAGGTCCGAGCTCGAGGCCCTGCTCGGGAACCGCATCGCGGCAGTGGGCGTCCTGTGACCGGCGGTGCACCGGTCCTCGTCGTCGGCTCCGGCCCGGTCGGCTTGACGCTCACCTGCGAGCTGGTCCGCCGGGGAACCGCGGTCCGCACGATCGAGCGCGTGGCCGTCCGCGAGCGCGAGTCCAAGGGGATCTGGATCATGCCGCGGACCCTGGAGATCTTCGACTCCTTCGGCATCGCCGACCATCTGATAGCCAAGGGCCAGCAGCTGGTCGCGAACGATATCTACACGAGGAACCGTCGCATCGCGAGCGTCGGCTACGGCCGGATCGGGCCGACCCGCTACCCGTTCGCGCTCGTCATCCCGCAGTGGGAAGTCGAGGACGCCCTCAACGAGGTCCTGGCCCGGTGGGGTGGCCGCGTCGAGACGACCACCGCGCTGGAGGGCGTCGAGCAGGGGCCGGATGGCGTCACCGCCACTCTCAGGAGGGACGGGGGCGAGGTCGAGCATGCCCGGGTCGGCTGGCTGGTCGGCTGCGACGGCCGCACCAGCCCCACCCGCGACATGCTCGGGATCGGCTTCGAGGGAGAGAGGTACGAGACCACGCTGCTGCTCGCCGACGCCGTGCTCGACGGTGAGGTGGCTCGCGACCGCTCGCACACCTTCCAGGGCACGTCGGGAGCGTTCATCGCCGTACCTCTCCCCGGCGGGCTGACCCGGGCGGTGGTCTACGGCCCGCCGACCGAGGGGCGGGTGGAGCCGACCCTCGACCGCATCCACGAGCTCATGCACCAGCACGGGCCCGCCGAGCTGTCACTGAGGGACCCCCGCTGGCTCAGCGCCTTCCGGATCCAGCGGCGGATGGCCGACCGACTCCGGCTCGGCCGGTGCCTGCTGGCCGGCGACGCCGCCCACGTGCACAGCCCCTTCGGGGGACAGGGCATGAACACCGGCATCCAGGACGCCACGAACCTCGGCTGGAAGCTGGCCGCGGTGGCCGCCGGTACCGCCGGCGAGGACCTCCTCGACAGCTACGAGGTCGAGCGCCATCAGGTCGCCGAGCGCGTCCTCGCCGACACGCACCGCCAGACCCGCGCCTTCCTGGACGTGTCGGGCCCGCGCGCCGTGGTCCGGGACCTGGCCGTCCGGACGATGAGCGCGGCCGGAGTCCTCGACCGGCGGATCGGGACGTCCCTCGCCGGGTACTTCGACAGCTATCGGACCAGCCCGCTCGCGCACCGGCGCGACCGGGGGCCGACCCCGCAGCCCGGCGACCACGTCCCCGACGTGCCCCTCGACGGGCCGGGGACGACGGGAACGGTGCATGGCCTCCTGGCCCCGGACCAGCTGACCCTGCTGCTCCTGGCCGACCCGGCCAGGACCGGCGACGACCCCGCCCTCGCAACCTTGGCAAAACGGGTCGAGCAGGACGGCCGGGTCGCCGTACGGACGGCGACCAACGGCCCGGAGCTCGCCGCCGCCCTCGGTGCACCGCACGGGGCCGCGCTGCTGGTGCGCCCCGACGGGTACCTCGTCTGCCGCACCCGCCTCCGCAGCGCCGAGCACCTGCTCGAGCACGCGGCACTCCTCGCGCCCTCACCCACGCGTCTCCTCGCAGCCGCAGTGCCCGACCCGGGGCTGCGTGACCTGGAACGGACGGACACCAGATGACCGAGCTGACCCAGCTGCGGAGGACGTTGACGTTCGACGCGGCGTCCTCCCGGCAGCTCGCGCACCGAGCGTCGGTCAGCGAGGTCCTGCCCACCGACACCGCCGACGCGGGGGACGGGTACTACCTCGTCGCGGCCCAGGCGCCGCGGAGCCACCTGCTGTTCAACGACGGCGCGGACCGGTTCATCGACCTGCTGGTGCTCGTGGAGACGGTGCGGCAGGGCGGCACCGTGGTCGCCCACCGCTTCCTGGACGTCCCGCTCGATCTCGCCTTCGTGCTCCGCTCCGCCACCCTGGAGGTGCTCGACCTCGACGCGATGCGGTCCGGGTCCGCGCCGGCTGAGCTGGTCGCCGACCTGACCCTCACCGACCTCGTGCGCAGGGAGGGGGTCGTCACGCGGATGTCCGCCGAGGCGTCGCTCCGGATCAACGGCCGCGTCGCCGCCAGAGGCGGCGGCGCGATGATCGGGGTGCCGATGAGTGACTACGAGAAGATCAGGCCGAGGTCCCTGAAGAGCGTGAGCCGTACAGAACAGGGGAATGGACCGGAGCAGGACAGGGTGGAGGTGCTCGCACCAGCCCTGGTCGGACGCACGAACCCCCGTAACGTCGTCGTGGGCAAGGTCACTGCGGCGGGCGCAGAAGCGGCATCGCGATTCTCCTTGGTCGTCGACACGTCCCACCCGCACTTCTTCGACCATCCGCAGGACCATGTGCCCGGCACTCTGCTGCTCGAGGCGCTCCGCCAGTCCGCGGTAGCCGTGGCGGCCCCGACCCTGGGCGTCTCACCGCAGGACCTGGTCGTCACCTCGTGCACAACGGCCTTCAAGCGCTACGTCGAGCTGGGCAGGCCGGCCACCTGCCACGTGACCGCCGGCCGGCCATTCCTGCCCGTTCTCGGGGGCCCGTCGCTGCCACTCGAGGTCGAGATCCGCCAAAGTGATCTGCCGGCGGCCATGGCCAGCCTGCACGTCTCCGTGGCACCATGATGTTTACCATCGATGACAGGGCTCCACACAGGTCAGCCCTTCCGGGGGGCACCATGCTCGGGCGACTTGCTCTGTTCACGACCCGCCGCCCACGGCTCGTCCTCGCGGTCGTGACCGCGTTCGTCATCGTGGCATCTGCGCTCGGGTCGGGGGTCATCACCCGCCTCACCAACGGTGGGTTCACCGACCCGGCCTCGCCCTCCGCCGCCGCCCAGGACGTCCTCGCCCGTGAGTTCCACACCGGGAGCCCCAACTTCGTGCTGCTCGTCACCGCCCCCGGTGGCGACCGCGTCGACTCACCGGGCGCCACCGCCTCCGGCAGGCGCCTGGTCGCC
Organism: Nocardioidaceae bacterium; assembly: GCA_025934895.1. Lineage (GTDB taxonomy): Bacteria > Actinomycetota > Actinomycetes > Propionibacteriales > Nocardioidaceae > Nocardioides_B. The sequence goes on along the minus strand of JAICWH010000092.1, from coordinate 5,193 downwards.
CGGCTCGCCGAGGACGGGGCCATCGGGCAGGTCGTTTCGCCCTGGGGGCCGGACGGGGCCGCCCTGGTCAGCCACGACCACCGGCAGGCACTGGTGACCACGCGGGTCGTCGGCGACGAGGACGCCGCGCTGGAGTCCGCCCGGCGCCTGAAGAACGAGTACGGCGGAGACGTCGGCGGTCTGCGGGTGCAGACGGGCGGCACCCTGGGGATGACCCTGGAGGTGCAGAAGCAGCTCGAGAAGGACCTGACCCGCGCGGAGATGTACTCGATGCCGGTCCTGCTCCTGCTGCTGGTGCTCGTCTTCGGCGGGATCGTCCCGGCGGCCCTGCCACTCGTCGTTGGCGGGGTCGCGATCGTCGGCACGCTGATGTCACTGCGCCTGCTCACCATGGTCACCGACGTCTCGGTGTTCGCCATCAACCTGACGACCGCCCTGGGTCTGGGGCTGGCGATCGACTACAGCCTCTTCCTGCTCAGCAGGTACCGCGAGGAGCGCAACCGCGGCCTCGAGTCGCACGACGCCATCATCCGCGCGGTCAGCACGGCCGGCCGCACGATCGTGTTCAGCGGGATCACCGTCGCGGCCTGTCTGCTGGTGCTGCTCATCTTCCCGCTGGTCTTCCTCAAGTCGTTCGCGTACGCCGGCCTGGCGGTCGTGCTGATCGCCCTGGCCGCCGCCCTGTTCGTGCTGCCACCGCTGGTGATGCTCCTCGGGCGCCGCGTCGAGCGCCGCGGTCGGCACCGCGGCCGCGCGCAGGACCCCGCCGCGCAGGACGGGGGGCGGGCGTCGTACCCGCCCGGGACGGGCTTCTGGGGTCGGCAGGCAGCCCGGGCGATGGACCACCACATCGTCGCCGGCGGGCTGGTGGTCGCCGCGCTCCTGGCGCTCGGCTCCCCGTTCCTGGGCGTCCAGTTCGGCCTCCCGGACCCGCGCGTCCAGCCGACCAGCGCCCAGAGCCGGCAGGTCTTCGAGGAGGTGCACGCCGGCTTCACCCCCGGTGAGCTGTCGCCCCTGACGGTCGTCGCCCCACACACCGGCAAGGTGCCGGGGGCCCGTGTCGGTCGCTATGCCGCGTCCCTCTCGCGGCTGCCGGGCGTGGCGAGGGTGGACGCGAGCGTCGGCTCCTACGCCGACGGCCGGCAGGTCGCACCGGCGACGCCGTTGTCCCGACGGTTCGCCACCGACGACGCCACGTGGCTCTCGGTCGTGCCGAGCAACGAGCCCACGTCGGTGCGCGGTGAGCGGCTCGTCGCGGACGTCCGGGCGACCCCGAGCCCGTTCCCGACGCTGGTGGGCGGTGCGGCGGCGGAGCTCGTCGACACCAAGGCTGCGCTCGGCGACCGGCTGCCGTTCGCGCTGGGCGCCATGGCACTCGTGACCTTCGTCATCCTGTTCCTGTTCACGGGCGGCGTCCTCATCCCGGTGAAGGCGCTGGTCCTCAACGTGCTGAGCCTGTCGGCCACCGTCGGCGCACTGGTCTGGATCTTCCAGGAGGGGCACCTGTCCGGCCTCCTGGGTTTCACGTCCACCGGGACGCTCGACACCAACATGCCGATCCTGATGTTCTGCCTCGCGTTCGGTCTCTCGATGGACTACGAGATCTTCCTCCTGTCGCGGATCAAGGAGGAGCACGACATGAGCGGCGACAACCGTCGTGCGGTCATCCGCGGGCTCGACAGCACCGGCCCGTTGGTGAGCGCAGCCGCCGTGCTGCTCGCCGTGGTCTTCCTGGGGCTCGCCACCTCGCAGATCAGCTTCCTCAAGCTGCTCGGGATCGGCGCCGCGCTGGCTGTGGTGATGGACGCGACCGTCGTACGCGGGGTCCTGGTCCCGGCTGCGATGCAGCTGGCCGGCGAGGCGAGCTGGTGGGCGCCACCGTGGCTGCGTCGGCTGCACGACCGGCTGGGGCTCGCGGAGGAGGGGCCGGCGGCGCGCCCCGTCGCGGCCCCGCCGGTCCTCCCGGTCCAGCGTGAGGCGCCAGGGGTGCCGGCACCCGGAGGGTTCGACGGGACGGCGGACGACACGATGCGGGTGCCCGCGCACGCGGGCGGCAGCAGAGAGGGTGCATCATGACCGAGCAGGTCGAATACGTCGAGAACGTCGTGGTGGGAAGCGGCTTCGGTGGCTCCGTGGCCGCGTTCCGGCTGGCCGAGGCGGGCCGTGAGGTCTGCGTCCTCGAACGCGGCAGGGCGTTCGGCCCGGGGGACTTCGCGCGGGACCCTTGGCAGGGGGCCAGCGCCTTCTGGGACCCGAGTGAGGGCCGGCACGGGGTCTTCGACGTGTGGTCCTTCCGGGGCCTGGACGCCGTGGTCTCGGCGGGTCTGGGAGGCGGCTCCCTCATCTACGCCAACGTGCTGATTCGCAAACCGCCCGAGTGGTTCGTGAAGTACCAGCCGTTCGGCGGCGGGTACGAGGCGTGGCCGATCAGCCGCGAGGACCTCGAGCCGCACTACGACGCCGTCGAGAAGATGCTCGACGCCCAGCGGTTCCCCGAGGGCGCGCCCGGGTTCGAGTCGGTGCTCAAGACGGCTGCGATGCGGGACGCAGCCAGGGCACTGGACCGCGCGCGCGACTTCGAGCTCCCCAAGCTCGCCGTCACGTTCCGGCCTGAACCCGGGAAGGACTTCGGCGTGGGCCTCCCGATCGTAGAAGGGAGCTACCCCAACTACCACAAGAAGGACCGCGTGACCTGCACGCTCTGCGGCCAGTGCGACCTCGGGTGCAACTTCGGTGCTAAGAACACGCTGGACCACACCTACCTCTCGGCCGCGAAGAACACCGACAACGCCGATATCCGCGTACGCACGGAGGTCCGTCGGATCGCGAAAGCGGGCGACGGCTATCTGGTCAGCTACGTCGTCCACGACGAGGAGCACGGCGACGGTCGACCGCACCCGACCCGGGCCCTCGAGGAGAGGCGCATCCGCTGCCGCCGGCTGTTCCTGGCCGCCGGCAGCCTGGGCAGCACCTACCTACTGCTGCGCAACAGGGACGAGCTGCCGGGCCTGAGCACCTCGGCGCTGGGAACCCGATTCTCGGGCAACGGCGACTACCTGGCCGTCCTCAAGGGAGCCAGGCGCCCCCTGCACGCCTCGGTCGGCCCGGTCATCACCAGCGCACTGCGCACGCCCGACTCCGTCGAGACCCGCAGCGGCTCGACGCGCGGCTTCTATGTGCAGGACGCCGGCTACCCCATGGTGCTGAACTGGCTGGTCGAGGCGAGGTACGGCCTGCCGTTCCGGCTGCTCCGCTTCAGTGTCCGCCGGGCCTGGGCGCAGATCTCCCGTAACCCCAAGAGCGAGCTCAGCAGCGCCCTCGCCCAGGTCCTCGGCGACGGCGCGACCGCCGCGAGCTCGACGCCGCTGCTCGGGATGGGTCGGGACGTCCCGGACGGGGTGATGCGGCTGAACCGCCGGCAGTTCCTGGCCATCGACACCAACAGCCGTTCCTCGAAGGCCTACTACGCCGGAGTGCGCGAGCAGATGCAGGCTCTGGCCGAGGTTCTCGGCGCCGAGCTCAAGGACGGCTTCTGGACGACCCTCCACCGCAGCGTCACGGTGCACCCGGTCGGCGGGGCTCCCATGGGTACGACGATCCAGGAGGCCGTCTGCGATCACCTAGGGGAGGTCTTCGGCCTCGACAACCTCTTCGTGTGTGACGGGGCGGTGATGCCAGGACCGGTCGGCCCGAACCCCTCTCTGACCATTGCCGCCTTCAGCGATCGAATGGTGGAGGCGGTCCTCAACGACCGCACGAGGTCACCGATGCGGTCCAGGCAGTTGTCTTGAAGGGGATCCGTCGAAGTTCAAGAACCGCCTGACAAGAGGACTTCCCCGAGGGCGACCACGTCATGACGTGACTGGCGTCAACGGGGAACTGGTGTCCTGTGCAGGCTGATCAAGCGGAGTCCGGCCAGGCTTCTGCGCAGGAGTCGGATCGTGAGAGCGCGCGCCCGTAGGCTCGGCGCATCTGTCGGTCAACTCACGCCCGCGTGTCTCTCGCCCTCTCTCACCCCACCGCAGGTAAGAAGAGCCCTGTTGGTGGCGGAGTAGCAGGATGGCCAATCACCACCACCAGTTCATGGACTGCCACGAGGTTTCCGGGCAGGCTGCGCCCGGTTCGCTCCAGCGGAGCTCGACCCAACTGACCGTGACGTATCAAAGTCGCCGACTCAGGAATCTGCTTCGTAGAGAAACAGCCACTTAGTAGACATCCAGCCGTGAGAGGGGCGCAATGACGATCAACCGGATAGGTGTTGTGGGGCTTGATTCCATCGGGATGTGGATAACGCACCGTCTCGTCGGAGCAGGCTTCCACGTGACCGTCACCGACCGCGCCCGCGAGAGGATGGGCATGATGGGGGATGCGGGATTCAAGACTGCGACTCTTCCAGCCGACGTGGCGCAAGACGCTGACATGGTTCTGATGAGTGTCCGCGGAGACCGCAACGTCGATGACATGCTTTTCGATCACGGGGGGGTGGTCGAGACCATGCCGGAAGGCTCCTATCTGCTCGACACATCGACCACGTCGCCGCAGTTCAGTCAGGCGGCATCGGAGAGGTTGGCTGGCTTCGGCCTTACCCGGGCGGAGGGTTGCCTCATAGCTGACCCCGAGCGTGCTGGCGTCGGCAATTGGTGCATGCTGTTCGGCGGGTCGAGTGGCGACCTGTCTGCACTATCTGAGGTGATCGGGGTTCTCGCCACTCGAGTCGTGCATACAGGATCGGTCGGGACAGCGTCGAGGCTGAAGGCCATTCACCAGGAGCTGCTCGACGACGGTTTCAGCACGGCCGCACGGGGGCTGGCTCAGGCGCTCCTGTCGAAGCCGCTTGAGGGCACGCCGGTCCGCACACAACACGGCTTGGCCAGCGCGGTGTGTGGCCCGCTCGCAAAGTCCGTCGTCGCCGCCCGGACGTAGCCATATCCGACTCTGCAAACGTGACCCAGTCTAAGGATGACTCTCAATACGATGCAGCCGACAAGACAGTGTGGGAAGGTGCTGGTCGCGAACCGGGGGGAGATCGCGGTGCGGGTGGTCCGGGCCTGTAAGGATGCGGGTATCGGGAGCGTCGCGGTGTATGCCGATCCGGATCGGGATGCGTTGTTCGTGCGGCTGGCCGATGAGGCGCACAGTCTGGGTGGGGCGTCGCCGGCGGAGACCTATCTGGACATCGAGAAGATCGTCGAG
>JAICWH010000128.1 GCA_025934895.1 Nocardioidaceae bacterium | reverse complement strand
GCCCAGGTTCCTCGACCAGCCCCTCCCCGTGAGCCTCTACGCCGAGCTCGAGCGCCGCGACCTGCTGCCGACGTGGGGCGAGGACTCGGTGGCCGCCGCGATGGCCCGCGCCGACGAGGCCGAGCTGCTCGGGATCCACCTGGGCGACCCGGTGCTGCGGATCTCGCGGCGGGCGTTCGCTGCCGAGCTCGCGGTCGAGGTGTCCCGGTCGACCTATCGTGCGGACCGGTTCACGCTGTGGGTGCCGCTGACCAGGAGCACCACCCCGGTCAGCCCACGGCCATGACCACTCCCGTCCTGGACGGGCACAACGACCTGCCCTGGGCGCTGCGCGAGCACTGCGACTACGACCTGTCCGCCGTCGACCTGGCCGGTGGCGCGCCCGTCGTACACACGGACCTGCCGCGGCTGCGGGCGGGCGGCGTGGCGGGACAGTTCTGGTCGGTGTTCGTCCCGTGCTCGCTCGCGGGTGACGCTGCCGTGACCGCGACCCTCGAACAGGTGGACTTCGTGCACCGGCTGGTCCGGGCGTTCCCCGACGACCTGGTGCTGTGCCGCACGGCGGACCAGGTCGAGGCCGCGATGGAGGCGGGCCGCATCGCCTCGCTGATGGGGATGGAGGGCGGCCACTCGGTGAACTGCTCCCTCGGGACGCTGCGGATGATGGGCGCCCTCGGGGTCCGGTACATGACCCTGACCCACAACGAGAACGTGCCCTGGGCGGACTCCGCCACCGACGAGCCGGCGCTGCACGGGCTGAGCGACTTCGGACGGGACGTGGTGCGCGAGATGAACCGGATCGGCATGTTCGTCGACCTCTCGCACGTCTCCGCGGACGTGATGCGCGACGCCCTGGAGGTGACCACGGCGCCCGTGATCTTCAGCCACAGCTCGGCCCGGGCCGTCTGCGACCACCCGCGCAACGTGCCCGACGACGTCCTCGGCGCCCTGTCCGGCAACGGCGGGGTGTGCATGGTGACGTTCGTGCCGCAGTTCGTCAGCCAGAGCTGGGCCGACTGGTACGTCGAGGCCCTCGACGTGGTGGCCGACCGGGGTGGTGACCGGCGCAGGTTCGAGGACGTCGACCCGGTGCTCGAGGAGCGGATGCACCTCGGCCCCCCGCTGCCGACGGTCGTCGACGTGGCCGACCACGTGGACCACGTGCGCGAGGTCGCCGGCCTCGACCATCTCGGGATCGGCGGCGACTACGACGGGACCGTGTCAGTGCCGCGGGGTCTCGAGGACGTCTCCGGCTATCCGCGGCTCTTCGACGAGCTGCGCCGGCGCGGCTACGCCGAGGACGAGCTCCGGCGGATCGGCTCCGGCAACGTGCTGCGCGCGATGCAGGACATGGAGGCGGTGGCCTCGTCCCCAGATGAGTGACCCAGATGAGTGACCAGATGAGTGACCGGATGAGTGACCGGTGAGCGGCGAGTGAGGACCGTCGGCCTGCTGCTGGCAGCGGGCGCGGGGCGCCGGATGGGCCGCCCCAAGGCCCTGCTGCGCAACGCGGACGGTGAACCGTTCCTGGTCCGCGCCGTCGGGCGGCTGCGCGAGGGCGGCTGCCTGCGGGTCATGGTGGTCCTCGGGGCCGGGGTCGACGAGGCTCGGCTGCTGCTGCCCGGCTCGGGGGACGTCGAGGTGGTGGTGGCCGAGGACTGGGACGAGGGCATGGGGGCGTCCCTGCGGGCCGGGCTGCGCGCGCTGGACGGCAGCGACGCGGACGCCGCTCTGGTGTCGCTCGTCGACCTGCCTGACGTCGACGCGGCGGTGCTGCGGCGGGTGGTCGCGGCGGGCGAGCCCGCGGGCGCACGGGCGCTGGTGCGGGCGACGTACGACGGGCGGCCGGGCCACCCGGTCCTGATCGGCCGGGGGCACTGGGCCGGGGTGGTGACGACCGCGCACGGCGACCGGGGCGCCCGGGGCTACCTGGCCAGCCACGACGTCACGACCTGCGAGTGCGGTGACCTGGCGACCGGGCGGGACGTGGACCGCCCCGAGGACCTCTGACGCGAAGACATCGGTGGTGGCCCCGGGAGGTGGCTGACGCCCGGTTGCGTCGTGGGCGATGCTTGCCGGTATGCACCCCACCACTGCTGAGCGTCCCGTCCGCTCCCGGCCGGGGTCGCCGGACGAGCTGGCCAAGCGCCTCGGCGAGACCGGCTACCTGTGCGACGACTCGTTGGCGACGATCGGTTTCCTGGCCCTGACGATGCAGCGGCCGCTGCTCCTGGAGGGCGAGCCGGGCACCGGGAAGACGGCTCTGGCGGAGGCGATCGCGGCGGCGCTCGACGTACCCCTGATCCGGCTCCAGTGCTACGAGGGCATCGACGCGGCCCAAGCCCTCTACGACTGGGACTTCCCGCGGCAGATCCTGCACCTGCGGGCTCTGGAGGCCGCGGGGGCGATGGGTGGCAGCGCGGTCACGGACGCGGACGCCGCCGAGCAGTCGCTGTTCGACGAGCGCTTCCTGCTGGCCCGGCCGGTCCTGCGGGCGCTCCGGGAGAGTCCCGCGGTGCTGCTGGTGGACGAGATCGACCGGGCCGACGACGAGTTCGAGGCGTTCCTGCTGGAGGTGCTCTCGACCTACCAGGTGACGATCCCCGAGCTCGGCACCGTGTCGGCGGCGACCCCTCCGGTCGTGGTGCTGACCTCGAACCGCACCCGGGAGGTGCACGACGCCCTGAAGCGTCGCTGCCTCTACCACTGGGTCGAGCACCCGGGCCTGGACCGCGAGGTGGAGATCGTCCGCACCCGCGCGCCGGAGGTCTCCGAGACCCTCGCCCGGCAGGTCGTCACCCTGGTGCAGCGGCTCCGCTCGACCGAGGGTCTGCTCAAGCCGCCCGGCGTCGCCGAGACCCTGGACTGGGCGCGTGCCCTGGAGGCGCTGGGCTCCCGGGACCTCGACGTGGACAGCGCCGCACGCACGCTCGGCGCCGTCGTGAAGTACCGCGAGGACGCTCAACGGGTCCGTCAGGCGTTGGACCGGATGCTCGCCGGGTGAGCACGACGGCCGCGGGCACCGGGCACCTCGCCGACGAGCTCCTCGTGGGGTTCGCGCGGGCCCTGCGCGCGGCCGGCGTGCCGGTGACCCAGGACCGGACCCGGGCCTATCTGGAGGCGACGGCCCTGGTCGGCCTCGACAACCAGCCGGCGAGCTACTGGGCCGGGCGGGCCACCCTGTGCTCCGGGCCCGACGACCTGGACCGCTACGACCAGGTGTTCACCGCCTGGTTCCTGGACCACCAGGACGTCACGCCCCGCACCAGCCGCGACGAGCGGACCGTCGCACAGGCGGCGCTCGACGACAGCGCGGGCGGCGCCGCCGGGGACGACGTCGACGAGGACACCCTGAACGCGATGGCGAGCGCGGCCGAGGTGCTGCGACACCGCGACATCGCCGACCTGGCTCCCTCGGACAAGGCGCGGCTGACCACGATGTTCGCCACGCTGCATCCTCGGTCACCGCGGCGGTCCGCCAACCGACGCACCGCGTGGCGGCGCGGCGACGTCGACGCCGCACGCACCCTGCGCCAGATGCTGCGCCGGATGGGCGAGCCCGGCGAGGTCGCCTGGAGACGACGCGCCACCAGGCCCCGGCGGGTGGTGCTGCTGGTCGACGTGTCCGGGTCGATGAGCGGGTACGCCGACGCGCTGCTGCGCCTCGCGCACCGGTTCAGCCACCCGGGTGCCACCAGGGGCGCTCCGGCGCGGGTCGAGGTGTTCACGGTCGGGACCCGGCTGACCCGGGTGACGGCGGCGATGCGGATGCGCGACCCCGAGCGGGCGATCGTGGCGGCCGGGGAGACGGTCCCGGACTGGTCCGGCGGCACCCGCCTCGGTGAGACGCTGCGGATCTTCATGGACCGGTGGGGCCAGCGGGGTCTGGCCCGAGGGTCGGTCGTGGTGGTGTTCAGCGACGGCTGGGAGCGCGGCGACGCCGGGCTGCTCGGCGAGCAGATGCAGCGGCTGCACCGGGTCGCGCGGCGGGTGGTGTGGGTGAACCCGCACGTGGGCAAGGACGGGTACCTTCCGGTGCAGCAGGGAATCGTCGCAGCCCTGCCCTTTGTTGACGACCTGGTGGCGGGTCACTCGCTCGCCACCTTCGCTGACCTGATCGAGGTGGTCGCCCGTGCGTGAGGTGCTGTCCGAGCTGATGGGGTGGTGGCGCGACGGCAGGACCGTCGGTGTCGGGACGGTCGTCGCGACGTTCCGCTCGGCCCCCCGACCACCGGGTGCGTCGATGCTCGTCGGCCCCGCCGGCGAGGCGGTCGGCTCGGTGTCAGGTGGCTGCGTCGAGGGCGCGGTCTACGACCTCGCGCAGCGCGTCGTCTCCTCCGGTGACCCGACCCTGCACCGCTACGGCGTCAGCGACGACGACGCGTTCGCGGTCGGCCTGACCTGCGGCGGGATCCTGGACGTGTACGTCGAGAAGGTCGACCAGCACACGTTCCCCGAGCTGGGCGCCGTCGCCGACGACGTCGAGGCCGGTCGCCCGGTGGCGGTGGCCACCGTCGTGGAGCATCCCGACCCCTCGTGGGTGGGTCGGCGGCTCGTCGTCCGCCCGGACCAGGCGGCGTCCGGCTCCCTCGGCTCGAGCCGCGCCGACGCGGCCGTCACCGACGACGCGCTCGGGCTGCTGGCCTCCGGACACGACCAGACCCTCACCTACGGTCCCGACGGCGAGCGCCGAGGCGAGGGCATGCGGGTGTTCGTGTGGTCGTTCGCCCCGGCCCCCCGGATGCTCGTGTTCGGCGCGATCGACTTCGCCGCCGCGGTCGCCCGGATGGGCAACTTCCTCGGCTACCAGGTCACGGTCTGCGACGCCCGGCCGGTGTTCGCCACGGCCACGAGGTTCCCTTCGGCCGACGAGGTGGTCGTCAAGTGGCCGCACCGGTACCTCCGCGAGGAGATCGAGGCGGGGCGCATCGACCAGCGGACCGTGCTCTGCGTGCTGACCCACGACCCGAAGTTCGACGTGCCGCTGCTCGAGGTGGCGCTGAAGGAGGCCGCCGGGCGGGGAGTCGCGTACGTCGGGGCGATGGGCTCGCGTCGTACGCACGAGGACCGGATGGCCCGGCTCAAGGAGGCGGGGCTGACCGACGACGAGCTGGCCCGGCTGTCCTCACCCGTCGGCCTGGACCTCGGGGCGCGCACACCGGAGGAGACGGCGGTCAGCGTCGCCGCCGAGATCATCGCGCTCCGGTGGGGCGGGACGGGGGACCGGCTGACGGCCGTCCAGGGGCGGATCCACCATTAGAGGCGGCGGCGTTAGGGCGGGTCTGAGAGGTTGGTCGGGTGTGACCCTTGTCTCTGGCAGACAAAGCGGCGACGATCACCACTAACCACACCTTGCACCCACCGAACGCCCCCAGGAGACAAACCTTCATGACCCGGATCAGTGTGACCGTCGACGGAGCCACGTACGCCGACGACGTCGAACCCCGCATGCTTCTCGTCCACTTCCTCCGCGAACGGCTCGGCAAGACGGGGACCGTGGTCGGCTGCGACACCAGCAACTGTGGTGCCTGCACCGTGCACCTGGACGGCCGCAGCGTGAAGTCGTGCAACGTGCTCGCCGTACAGGCGGACGGCTCGGAGGTCACCACCATCGAGGGCCTCGCGCACGACGGGGAGCTGCACCCGATGCAGGCGGCGTTCCACGAGTGCCACGCCCTGCAGTGCGGCTACTGCACCCCGGGGATGATCATGCAGTCCATCGACCTGCTGAACGAGAACCCGACGCCCACCGAGGAGGAGATCCGCAGCGGTCTCGAGGGCAACCTGTGCCGGTGCACCGGCTACCACAACATCGTCCGCGCGGTGCAGACGGCCTCGGGCCAGCAGACCAGCGCCAGCGCGACCCTCGAGGAGACCGCCTCATGACCGTGACCGAGGACCGCCCGGACGCCGCACGCAAGGAGGTCGGCAACGACCGGCGCCGCAAGGAGGACCAGCGGCTGATCACCGGCCGCACCCGCTGGACCGACAACATCCAGCTCACCGGGATGCTGCACGTCGCGATGGTCCGCAGCCCGTTCGCTCACGCCAGGATCACCGGCATCGACACCACCGAGGCCAAGGCGATGCCCAACGTCGTCCTGGTGCTGACCGGCGAGGACGTCAAGGACGAGCAGGGCAGCCTGCCCAACGCGTGGCCGATCACACCTGACCAGGTCACTCCCGACCACCCGTCGATCGCGGTCGACCGGGTGGCCTTCGCCGGTGAGATCGTGGCCGTCGTCATCGCCCGGTCGGCCGCCGAGGCGCGCGACGCCGCGGAGCTCGTCGACGTGGACTACGAGGAGCTGCCCGCGGCCCTGGACCTGAGAGAGGCGGCAGCCGCGGACTCTGCCAACGGGGTCCTCGCGCACCCTGCCCTGGGCACGAACAAGTCCGCCTTCTGGCAGTTCGACTCGGCGGGTGCCGGGACAGGTGGAGCGGTCGACGACGCCATCGCCGAGGCGCAGCGGGACGGCGTGGTCGTGACCCGCGAATTCCGCCAGCAGCGGCTGATCCCCGCCTTCATGGAACCCCGGTCGGTGGTGGTCGACCCCACGGGTGAGCAGATGACGGTGTGGTCGGCGACCCAGATCCCGCACATCCTGCGGTTCCTGTTCGCCGCGGTTCTCGGCATCAACGAGGCCAAGATCCGGGTGATCGCGCCCGACGTGGGAGGCGGGTTCGGCGGCAAGCTGCAGTGCACGCCGGAGGAGTTCATCACCATCATGGCGGCCCGCCGGATCGGCAAGCCGGTGAAGTACACCGAGACGCGGTCGGAGTCGCTGATGGCGGCGCACCACGGTCGCGACCAATGGCAGAAGATCACGGTGGCGGCGACGAAGGACGGCACCGTCACCGGCCTCAAGGTGGACCTGCTCGCCGACCTCGGTGCCTACGTGGCGATCATGGGCGGCGGTGTGCCGGTGCTGGGTGCATTCATCTTCAACGCGATCTACAAGTTCCCGGCCTACCAGTTCAACTGCCAGACGGTGCTCACGAACAAGACCTGGACCGACGCCTACCGCGGCGCCGGCCGTCCCGAGGCCACCTTCGGCATCGAGCGGATCATGGACGAGCTCGCGAACACCCTGGGCATGGATCCCCTCGAGCTGCGGGAGAAGAACTGGATCAGGAACGATGAGTTCCCGTTCAAGACCGTCACCGGGATGACCTACGACTCCGGGGACTACGAGGCAGCGACCGCCAAGGCCAAGGAGATGTTCGGCTACGACGAGCTGCGGGCCGAGCAGAAGCGGCGGCGCGAGGCAAAGGACCCGGTGCAGCTGGGGATCGGAGTGTCGACGTTCACCGAGATGTGCGGCCTGGCCCCGTCCCGGGTGCTCGGCAGCCTGGACTACGGGGCCGGCGGCTGGGAGAGCGCGTCGGTGCGGATGCTGGCGACCGGGAAGGTGGAGGTGGTCACCGGGACCACGCCCCACGGTCAGGGGCACGAGACCGCGTGGTCCCAGATCGTCGCGGACCGGCTCGGGGTCGCGTTCGAGGACGTCGAGGTGCTGCACGGCGACACCCAGATCGCGTCCAAGGGCATGGACACCTACGGCTCCCGGTCGCTCGTCGTGGGCGGCGAGGCGCTCGTGAAGGCCGCCGACAAGGTGATCGAGAAGGCCCGGCCGATCGCGGCTCACCTCCTCGAGGCCTCGGTGGACGACCTCGAGTTCAAGGCCGGCAGGTTCGGCGTGCGAGGCACCGACAAGGGCCTGGCGATGGCCGAGGTCGCGCTGGCGACCTTCGCTGCGCACAACCTTCCGGACGGCATCGAGCCGACCCTGGACTCCGACGCCACCTACGACCCGGTCGACTTCTCCTTCCCGCACGGCACCCACCTGTGCGCGATGGAGATCGACACGGAGACGGGCGGGCTGACGATGCGCAAGTACGTCTGCGTCGACGACATCGGCACCATCATCAATCCGCTCATCGTCGAGGGGCAGGTGCACGGCGGCCTGGTCCAGGGCATCGCGCAGGCGCTGTGGGAGGAGGCGGTGCATGACGACGCCGGCACCCTGGTCAGCGCGTCGTTCGTGGACTACCTCGTGCCCACGGCCGCCGACACGATCAGCTTCGAGACCGGCAACACGTTCTCGCCGTCGACGACGAACACGCTCGGCGCCAAGGGCGTGGGCGAGGCCGGCACGATCGCGTCGACGCCGGCGGTTGTCAACGCCGTCGTCGACGCGCTGCGGCCGTTCGGGGTCGACGACGTGCGGATGCCGTGCACCCCCGAGCGGGTGTGGAAGGCGATCCACTCCCACGACGGGTCCGGTGATGCCGCCACCGAGGGTGCCGCCGCGCCGCACTTCGACGAGGCGGACACCGCCGACCGAACCGCCGGCTCCGACGGCCCTGACAACACCACAGGACAGGAAGGCTCGCTGTGATCCCCGCCCAGTTCGACTACCTCGCCCCCAGCACGCTCGAGGACGCGCTCGCGGCGCTCGCCGAGCACGGTGACGACGCGAAGATCATCGCCGGTGGGCAGAGCCTGCTCCCGGTCCTGCGGATGCGGCTCAACGCACCCGAGCTGGTCATCGACCTCGGGAAGATCGAGGCGCTGCGCGGGGTCCGCGACGACGGCGACGCGATCGTCATCGGCGCGATGACCCGGCACATCGACGTACTCAACGATCCGCTGGTGAAGGAGAACGCGTTCGTCATCACCAAGGCCGTCGAGCAGCTCGCCGACCCGCAGGTGCGGCACCGCGGCACCTTCGGCGGCGCGCTGGCGCACGCGGACCCGGCGGGCGACCTCGGTGCTCCGTGCCTGGCGCTCGACGCCCAGTTCGTCATCGCGGGCCCCGGCGGCGAGCGCACGGTGGAGGCGGTGGACTTCTTCGTCGACCTGTTCGCCACGGCCATCGAGGAGGGCGAGATCCTCACGGAGGTGCGGATCCCCAAGCGGGCGGGCTGGGGCGCCCACTACGAGAAGTTCGTGCGGGTGGCGCACCAGTGGCCGATCGTCGCGGTCGCCGCGGCGGTCAAGGTCGCCCATACAGACGCTGGGGCGACGATCAGCGAGGCGAGGGTCGGGCTCACCAACATGGGCTCCACGCCGCTTCGCGCGCGCTCCGTCGAGCAGGCGCTGATCGGGCAGCCACCCACCGACGCGGCCGTGCGGCAGGCCGCGGCCTCGGCGGCGGAGGGCACCAACCCGCCCTCGGACCTCAACGGCGACGCCGACTACCGCAGGCACCTCGTCACCGTGCTCACCCGACGGGCCGTGCTCGCGGCTGCGGGGGCGTGAGAGCCGGTGGACCTGCACCACTCCTTCACCGTTCCCGCGTCTCTCACCGACACCTGGCAGACCTTCGAGGACATCGAGTCGGTCGCCGGGTGCTTCCCCGGGGCGGTCGTCACCTCGGTCGAGGGCGACGACTTCAAGGGCACCTGCAAGGTCAAGCTGGGTCCTATCGCGATGGTCTACTCGGGCTCCGGCACCTTCCTGGAGAAGGACGAGTCGGCCCGGAAGTTCGTGATCGACGCCAAGGGCAAGGACAAGCGTGGCAACGGCACGGCCGGTGCCGTGGTGACCGCGCAGTTCGCCGAGGACTCGCCGGGGGTCACCCGGGTGGACGTGGACACCGACCTCGCGATCACCGGGAAGCCGGCGCAGTTCGGCCGGGGCGTGATCGAGGACATCTCCAACAAGCTGCTGCAGCAGTTCGTCACGTGCCTGCAGGACAAGGTGGGGTCGTCCGGGTCGTCGACCGGTCCTGACGTCCCGGGGGCTGCCCCGGACGCTGGTCCGGGCGCCGCCTCGGGCGCGAGTGCCGGCCAGCCGCCGGTCACCGGCTCGGGCGAGGTGCCGGGCGAGCTGCCCGTGACGCCCCCGGCCACGGCCGGGGTCCTGTCCGTCGACGGTGACAGCCCCGGGGAGACTGCCGCCCCCACCGGCTCCGTGCCGCAGATGGGTGCCGCCGCCCCGCCGACGCCTGCTGCCGGGACCGGGACGCCTCGGGCGGCCGCCAACGACGACGCCCTGGACCTGGGGGCGACGGTGCTGCCGATCCTGGCCAGGACCTACGGCCGGCAGGTCGGCCTCGCCCTCGTGTTCCTGGTGCTCGGCTACCTCCTGGGTCGCCGCCGCAGCTGAGCCGCCTCGCGCCCGGCGGCTGGGCGGCCCTGGGGCGCCGTTTACCAGGGGATGCAGGGCGTTTGGCGCTCCCCATGGGTCATGCCCCATGGGGAGCGCCAGTTCACCATGGGGAGTACGTCGGCCGCTGCGGGCTCCCAGAACCCGCCTCTGCACGCCGTACGGCGTCCGGCGAGGTCGCACCGGGTCACACCGTCCCGCGGTTGGCCACGCGGCCCGTGAACCCGCATGCCCTCCAGGACACGCATGCCGACTCTCCACGGACGGGCATCGCCACTCCCCATGGACAGGCATCGCCACTCCCCATGGACAACTGTCACCTCCCATGGGGCATGACCCATGGGGAGCGCCAAACGTCCTGCATCCCCTGGTAAACGGGCGCCCGCCGACCCCCGGGCTCAGCGCGT
>JAICWH010000204.1 GCA_025934895.1 Nocardioidaceae bacterium | reverse complement strand
GGGTGGGCCTAAGAGGACTTGAACCTCTGACCTCTTCCTTATCAGGGAAGCGCTCTAACCGTCTGAGCTATAGGCCCGGGATCTGGCGACGTACGAAGGCGCGGCTGCGGGGCCGGGCCGACGGGAGAGATTACCGCATCGGCTCCGTCCGCCCAAACCGGCAGGAACCGGTTGGGACGAGCTTCAGTGCTCGTCCTCGGCGAGGGTGACCTCGACGCCGCCGAGCAACGCGGCGGCCAGGTTGTAGAGGAATGCACCCAGCGTCGAGATGGCGGTGACCAGCACCACGTCGATCACGGCGACGAACATCGTGAAGCCGAGCACCCTGCTGGTGCCGACGTAGTTCCTGACGTCGAAATTCTGCGCCGAGTCGCCGCCCAGGACGTCGGAGACGGTCTTGTTGATCGAGTCCCAGACGCCCGCCGCACCGAGGACCGACCAGACGACGGCGACCGCGACCACCGCGACGATGCCGAACGCGATGGAGAGCAGGAACGCCGTCTTCATCACCGACCACGGGTCGAGGTGCACCAGCCGGAGGCGGGCCCGTCGGGTGCCCCTCGGGCGCTGCTGTGCCGCAGAAGATCGCGGCGGCGTCGGCGCGACACTCGTCGCGCCGGGCGGCGTAGGCGCTGAGGTTCCGGCGCCGGCCGGGGTGCTTGCCCGAGCATCACGACCTCCTGTGCCCGCCGGGGTCTGCACAGACGTCGGACTCCCGGTTGACACAGTGCGCTCGCGACCGTCCTGGCGCGGCCCCTTCGCGAGGGGTCGATGCGGTGCCAGCGGCGTGTCATCCGCACGTCGGTCGGCCATCAGGACTCCTCGTCGTCTTCGTCCGTCGGGTAGCCGGCGCCTGTGGAGGTGTCGTCCCCCGGCGCGTCGTCATCGTCGATTGTGACACCTGTCTCCTGGTGGTCCACCTCGGCGGTGTCGTAAGCCCCGTCGCCGACCCCGTCGCCGACCCCGTCGCCGACGCCCAGCCTGGCGGCGCGGTCCTGCTCGACCGCGGCTTCTACGGCCTCGTCGATCTCGGGGGCTCGCTCGACGCTGCGGGCCACCACCACGACGTAGTCGCCGTCACGGACGCCGACGAAGCGGACCCCCTTGGTGTCCCGCCCGGTCGGGCGGAGGTTCTGGTCGATCGCGCTGCGGGTCACCTGACCAGACTGCTTGACGGCCAGCACCTCGTCGCCCTCGACCACGATGAAGGCGCCGACCAGGTTGCCGCGGTCGTCGTCCTGCTTCATGGCCTTGATCCCGATGCCCCCGCGGGACTGGAGGCGGTAGTCAGAGATCCGGGTGCGCTTGGCGAAGCCGCCGTCGGTGATCGTGAAGACGTACTGTTCCTTGATCCCCGGCAGCCCGCTGCTCGGCTCCGGATCCGCCGAACGCGACCCGTCGGCAGAGTCGGGGTGCGCAGGCTGCGAGGCCTCGGCGGCCTCCTCGGCCGCGATCTGCTCGGCTTTGATCACCGACATGGACAGCAGCTGGTCTCCGTCGCGGAACTTCATTCCGGTCACGCCCGAGGTCGCCCGCCCCATCGGCCGCAGCTGGGAGTCGTCGGCCCGGAACCGGATCGCCTGGCCCTTGCGGGAGACCAGCAGGATGTCGTCCTCGGAGTTCGCGAGCTCGGCGCCGATCAGCTCGTCGTCGTCCTCACGGAAGTTGATCGCGATGACACCGGCCTGCCGGGGGCTGTTGTAGTCACCGAGACGGGTCTTCTTCACCAGCCCGTTGCGGGTGGCGAGCACCAGGAACGGCTGCTGGTCGTAGTCGCGGATCGCCAGCACCTGCGCGATGCTCTCGTCCGGCTGGAACGACAGAAGCCCGGCAACATGGCCGCCCTTGGCGTCCCGGTTGGCCTCGGGGAGGTTGTAGGCCTTGGTCCGGTAGACCCGCCCGGCGGTAGTGAAGAACAGCAGCCAGTGGTGGTTGCTGGTGGCCATGAAGTGCTCGACGACGTCATCGCCACGCAGGGCCGCGCCACGCACCCCCTTCCCACCGCGTCGCTGGGTGCGGTAGAGGTCGGCGCGGGTGCGCTTCGCGTAGCCGCCACGCGTGATCGTGACGACCAGGTCCTCGTCGGGGATCAGGTCCTCCATCGACAGGTCACCGTCGGAGGGGATGATCGTGCTCCGCCGCTCGTCGCCGAACTTGTCGACGATCACCGTCAGCTCGTCGGAGATGATGGTGCGCTGGCGCTCCTCGCTGGCCAGGATGTCGTTCAGGTCGGCGATCGTCGACTCGAGCTCGGCGAGCCGGTCCATGATCCGCTGCCGCTCGAGGGCCGCCAGCCGCCGAAGCTGCATCTCCAGGATCGCGTTGGCCTGCAGCTCGTCGATCTCGAGGAGCGCGATCAGCCCCGAGCGCGCCTCGTCGGCGTCCGGGCTGCGTCGGATCAGCGCAATCACCTCGTCCAGCATGTCGAGGGCCTTGACCAGCCCGCGGTAGACGTGCGCCTGCTCCTCGGCCCGGCGCAGCCGGAACCGGGTGCGTCGCTGGATGACCTCGACCTGGTGCGCCACCCAGTGCGAGACGAACTGGTCCAGGGTCAGCGTGCGGGGGACTCCGTCGACCAGTGCGAGCATGTTGGCGGAGAAGTTCGTCTGCAGCTCGGTGTGCTTGAACAGGTTGTTGAGCACGACGCGCGCGACCGCGTCCCGCTTGAGGACGACGACCAGGCGCTGGCCGGTGCGTCCCGAGGAGTCGTCGCGCACGTCGGCGATGCCGGTGACCTTCCCGCTGATCGCGAGGTCCGCGATCTTCTCAGCGAGGTTGTCGGGGTTGACCTGGTAGGGCAGCTCGGTGATCGAGATGATCGTGCGGCCCTTGTCGTCCTCGTCGATCGCCACGACCGCCCGCATGGTCACCGAACCGCGACCCGTGCGGTACATCTGCTCGATGCCCTGCTGGCCGACGATCAGCGCCCCCATCGGGAAGTCCGGGCCCTTGACCCGTTCGAGCAGCGCGTCGAGCAGCTCCTCGCGGGTGGCGTCGGGATGCGCGAGCGCCCACTGGACGCCGTCGTTGATCTCGCGCAGGTTGTGCGGCGGGATGTTGGTGGCCATCCCCACCGCGATCCCGGCCGACCCGTTGACCAGCAGGTTCGGGAACCGTGCCGGCAGGATCGCCGGCTCCTGTGAGCGCCCGTCGTAGTTGGGGTTGAAGTCGACGGTGTCCTCGTCGATGTCGCGGACCATCTCGATGGCCAGCGGCGCCATCCGGCACTCGGTGTAGCGCATCGCGGCTGCCGGGTCGTTCCCCGGGGACCCGAAGTTGCCCTGACCGTCCACCAGCGGCGCCCGCATCACCCACGGCTGCGCCAGCCGCACCAACGTGTCGTAGATCGCGGTGTCGCCGTGCGGGTGGTACTGCCCCATCACGTCGCCGATCACCCGTGAGCACTTCGAGAACCCACGGTCCGGCCGGTAGCCCCCGTCGTACATCGCGTAGAGCACGCGCCGGTGCACCGGCTTCAGGCCGTCCCGTACGTCGGGCAGCGCCCGGCCGACGATGACGGTCATCGCGTAGTCGATGTAGGACCGCTGCATCTCGACCTGGAGCTCGATGGGCTCGATCCGGCCGTTGTTGCCCGGCTCCCCGAACTCGATCGTGTTGTCGGTCACGAGCCATCCTTGGTGTCGTTGGGTCGGGCGGCGTTGATGCCACGCCGCGTCAATACGGCGCCGGTGAGCCGGTCAGATGTCAAGGAACCGGACGTCCTTGGCGTTGCGCTGGATGAACGACCGCCGCTGCTCGACGTTCTCCCCCATCAGCACCGTGAACATCTCGTCCGCCTGCGCCGCGTCCTCGAGCGTCACCTGGAGCAGCAGCCGGTTGTCCGGGTCCATGGTCGTCTCCCACAGCTCGTTGGCGTTCATCTCCCCGAGCCCCTTGTAACGCTGGATCGCGTTCTCCTTCGGCAACCGCTTCCCCGCCGCGATGCCGGCGTCCCGCAGGGCGTCCCGCTCGGCGTCGGAGTAGACGAACTCGTGGTCGTGGGGCTTGGTCCAGCGGAGCCGGTAGAGCGGCGGCTGCGCGAGGTAGACGTAGCCGTGCTCGATCAGCGGCCGCATGAACCGGAACAGCAGGGTGAGCAGCAGCGTCCGGATGTGGTGACCGTCGACGTCGGCGTCGGCCATCATCACGATCTTGTGGTAGCGGACCTTCTCGATGTCGAACTCTTCGTGGATGCCGGTGCCGAGCGCGGAGATGATCGCCTGGACCTCGGTGTTCGCCAGCACCTTGTCGATGCGGGCCTTCTCGACGTTGAGGATCTTGCCGCGGATCGGCAGGATCGCCTGGATCCGCGGGTCCCGGCCGCCCTTGGCCGAGCCGCCCGCCGAGTCCCCCTCGACGACGAAGATCTCGCACTCCTCGGGGTTCGTCGACTGGCAGTCCGCGAGCTTGCCGGGCAGGCCGCCGCCACCGAGCAGACCCTTGCGGTTGCGGGCCAGCTCACGCGCCTTGCGGGCGGCGACCCGGGCGTAGGCCGCGGCCTGCGCCTTGCGGACGATGTCGCGGCCCTCGGCGGGGTTCTGCTCGAGCCAGGCACCCAGCTGGTCGTTGACGACCTTCTGCACGAAGCCCTTCGCCTCGGTGTTGCCCAGCTTCGTCTTCGTCTGGCCCTCGAACTGCGGCTCACCGAGCTTGATGGAGATGATCGCGGTGAGGCCCTCACGCACGTCGTCGCCGGACACCCGGTCCTCGCGCTTCTTGATGAGGTTCCACTCCTCGCCCCAGTTGTTGACCAGGGAGGTGAGCGCGGAGCGGAAGCCCTCCTCGTGGGTGCCGCCCTCGTGGGTGTTGATGGTGTTCGCGAACGTGTGCACCGACTCCGTGTAGCTGAGCGTCCACTGCATCGCGATCTCGAGGCTCATCCCGTTGTCGGGCTGCTCGGCCTCGAACTCGATGACGGTGGGGTGCGCCTTGTCCTTGCGCTTGTTGAGGTGCTCGACGTAGTCGACCAG
>JAICWH010000024.1 GCA_025934895.1 Nocardioidaceae bacterium | reverse complement strand
CTGCCGGTCCATCTCCGTCACGACCGCGTCCATTGCACCCGCGGCGAGAAGCACGTCCGCGTCACAGAACACCAGGACGTCGCCGTGAGCGCGCGTGGCGAGCTGGCTGCAGGCCCATGTCTTGCCGGTCCAACCTGGCGGTGTGGGGACCCCGGCGACCATGAGCGCGTCACCAGCCGAGGACAGCGCGCGCGCCATCTCCAGGGTGGCATCGGTCGAGCAGTCGTCCAGCAGGATCAGCTCATCGACGCCCTGAGCGAGGATCCCCGGGAGGGTGTCCGCCAGCCGGTGGGTCTCGTTGCGCATCGGCACCAGCAGCGAGACCGAGCGAGAGGGCCGCGCCGGCCGGCCGGTCGGTGCAGGTGCCGTGCTCCTCAGCACGGGAAACGCAACCAGGTTGACCGCGAGGTTGAGGAGCTTGAAGGCCAGGAACGCGACGACGGCCCGTCGCATTAGGCTCACCGTCGCACCCAGGTGGCGACGCGGGCGATCCGTTC
Source organism: Nocardioidaceae bacterium (assembly GCA_025934895.1). Lineage (GTDB taxonomy): Bacteria > Actinomycetota > Actinomycetes > Propionibacteriales > Nocardioidaceae > Nocardioides_B. The sequence goes on along the minus strand of JAICWH010000024.1, from coordinate 34,855 downwards.
GTCCCAGCTGCTGAGTCCCGTCACCGCCAGCCGGAAGCCGGGCAGCGGCTCTCGTGGGTCACTGTCGGCGAGCCGGTCGTCCAGGTCTCGTAGGCTCCGGGCCAGCTGCTCCGACAGCTCTCCGTCGTCGCTGATCCTGACGTCGACATAGGCCTCCGGCTTCTGCTGGCCCCGCATGACGATGCGGGTGGCGGCGACCACCAGTGGCGCGCCACTTCCTCGCGCCAGCCACGCGGCGCCGGGCGCCAGCGGTCCCAGGCGACCAGGCGTACGAAGGGCGGCTTCGGGGAAGATGATCACGGTGCGCCCTGCGCGCAGCGCCGCCAGCGCAGCCCGGGGCTGGTCGGCGGGAAGGGCGCCGAGATCTCTCAGGAACGAGAACTGGCGGAGACTGTCCGCATCCATCACCAGGGACGGATGCTGCCCTGCCTGACGCAGGACGGCGTTGGCGACGAACCCGTCCCACCAGCTGTGGTGGTTGGCCGCCCACACGGCTCCACCGGCCGGGACCGACCCTCGCACCCACACTCCGCGCAGGCCCCCTCGCACGAGCTGGTCGAAACAGAACCCGAACGCGGCGGCACGTTGGCCACTCGTCGCAATCCTCATCCCGTCCGGTCCACCGGGCCCTTCCCGGACACCTCGCCACGGACACGGCCTCCGACGGGTTCGTTCGTCATCTCTCGGCGCGTGCTGTTCCGCGTCGAGAGCATGTCACCAGCATGGCACAGTGCTCCGGACCCACGGCGGCCACCGACATCGTCGGCGGGCGCGGTGGCGGTGGTGGTCGACGTGCTGTGCGAACCAGGTGGCCGGTGCCGCTGCTCGGCCGCGGCACCAGCTACGAGGCCAGCGACCAGATGATCGAGGCGTCGCTCAAGAACCGCCGCGGGCGACGAAGCCGGTCTCGTAGGCGAGCACGACGGCCTGGACCCGGTCGCGCAGAGCCAGCTTGCTGAGGATGCGCGCCACGTGCGTCTTCACGGTCGTCTCGGCGACCACCATCTCCGCGGCGATCTCCGCGTTGGACAGACCGCGGGTGATCAGGCGCAGCACGACGAGCTCGCGCTCGGTGAGCTGCGCGAGCCGTGCCGGAATCCCCGGGGTGGGCATCGGCTCGGCGAACCGCTCCACCAGCCGCTTGGTGATCGACGGCTCGATGAGCGAGTCGCCGGTCGCCGCGGCGCGCACCGCCGCGACCAGCCGCGACGACGGCGCGTCCTTGAGAAGGAAGCCTGCCGCGCCGGCGCGCAGCGCACGGTAGACGTACTCGTTGTGGTCGAAGGTCGTCAGTACGACGACCGTCGGCGGGTCCCGCTGCCGCAGGATCTGCTCGGTGGCGGCCAGGCCGTCGAGCTCCGGCATCCGGATGTCCATGAGGACGACCTGAGGCGTGAGAAGGGCCGCCTGACGGACCGCCTGCTGGCCGGTCTCGGCCTCGCCGACGACCTCGATGTCACCCTCGGTCTCCAGGATCACCCGGAAACCGGTGCGCACGAGCTCCTGGTCGTCGGCGATGAGGACCCTGATCACCCGCTCATTGTCCCGACCGGGGGCCCGTGGTGGGTCATCCTCGAGGATGACGCGCGCCGTCAGGATCGTCCTCGATGCCGACGCCGACGACGCGGTCGGGTTGGGAGCGTGGTGCCAACGGGGTCAGCCAGACGCCGGATCGGACAAGGAGACACAGATGGACATCGTGAAGGGCATCCGGCCTCTCGACTACGTGCTGACGGCGGTGATGGTCGCCCTCGCCACCCTGGTCGGGCTCGAGAACGTCAACGCGGGGGCCGCCGCCGACCTCGCCCACTCGCTCGACTCGCACTCGGCGCTCATGGTCCCGGTCTTCATCCTCGCAGCCCTGCCGATCCTCTGGCGACGACGCGGCATCCTGGCCGTCATCGGTGTCTCGTTCCTGGTCATCGCAGCCAGCGTCCCGGCGTTCGGATGGGTCACCCGATGCGGCTTCGCCCTGCCGCTGTCGGTCGCGATGGCGTACGCCGTAGCGCGCTTCGCCGGGAGCAGGCAGAACCAGGTCCTCGGTCTGGTCGGGATCCTCGCCCTCCAGGTCGTCACCCTGGTCAAGGACTCCTCGACCGGAGGCCTGGGGGCTCTGGTGCTCTCCCTGCCGATCGCTGCCGTCTTCTACGGCGTCGGGCTCCTCGCGCAGTCTCGTGCGGAGAAGGCCGCCGAGCCTACGCTGGGCGTCGAGCACGTCCACGCCTGAGGGGGTCGCGCGATGAGTGAGGGTTTCGGCAGGGTCCTGCGGGGCGTTCGTCCCGTCGACTGGGTCCTCGCGGGAGCCCTCACCGCGCTGGGCACCTGGCTGATGCTCCTGGACGTCCTGATCCAGGACACCCAGGTTGCGTCAGCCGTCGCCGACGGCACCATGGTCCACCAGATGACGTCCCACTCGTGGGCCATGGTCCCGGTCTTCGCGGTCGCGACGGTCCCGGTGCTGTGGTGGAGGCGGAGCGTGATCGCCGTTACCGGGATCGCGCTGGCCGTGATGGTGCTCCACGACCTGCTGTTCGGCTGGGTGACCAGGTGTGGCGCGGGGCTGCCGCTCGCTTTCCTGCTGGCCTACCTCGGCGCCGTCGCCCTGCAGCGCAGGCGAGCGTGGGTCATGCTGGCCCTCACCACGCTTCTCACGGCGGCGGTGCTCGTGGTCGACTCGACCACCGGCTTCGAGGCGTTCGTGCTCGCGTGCCCGATCGTGCTGATCGTCTTCGGGATCGGCCGCGCGGTCCGGCACCGCACGGCCATGACCACGGAGCTTGCTGCTCGCACCGTCCAGCTCCAGCACCTGCGCGACGAGCGAGTCGCACTGGAGGTCGCAAGTGACCGAGCACGACTTTCACACCAGCTCGACGGGCTCCTCCAGGAGCGGCTCGGGCAGCTCACCACGGCTGCCGAGCTGGGCCAGGGCCTCGACCCGGACAGCGCGAAGGCACTCTTCGCGTCGATCGAGAGCGACAGCCGCGCGACCCTGGACGGCATGCGCGAGATCGTGGGCCTCCTGCGAGGTGGCGACGTCGTACTGGCCCCGACTCCGACCGTCGCGCACCTCGACGCGTTGTTGGCCAGGCACACCGAAGCGGACGCGCGAGTGACCGTGGCCGGCGACCCTCGCTCGCTGCCCGCGACGGTCGAGCTCTCGGCGTATCGCATCGTGGAGCACCTGGTGAACGTCCTGGCGGACCAACCGGCATCCCGCATCGAGGTGGGCGTGCGCTTCGACGACGACGCGCTCGAGATCCGCGTGAACGGACCGGTCGACAGGTCCGCCGACATCCAGGCCGCCGTGGCTCGGGCCAAGGAGCGCGCGACGTTCCTGGGCGGCTGGCTGGAGGTCAAGGTGAGCCGGGGTCACGCCCAGGCCGTCGCTTCGCTCCCCGTTCTGGGATAGCAGCGAACGTCATGGCTCGCGTGGAGCGGAGCGGCATCGCCCTGGGGGTCCTCCTCCTCGTGGCGCTGCCGACCGCGCTGCACGGCTGGCCGACGACGCTGCGCGGCAACCTGTTCACCCTGGTGGTCCTGGCGGGCGGACTTGCGCTGATGTGGTGGCGCAGCCATCCGCGGATGGTGTCGATCGTCGCCCTTGGCCTGTTCCTGGTCGCTCCCCTCCTCGGTGGCTGGTTCCCCGACACGGGGGTGGCGCTCTACTCGGTCAGCTTCGCCGTGCTCGCGCTCGGTTGGTCGGGCCGCGCCGCCTGGCTCGTGGCCGTGTGCGGCCTCGCCTACCTGGTGCCGTTCTACTACCTGAACGAGGTGGGGAGCTGGGTGGCTGCCCTGATGTTCACGGTCCCGCCGTACGCCGCCGGAACCGTTCTGCGGCTGCGCCGGGAGACCGCGGACCAGCTGGCTCTGCGGGCCCAGGAGCTCGAGGACGAGCGAGAGCTGTTCGCCGAGATCGCCCTGCGCCACGAGCGCGCGCGGATCGCCAGCGAGCTGCACGACATCGTCGGCCACGCCATCAGCGTGATGGTGATCCAGGCAGCTGCGGGGCAGCGACTGGTCGACGCCGACCCGGTGCGTGCCAAGGAGGCGTTCGCTGCCATCTCGGAGTCCGCGAGGCAGGGCACGAAGGACCTCGAGCGGCTCATCGAGATCCTCGGTGGGAGCGAGGGCGACGCGAGCGGGGGACCTGACCTGTCGCTGGTCGACGAGGTGGTCACCCGCGCGAGCCGCAGCGGTCTGCAGGTCACCTGTCGCTTCGAGGGGGACCGCGACCGGGTCCCCGAGCCGGTCGCGCACCTGGCCTTTCGCGTCGTGCAGGAGAGTCTGACCAATGCGCTCAGATACGCCCCGGGTGCGAGCGTCCGGATCGTGATCAGCGTCGACGAGGCTGGTCGTGGTCTCGCTGTTCGGGTCGAGAACGACCGCGCCGTGCAGAACGGTGCCGCACTCGCGGGCACGGGCCGCGGCCTGGTCGGCCTCCGTGAGCGCATCCAGACGCTCGGAGGGCAGTTCAGCGCGGGAGCAACCGGTGTCGGCGGCTGGGCCGTGGAGGCACGCCTCCCGGGACGCTGACTGATGGCGACCTCGCCACAGGCACTGCAGGGCCGGCGACCGACCTCGGGCGGTTGACCTGCTGAGCGGGTCCCGTCAGCTGGCGGCCGTCGAGCCCTCGCCGCGGCCGAGTGTCGCGCAACCGGGGTGGACCCCTGGAGCAAGGCCGTGGCGAGCGGCAAGGATCTGCAGGCTGTCGAGGAGCGCTCTGCGTTGGGCCGCGGTGAGGCCGTCGACGATCTCCTTCTCCTGGGCCCTGCCGATCTTGCCGATCTCGGCCATCAGCTGCTGCCCCTGCTTGGTCAGGTGCAAGGCGTAGAGGCGTCGGTCCTCGGTGTTGCGTCGGCGTTCGACGTATCCCCGTCGTTCGAGGTCGTCGACGAAGGCGACGACTCGGCTGGGCAGCAGGCCGAGCTGCTCGCTGAGTGCCTGCTGGCTGCGGCCGGGTGCGACGGCTATGGCCCGCAGGATCCCGGCCTGGGGCGGGATGAGGTCGAGGGAGGCAATGCGGGCTGCGAACTGGTCGGTCGCGTGTCTGCCGAGCTGACTCAGCAGGAAGGCGATGCCGGCAGTGCCGTGCTCGGCGGGCGGCGCGGCCCCGGCCCTGGCAGCGTCCGGCCGGTTGGTGCGCCGGGCTGATGTGGCCATGCGGCGAAGGCTATCAGCGCTCAACGGTCCATCCGTTCGACGACATCGGCCACGGTGCGCCGTGGGTCGCCCCTCACAGCATCACGTGTCCGCCGCTGAGGTCGATGGTCGCGCCGGTCATCCAGGACGAAGCGTCGCTGACGAGGAACGCGACCGTGGATGCGACGTCGACGCGGGTGCCGATGCGTCGCATGGGGTTCAGCTGAGCCACCTGCTCCATGACCGGGGACGGGATGCCTTTGCCTTCGAGCACCGAGCCGAGGGCGATGCTGTTGACTCGCACACCGGCCGGGGCCACCTGCAGCGCAGTCTGACGGGTCAGCATGATCAGGCCGGCCTTGCCGGCGGCGTACGCCGGGGAGGCTGGGGTCGGGATCCGGCCGGCGGTGGAGGCGATGGTGACGACGGCGCCGGTCCGGCGCTCCACCATCGGCGGGACGAACTCGCGCAGCGTGAGGAAGGCGGACGTGAGGTTGACCGCGATGGCCGCGTTCCAGGCGTCGAGCGTCAGGTCGCCGATCGAGATCCCGGCGCCCTGGCCGCCGACGCAGGCGACCACGATGTCCACGGGTCCATATGCCTGCTCGGTCTGTGCGGAGAGGGACCGGACCTCCGCCTCGTCGGTGACGTCGGCCGGAATGGCGACTGCATGGTGCTTCTTGGCGCTGATGGCGTCCACGACGCTCGCGAGGGCGGTGACGTCTCGGCCGTTGACCACGACCCGGGCGCCCTGGCGGGCCAGCTCGGTCGCGATGCCGACCCCAACGCCGTGCGAGGCGCCGGTCACGAGGGCCACCTTGCCGTCCAGGTCGCGGAAGCTGCCTGGTTCTGAGTCCATGTGCCGGGTTCTACCACAGAACAGTTGTTTCGCATAAGCGTCCCAAGAGAAAATCGTTCATCACATGAAGGTTCCTCTGAGCTTGGCGGGCTGATCACCGCTGCTTGCTTCACCAGAGGTGACCTACACGCGAAGGCTTGCCGGTCCTACACTCACCAGCATGGTCGGGTCTTTGCTGGGCAACGCCGTTCGTCGCGTCGAGGATCCCATGCTGCTGCTCGGTCACGGCACGTTCGTGGACAACATGCGGCCGCCGGGTGTGCTCTTCGCCGCCTTCGTCAGGACCCCGCTGGCGCACGCCCGGCTCACGAAGGTCGACACCAGCGAGGCCGTCGGCGCGCCCGGGGTGGTCGCGGTCTACACCGCGGCCGACCTCGGGCTGCCGGCCGGGTTCCCGTTCCTGGCGACCAACCCCCTGTGCGCCCGCCCGCCCCTCGCGGAGGACAAGGTGCGTTTCGTCGGGGAGGCCGTCGCCGTCGTGGTCGCCGAGACTCACGCCCAGGCCGTGGACGCCACCGAGCTCGTCGACGTCGACTACGAGCCCCTCGACGTGGTGGTCGACCCCGAGGCCGCGCTGGCCCCCGGAGCCCCCCTCCAGTTCGACGACGTCGCCGGGAACGTCGCGCACGGTCAGCGCAGTCCGGACGGCGACGTGCTGGCCGGGGCGGCGCACGTCGTACGACTGAGGATCGAGAACCAGCGGCTGGCCGTGGCTCCGATGGAGGGCAACGCCCTGCTGGTGACACCGGGCGCTCCGGACGACGACTACGACGTCACCGTGCACATGGCGACCCAGATGCCGCACGTCGCCCGGACGATGGTGGCGACGTCGTTCGACCTGGAGCCGGACCGGGTCCGGGTGGTCGCCCCGCACGTCGGGGGCGCGTTCGGTGGAAAGGCCGGCGTGCCCGCCGAGCACATGGTGCTCATCGCGGCGGGCCTGCGGCTCGGCAGGGCGGTGTCGTGGGCCGAGACCAGGTCCGAGGCGATGCTCTCGATGCATGGCCGCGGGCAGGTGCAGTTCGTCGAGCTCGGGCTCGACCCCGACGGGCGGATCACCGGACTGCGCTGTCGGATCATCGGCGACTGCGGCGCCTACGCCGGTTTCGGTGGAATGCTGGCGATCGGACCGACGTACATGATGGCGACGGGCGTCTACGAGGTCCCTCAGCTCGACTACGCGGCCGTCGCCGCGCTCACGAACACGAGTCCTGTCGGGGCCTTCCGTGGCGCGGGCCGACCCGAGGCGGCGGCGATGCTGGAACGGGTGATGGACCTCGCCGCCGACGAGCTGCAGCTGGACCCCGCCGAGATCAGGCGGCGGAACCTCCTGCCGGTCGAGGAGTTCCCCTACACGACGCGGTCCGGGACGTCGTACGACACGGGTGACTACCGGCACGCGCTCGAGGAGGCGCTGCGGATCGCCGACTACGACGCGCTTCTCGCGGAGCAGGCAGCCCGGCGCGCGCGCGGCGACACCACGATGCTCGGCATCGGGATGTCGTGCTACGTCGAGGTCACCGGAGGCGGAGCAGGGGAGTACGGCGTGGTCGACATCGGCACGGACGGCACCGTGACGGTCCGGGCCGGCACGTCCGCCCACGGCCAGGGGCATGCCACGTCGTTCGCCATGATCGTGGCCGACCGGCTCGCCGTGCCGATGGAGTCGATCAGGTTCGAGCAGTCCGACACCGCGCTGGTCCCGCGCGGATCGGGCACCGGCGGCTCCCGGTCGCTGCAGCTGGGTGGCAGCGCCGTCAGCGGGGCGGCCGACCTGGTGCTCGAGCGTGGCCGGGAGCTCGCGGCCGGGCTCCTTGAGGTCAACGCCGACGACCTCGAGGTGGCCGACGGGGGGTTGCGGGTCGCCGGCGTGCCGGGTGCCACCGTCTCGTGGGCCGACCTCGCGGTCGCTGCGGACGGCGACGGCGACCCGCTGCGCGCCGAGCACGACTTCTCCTCAACCGGCGCGACCTTCCCGTTCGGTGCACACGTGGCGGTCGTGGAGGTGGACACCGAGACGGGCCTGGTCACCCCGGTCCAGCACGTCGCCGTCGACGACTGCGGCCGCATCGTCAACCCGCTGCTGGTGGCCGGTCAGCAGATGGGAGGGGTGGCGCAAGGTGTCGCTCAGGCTCTGTGGGAGGAGTTCCGCTACGACGCTGACGGCAACCCGATCACGTCGAGCTTCGCCGACTACGCCATCCCGGCCGCGACCGAGATGCCCCCGATGACGCTCGCCAACACCGTGACCGAGACTCCACGCAACCCGCTCGGTGCCAAGGGGATCGGCGAGTCGGCGACGGTGGGCTCGACCCCGGCCGTGCAGAACGCCGTCGTCGACGCCCTCAGCCACCTCGGGGTGCGGCACCTCGACATGCCCCTCAAGCCGGCGCGGATCGTCGCTGCGGTCCAGGCGGCGGCTGCCGGCGCTCTGCCCGACCCATGGCGGGACCCGCCCGGCGTGTTCGCCTCGCTCCCGGTGCGCGGGAACGCCTCCACCGAGGAGGCCGCGAACATCTGAGCGGCAGCCGGCTCGACATCGTCGGTCCAGGAACGCGACCAGCACCGGCAGCAGCAGGTCGGCACGTCGGGGGGGCCTGCACGTGCGTGGCACCTGGGCAGGCCGTTGACGTCCGGGTCGCCGGATGGTGTCCCCATGCCGGTTCGACCGCCGTACCGGTGCGACCTCATGTCGACGACCTGCGGGTCTTGTCAGGGGAGGCGACGGTGCGAGACGGTGCAGCCCAGGCTGCGCAGGAGGAGGAGGTCCCTGATGTCACGAGTGGTGCACTTCGAGATCCAGGCCGGCGACCTGGACCGGGCCAAGGCGTTCTACACCGAGGTGTTCGGCTGGTCGTTCGAGGACTACAGCGACTACACCGGGTCGCCGTACTGGGGCGTCGTCACCGGGCCGGAGGAGGAGCCGGGGATCAACGGCGGCCTGCTCCCGCGGCCCGCACCTGCGCCGGCGGGGGGTCAGGGCACGAACAGCTTCGTGTGCACGGTCGGTGTCGGCGACTACGACGAGACGGAGCGCCGGATCCTGTCCTCCGGCGGACAGGTGGCGTTGCCGAAGACCGCCCTGCCGGGGATGGCGTGGCAGGGCTACTACCTGGACACCGAGGGCAACACGTTCGGGCTGCACCAGCCGGACCCCGAGGCTGCCTGAGGGACCAGCCGATGCACGCGTCGGATCACCGATGCAGCACGGCGAACGTCGCGCGTCGAGCTCCGACCGCGCGTGGCCGTCGTCGGCCGTCCGGTCCCGGACACCAGCGTCCCCCAGGGTGTCGAGTCGGCGCGTCCGCAGGCCGGAACCGGGTCGAGTCGGCGCGTCCGCAGGCCGGAACCAGGTCGAGTCGGCGCGTCCGCAGGCCGGAACCGGGTCGAGTCGGGACGAGCGTGACGGGTCACGCAGCGGCCGCGTGCACCTGGTCGGGCCGCGAAGGAGGACCCGAGGACAGGGCCGACGGGTCCTGGGCGTTGCCGACCTGCGAGGACGCCAGCGAGGTCAGCACCGAGAGCAGCGTGACCATGCCGGCGGTCGACAAGGCGGTGGTCCACCGGACGTCCAGGAGCCCGATCTGCTGGGCGCTGAGCAGCGCCAGCAGCGACTGTGCGAACGACTTGACGGCCCGCTCGAACGTGGCCTTCCAGAAGTACTGCGTGAACATGGTGACTCCCTGCTCTCCTCGCCCGAGCCTCTGCCGAGCCTTTCCTGACGAGGAGAGGAGGCGCTCCTCGGTGATACCCGCGGATGGCGACCTGCGAGGCGGACCTCCCGGTCGTCGACCTCCACGCGTGGCCGACGAGCCTGAGGCGATTCGGTGAAACGGCTCGCGGTCGGGGACCATGGAAGGTGATGCCTTTCGAGTCCCTCTTGCACCGGCTGCCTCCGGGCACCACCGACCCCGACGCGGTGTTCACCGCCTTCGAGGCGTGGGCCGGTGATCAGGGCCTGACGCTCTACCCGGCGCAGGAGGAGGCGCTGATGGAGGTCGTCACCGGCGCCAACGTCATCCTCAGCACCCCCACCGGCACCGGCAAGAGCCTGGTCGCCACCGGCGCGCACCTCGCGGCCATGGCGTGGGGCCGGCGGACCTTCTACACCGCACCGATCAAGGCTCTGGTCTCGGAGAAGTTCTTCGCACTGATCGAGGTGTTCGGCGCGGACAACGTCGGCATGATGACCGGTGATGCGGCCGTCAACCCCTCGGCGCCACTCATCTGCTGCACAGCCGAGGTGCTCGCCAACATCGCCCTGCGTGAGGGGGCGTCCGCCGACGTCGGCCAGGTGGTGATGGACGAGTTCCACTTCTACTCCGAGCCGGACCGTGGATGGGCCTGGCAGGTGCCGCTGATCGAGCTCCCTCAGGCCCAGTTCCTGCTGATGTCGGCGACGCTCGGAGACGTCAGCCGGTTCGTCGAGGACCTCTCGCGCCGCAACGGTCGGGACACGGCCGTGGTGACCAGTGCGACGCGGCCGGTGCCGCTCACCTACCAGTGGGCGCTCACCCCGCTCCACGAGACGATCGAGGAGCTGCTCACCACCCATCAGGCACCCGTCTACGTCGTGCACTTCACCCAGGCCGCCGCTCTCGAGCGCGCGCAGGCGCTGACGAGCGTGAACGTCTGCACACGGGAGGAGAAGGACCGGATCGCCGAGCTGATCGGCGAGTTCCGCTTCAGCCCCGGGTTCGGCAAGACCCTGTCCCGGCTGGTCAAGCACGGCGTCGGCGTGCACCACGCCGGGATGCTGCCGAAGTACCGGCGGCTGGTCGAGCAGCTCGCCCAGGCCGGCCTGCTCAAGGTGATCTGCGGCACCGACACGCTGGGCGTCGGCATCAACGTCCCGATCCGCACGGTCGTGTTCACCGGGCTCTCGAAGTACGACGGGCGGCGGCAGCGGCTGCTCAAGGCGCGAGAGTTCCACCAGATCGCCGGACGCGCCGGACGGGCCGGTTTCGACACCGCCGGGACCGTCGTGGTGCAGGCACCCGACCACCTCGTGGAGAACCACCGGCTGGTGCAGAAGGCCGGTGACGACCCGAAGAAGCTCAAGCGGGTGCAGCGCAAGAAGGCGCCCGAGGGCCAGGTCAACTGGTCCGAGGACACCTTTCAGCGGCTGGTGGCTGCCGAACCGGAGGCGCTGGTCTCCCGCATGCGGGTCAGCCACTCGATGCTCCTCAACGTCATCGCGCGGCCCGGTGACCCGTTCGTTGCCATGCGGCGGCTGCTGCGCGACAACCACGAGGACAACCGCGCTCAGGTCCGGCTGATCCGTCGGGCCGTGGCGCAGTACCGCGACCTCCTCGCCGCCGGCGTCGTGGAGCGCGTCGACCCGGCGGAGGCCGACGGGCGCACCGTCCGGCTGATCGAGGACCTGCAGCTCGGCTTCGCGTTGAACCAGCCGCTGTCGACGTACGCCCTCGCGGTCTTCGACGTCCTCGACCCGGAGGCACCGACCTACGCGCTCGACGTCGTCTCGGTCGTCGAGGCGACCCTCGAGGACCCTCGTCCGGTGCTCGGTGCGCAGGAGCACAAGGCGCGCGGCGAGGCGATCGGGGAGATGAAGGCCGAGGGCATCGACTACGACGAGCGCATGGAGCTGCTCGAGGACATCACCTGGCCCAAGCCGCTGCAGGAGCTGCTCGAGCACACCTACGAGGTCTACCGGCGTCAGCACCCGTGGGTGGGGGAGCATGCTGTCTCGCCCAAGTCGGTGGTGCGGGACATGTTCGAGCGCGCCATGACGTTCGCCGAGTACGTCGCCCACTACGGCCTGACCCGGTCCGAGGGGCTGGTGCTGCGGTACCTCGGCGACGCCTACCGAGCGCTGCGGCAGACCGTCCCGGACAGCGTGCGCACCGACGACCTCGAGGACATCATCGCCTGGCTGGGTGCCGTGGTCCGGCAGACCGACTCCAGTCTGCTCGACGAGTGGGAGCAGCTGAGCGACCCGACGCGGGTGCTCGAACCGGACGTGCTCCCACCGGAGCCGGAGCGGATCACCGCCAACGAGCGGGCGTTCACGGTGCTGGTCCGCAACGCGCTGTTCCGACGCGTCGAGCTCGCGGCGCTGCGCCGGTGGCAGCAGCTCGGTGAGCTGGAGGACGAGAACGGCTCGGCGATGACCGGCGAGGACTGGCGGGAGGCGCTCGAGGAGTACTTCTCGGTGCATGAGTCCATCGACACGGGCCCGGACGCCCGCGGGCCGAAGATGCTGCTCGTCGAGAAGCGCGAGGCCGTGTGGGAGGTCCAGCAGATCGTGGGCGACCCGGACGGGGACCACGACTGGCGGATCACCGCGACCGTGGACCTGGCGGCATCGGACGACGAGGGCGAGCTGGTGATGGACGTGACCGGCCTGCTGGCGCTGTGAGCTGCGCGTGGGGCCACCGCTCGGACAGGCACTCGACCGGGCCCGGGGACCAGCCGAGCGTGGACCGGGTGCCGCAGTCGCTCGAGTGCCCGTCCGACTGGTCGCCGCTCAGACGAACGCGCTCTGACCGGTGATCGCTCGTCCCACGATCAGGGTGTTGATCTCTCGGGTGCCTTCGTAGGAGTAGATGGCCTCCGCGTCGGCCACGAACCGGCCGACGTGGTGCTCGAGCAGCACGCCGTTGCCGCCGAGCACCTCACGCGCCCAGCCGACGGACTCCCGCATCCGCACCGTGGTGAAGGCCTTGGCCAGCGACGCGTGCTCGTCCTTGAGCTGGCCGGCGTCCTGCAGCTGCGAGACCCGCACGCACACCGCGGTGGACGCGACGACGTTCGAGAGCATCTTCACCAGCAGGTCCTGCACCAGCTGGAAGCCCGCGATCGGCTGCCCGAACTGCTCGCGCTGCACCGTGTAGCGCAGGGCGTGCTCGTAGGCCCCACGCGCGCAACCGGTCGCTGCCCAGGCCACGCCGGTGCGGGTCAGCCGCAGCACCTTCGCGGTGTCCTTAAAGGAGCTGGCGTCGGCGAGCCGGTTGGCCTCGGGCACCCGGACGCCGCGGAGATGGATCTCGGCGTTCTGTACGACGCGGAGGGCGATCTTGTCGCGCTGCACGTCGAAGGTCATCCCCTCGCTGCCGGGGGCGCCCCTCTCCACGACGAACCCCTTGACCTGATGGTCCTCGACGTCGCGGGCCCAGATGATCACCAGGTCGGCGAACGACGCGTTGCCGATCCACTTCTTCTCGCCGTCGAGCACCCACTCGTCACCCTCGCGACGGGCCGTGCTCCCCAGCCCACCGGCGATCCCGGAACCCTGCTCGGGCTCGGTGAGACCGAACGCCCCGATCAGCTCCATCCGCGCCATCGCGGGGAGCCAGCGCTCCTTTTGCTCTTGCGACCCGCAGATGCTGACCGATCCCATTGCGAGGCCGCCGTGCACCCCCATGAACGTCTGCATGGACGGGTCGACGCGGGCGAGCTCCATCGCGACCATCCCGTCCACGAGGCAGCTGCGACCCGGGCAGCCCGGGCCGTCGAACTGCAGCCCGGCGATCCCCAGCGCCGCGATACCCGGCACCAGCTGGTGTGGGAACTCCGCGCGCGTCCAGTAGTCGTTGATGACCGGCTCTACGTTCTCGGTCATGTACGACCGCACCTTCTCCAACAGCTCGCGGTCCTCGGGTTCGAGCAGCAGCTCGAACCCCAGGAAGTCGGAGTCCGGGGTGTCCGTGAGGTTGACGGTCACGCTCATGGGGTCTGCTCCCGTTCGTGGATCTCGGCGCCGCAGGTCTCGGGGGGTGTGAGCCGTGGTGTCGGCAGGTCATGGCGCGGAGAGGAACCGCTCGATCAGCGGGACCAGCTCGTCGCTCTCGGTCAGGATGCCGAGGTGGCCGCCGTGGTAGACGTGCAGCACGGAGTTCGGGATCAGCCGGTGCAGGACCCGTGCGTTGACCAGCGGGATGATCGGGTCGTCATCGCCGGCGAGCACCAGGGTGGGCTGCTTGACCATCGGCAGGAACGGCAGGCTGGACCAGCCGGCCGTGGCGCCCAGCTGGTAGTAGTAGCCGCGTCTGGACCCGGCCCGGGTGGCGGCGTGCAGCAGCTCGGCACCACGCTCGGGATGGGTGCGCATGCTTCCGCCGTAGATCTCCGGGGCGACGCGGGCGGCGTACGTCGGGTCGCGGTGGCGTCGAGGCGTGAGCATGTGCGCGAGCACCCGGGGACGGGCCGGGACCATCACCGAGCCGGTGCCGGTGGCGGCGAGGACCAATCGGCGCACGTGGCGACGCGACTGCACCGCCAGGTGCTGGGCCAGCGAGCCGCCCCAGGACAGACCCAGCACGTCGAACTCGTCGTAGCCGAGCCGGGCTACCACGGCCGTGACCCACGAGGACAGCACGCCCAGGCTGTAGGGAGACGGTGGTGGCGGAGAGCCGCCGACGCCGGGTATGTCGAAGCGGACCACCGCGCGATCCGGGTCGAGCCCGTCGACGAGCGGCTGGAGCACCTCGAGGCTGGCGCCTATCCCGTTGCAGAGCAGGAGCGGCGGCCGGTGGGCGAGCCGGCCCTGTCCAGGTCGGACGCTGACGCGGACCTGGATGTGGCGGACCGCAAGCATGCGCAGCCGGTCCCTGCGCAGCGCCTCCCGGTGGGCGTCCTCGCGGTCGAGCGCCTCCTGGTCGAGCGCCTCGGGCTCCAGGGGCGACGGGTCAACGATCGAGCACATGGCTGCCTGGTGCGTCCATGAGGGAGGCGACGCAGTCGTCCCACCAGCTGGCGAGGACCTCGGCGGCGGACGCCAGCCACTGCTGCGGGTCGTCGGGGTCGTGTGCGGGTGCCGGCTGGTCGGGGAGCACCTGGCGGCCGGCCTTGGGGTTGTCGGGTGGGTTGACCATCGAGACGATGTGCCCACTCGGGGACAGGACGAACCTGTCAGCCAGGGCGGTCACACCTGCTCCGGGGCACGGACCTCGCGGCGCAGGATCTTGCCCGTCGGGCCCTTCGGCAGCTGGTCGACGATCCACAGGTGGCGGGGGTACTTGTAGGCGGCGAGCCGCTCCTTCGCGAACGCGCGGAGCGCGTCGACGTCGGCCTCCTGCCCGGGCTTGAGGGCTACCGCGGCGCCGACCTCCTCACCGAGGTCACCGTGGGGGATGCCGATCACCGCCACCTCCGCGACCGCCTCGTGCTCGTAGAGCGCCTCCTCGACCTCCCGCGGGTAGACGTTGTAGCCGCCACGGATGATCAGGTCCTTCTTGCGGTCCACCATGAAGAAGTAGCCGTCCTCGTCCTGACGGGCCAGGTCCCCGCTGCGGAACCAGCCGTCCGGGATCGCCTCCCTGGTCGCCTCCTCGCGCCGCCAGTAGCCCTTCATGACGTTCTCGCCGCGGATGGCGATCTCACCGACCTCACCGGTCGACACGTCCCCGCCCCGGCCGTCGACCAGCTTCATCTCGACGCCGCGCACGGGCAGGCCGATGGACCCTGGCTTGCGCTCCAGGTCCGGCCGGTTGAAGGAGGCGACAGGTGCGGTCTCGGACAAGCCGTAGCCCTCGAGCACGATGCACCCGAAGGTCTTCTCGAAGCTCTTCATCACCTCGACCGGCAGGGCGGCCCCTCCAGAGATGCAGGTGCGCAGGCTGGACACGTCGTACGACGCGGCGTCCTCGACGTGCAGCATCCCGGCGTACATGGTCGGCACGCCCTCGAAGACGGTGACCCGGTCGCGTCCGACCACCTCGAGGGCCTTGGCGGCGTCGAAGCGGGGGATCAGCGTCAGGCAGGAGCCGGCGAGCACCGAGGCGTTCAGGCCGCAGGTCAGGCCGAAGCAGTGGAACAGCGGCAGGCAGCCCATCACCACATCCTCGGCCGAGAGCTCGACGAGCGTCTCGGCGGTCATCGACGCGTTGGTGACGAGGTTGTGCTGGGTCAGCTCGGCGCCCTTGGGATGGCCGGTGGTGCCCGAGGTGTAGAGCAGCACGATGGTGTCATCGTCCTCGCGGTCCACGACCTCGTTGTCGGGCCGGTGCTCGCCGAGCCGGTCCAGCAGGGTCTCCGGCTCCACCGGCACACACTCGATCCCGACCGTCGCGGCGGCCTTGGCCGCCTCGTCCGCCATCGCGTGCCAGGCGAACACCAGTGACGCCTCGGAGTCCTGGAGGTAGTACTCCACCTCTCGCGCCTTCAGCAGGGGGTTCATGGGCACCACGACGGCGCCGGCCGCGACCGCTCCGTAGAAGAGCACGGGGAATGCCGGGACGTTGGGCAGCACGAGCCCGACCCGATCGCCGGGACCGACTCCGCTCGACCGGAGCAGCGCCGTGACCCGCCGCGCCGCATCGAGCAGCTGGGTGTAGCTGAGCACGACGTCGTCGAGCCGGACCGCAGGCCGATCACCGTGCCTCTTGGCGGCGTCGACGAGGTTGTGCGCGAGGTTCGTCACCGTTGGAACCTACCCGAGGTCGTGGGCGTCACACGTCCACGCCACGGCGGCAGACCGCTCAATCGCGTCCGGGGACACCCATGCCCTCACCCCGGTCCCCGGGATGGCCGGGTCGGCCCATCCGCAGGCGAGACCCGGCTTCCTGGGCGGGCGCAGGCGACCAGGTCCCTCAGGCCGGCGCGGAGTCGGCCCAACGGTCCAGGAGCCAGGCCACTGTGCCCGCCAGGTGGCGGAAGATCGAGATGTGGCCGTCGGTGCGCGTCAGCCGCAGTTGCGCCCGGGGGCAACGTGCAGCCAGCCACTCGGCATGCGCAGGGGGTACGAACCGGTCGGCTCCACCCTGCACCAGGAGCGCCGGCGCCTCGACGTCGGCCGGGTCGAAACCCCACGGCTCTACGAAGGCCAGGTCGTCCTCGACGGCTCCGGTGTAACCCGTGGACAGGCCCCCGGTGGAGCTGGTGACCAGCCAGTCGCCGTACGGGCCGGCGAAGATGGACATGTCGGCCGGGGCGAACTCGTCGAAGTCCTCGGGGTCGGCACGGGAGAGGTGGGCGAGCAGGTCGGTCGCACCCCGGGAGGCGGCGGTGAACTCTGCGACCCCGGAGGGGGCCATCCCGGCGAACCAGTCCAGACCCTCGGCGTCGAAGGGCGCGAGCGAGGCAAGGCAGCCGACCGCCCGGACCCGTTCCCTGAGCACAGCTGCGCAGGCCAGCGCATGGGGTCCTCCGCCGGAGGCGCCGAGCACGGCGAACCGGCCGACCTTCAGGGCATCAGCGATGGCGTCGACGTCGCGTGCCGCCGCGGCGACGTCTCGCCCCGGCTGCGGCTCCGACGTCCCGTAGCCGGGCCGGTCGTAGGAGATGAAGCGGACAGCGCGGCCCTTCCCTCCGCTCAGCACGGGCGGAGGGAGGAGCCCGGACTGCGGCGTGCCGTGGTGCCAGAAGACGACGGGTACGTCGGAACCGCTCCGTCCGGGCAAGGAGTCGTAGACGTGGACCATCCGACCGCCCGGCACCTCGACTTCGAGATGGCGCACCCCCGGACTCTACGCGGGCTGGCCGGGCCACCGGGACTGCGGTGGGCCGCCGTCGACGGCATCCGGGAGGCGGACCGGCTCGGGACTGCGTCGAGCACCGCCCCCCTAGCATGGGTGGTATGGACCAACGTCTGCTGCTCGTGCACGCGCACCCCGACGACGAGACGATCGGCCAGGGCGCCACGATGGCGAGCTACGCAGCCAGGGGAACCCAGGTCACCCTGGTGACCTGCACCCTGGGCGAGGAGG
Source organism: Nocardioidaceae bacterium (assembly GCA_025934895.1). Taxonomy (GTDB): domain Bacteria; phylum Actinomycetota; class Actinomycetes; order Propionibacteriales; family Nocardioidaceae; genus Nocardioides_B. Next base: position 17,188 of record JAICWH010000024.1, on the reverse strand, counting down.
GCGAGGTGCTGGTCCCCGAGCTCGCGCACCTCGCCGCGGACCACGACGACACCCTCGGCGAGCACCGGGTCATCGAGCTGGCGAACGCCATGAAGGAGCTCGGGGTCACCGACCACCGGTTCCTCGGGGGCGCCGGGCACTACCGGGACTCCGGGATGATGTGGGACGACCAGCGCCGGGCGACCGCGCGCACCGACACCAGGGAGGGCACCTTCTGGCGGGCCGACCTGCTCGAGGCCTCGGACCTCCTCGTGGACATCATCCGCGAGATCCGCCCGCAGGTGCTGGTCACCTACGACCAGTACGGCAACTACGGCCACCCCGACCACATCCAGGCGCACCGCGTCGCCACCTACGCCATGTCACTCGCGGCGGTGCCGTCGTACCGGCCCGAGCTCGGGCCGCCCTGGGACGTCGCCAAGGTCTACTGGGGCGCCATGTCGTTGAACCGGATGCGTCAGGGCCTGCGCGCGATGCGGGCCGCCGGGGACACCACCACGTTCGAGGGCATGGACCCGGACGGCGAGATGCCGCCGTTCATGGTGCCGGACGACCAGCTGTCCGCGGTGGTCGAGGCGGACGACTTCGCCGACGCGAAGATCCGCGCGATGAAGGCGCACGCCACCCAGATCGCCGTGGACGGGCCGTTCTTCGCGCTCTCCAACAACATCGGCAATCACGTGTGGGGCACGGAGTTCTACCGGATCGCCAAGGGCGTCCAGGGCCCGGTCAACGAGGACGGGCTGGAGACCGACCTGTTCGCCGGCCTCGAGTGAACCTGCTGCGTCACCTGGCGTGCCTCGTCGTCGGTGCCGCAGTGGCTCTCGCGTCCGTGGTCGTGCACCGCTCAGCCTTCCCGCTCGGGCTGCTGCTGGCGCTGGCCACGACGTTCGCCGTCCCCTGGTGGCTGCTCACCTCCGTCCGGCCCCGCACCGTTGCGTCGTACGTCGTGGGCTGGCTCGTCGTGCTGGTCCTGGTCCTCGAGGGGCGACCGGAGGGCGACTACGCGCTCGCCAGCGACCTCGACGGCTACGCGTTGCTCGGCGCCGGGTTCCTGCTCATCCTCGTCGGGATCGTCGCGCTCGCAGGCAGGAGAGGCCGCGGCACCTAGAGTTCGAGGGTGAGCGATCAGCCGCACCACACCAGCGACCGACGGGTGATGTCGGGTCTGCTGCTCGGGCTGCTGCTGCTGTCCGGGTCGGCGTATGTTGCGGCGCACCTCTACCTGAGCGACCGGTTGCCGGCCGTCACGGTGGTCAACGGCATCGACGTCGGCGGTCTGCGGGTCGACACCGCCGAGCGCAGGCTGGCGGTCGGGCTGGGCGGACGGGCCGCGGAGCCGCTGACGGTGGTGGCTGCGGGGCAGAGCGCGACTGTCCGGCCCGCCGCAGCGGGGTTCCGGGTCGACGTACCGGCCACCGTCGCGCGGCTCCGTCCGGCATCCAGCTGGGACCCCCGGCGCATGTGGGACGCGGTCGCGGACCGCGTGCACGCCGACGCGGTGGTGAGCGTGGACCAGCGGGCTCTGGACCGTGCCGTCGCCCGCTTCGCCCGGCGCGTCGACGAGCCGGCCGTCGAGGGGGCGGTGAGCTTCGCCGACGGAGTGGCGACCCCGACCTACCCGGTGCCCGGCGCCGTCCTGGATCGGCCGGCCGCCGCGGCCGCGATCCGCAGGGCGTTCCTGCACGACAGCGGGACCCGCCACCTGGTGATGCTGCGCACCCGAGTGGCGTTGCCGAGAGTCACCAAGGACGCGGTCAGCCGCGCGATGGACTCGTTCGCCAACCCGGCCACCTCCGCGCCGGTGGTGATCCGGTTCGACGGTCGGGCGGTGCGCGTGGACCCGCAGGAGTTCGCCCCTGCCCTGTCCATGGCGGCCGTCGGCGGCGAGCTGCGTCCGGTGCTCGACGGGCGGGTGGTGCTCGCCGCCCTCGACCCGGAGTTGCGGACGCTGGTGCGCCCCCCGAGCAACGCGGCCGTCACGGTCGTCGCCGGCAGGCCCCGGCTGACGCCCGCACGGAACGGTCGCACCTTCGACACCCGCGACGTGACCCGCGGGTTCCTGTCCGCGCTCACCTCGGGGACCCGCACGCTGGTGGTGCGCGACGTCGCGGCCCGGCCGACGTTCACGACTGCCGACGCACGGGCACTGCGGATCACCGAGAGAGTGTCCTCGTTCAGCACCCGGTTCCCCTACGCGGCCTACCGCAACACCAACCTGGGTCGGGCCGCTCGGCTGGTCGACGGCACGATCCTGCGCCCCGGTCAGACGTTCAGCCTGAACCGCACGGTCGGCGAGCGGACGGCCGCGAACGGGTTCACCAAGGGCTACATCATCGACGACGGGGTCTTCAGCAAGGACTTCGGCGGCGGGGTCAGCCAGGTGGCGACCACCGTCTTCAACGCCGCCTTCTTCGCGGGGCTCGCAGACGTCGAGCACACACCGCACTCGTTCTACATCAGCCGCTACCCGGCGGGTCGCGAGGCGACCGTCGTGTGGCCGGACGTCGACCTGCGGTTCGAGAACACCACGCCGTACGGCGTCCTGGTGCAGGCCTCGATCGAGCGGTCCACCCCGGCCCGGCAGGGAGTGATGCGGGTGGCGATGTACTCCACGAGATACTGGGACATCAGGACCAGCACCTCGGCGCGCTACGACCCCCGACCGTTCAGGACCCGCCACCTCACGGGTCCGGGCTGCGTCCCGAACAAGGGGTACGACGGGTTCGACGTCGACGTACGCCGGCTGTTCTACCGGCACGGCTCCCGGACCCTCGACCACCAGGAGACGATGCACACCGCCTATGCCCCGTCCGACACCGTCTTGTGCTCCTGACCCGATGTCGACGGGTGGGCGAGGTAGCGGTACGTGTGGTGCGTCCGGAAGCCGAGCCGGTCATACAGCCCGAGCCCGGCCGGGTTGTCGCCACGGACCTGGAGGTACGCCGTCGTCGCACCGCGTTCGGCGGCCCACTCCAGCAGCGCGGCCATCACGACCAGGCCCAGGCCGGCGCGACGGTGGTCCGGTGACACCCACACGTCGGTGATACCGGCCCAGTCGCCGTCGCACGCCACCCGGCCCTTGGCCCACAGCGGCGCCTCAGCCGACCACGGCCCGTCCGGTGAGCGGACGCACACGAAGCCCACCCGCTCGGGCCCCTGCAGTACGGCGATCGCGTCGGCCGGGTGCGAGAGGGCCCGCTCGTCGTTGGCGAGCCAGGCCGACGTGGCCGTCGTACCGATCGACAGGGACACGCCCGACGCGCCGGGCGACAGCGACCGCACCGCGCGAGCGGCGGCGGCGACCGACGCCAGCTGGAAGTGCGAGTCCGCCTCCCCGGGCCGGGCCGACACCCAGCCGGCCGCTGCGAGCTCCCGGCTCGGGTCCGAGCCCACCACGACCTGCGCCCAGGCCGGCAGGTCGTGGGCGGCGTAGAACCCCAGCACCGCCTCCACCGCCGCCTGGAACGGCATCCCCGGGTCGCCGACCGCCATCACCGAGTTCGCCCGGGCGCTGAACCTTCCGGAGGCCCGGAGCAGCCAGTCGCCGAGCGGTTCGGTGTGCACCGCCGGCCACGACGCGTTCGACATCAGGCACGCCTGCTCCGGCGAGACCCGCATGCGTGGTGACGGGCGGGGTGGGACCGGCTTGCCGGACACGATGTCCCGCAGCAGGATCCGGGTGGTGGTCCCGTCCTCGGCACGCACGGTCGTGTCGGTGTCCGTCCAGGTCTCCATGACCCCGAGCAGGTCGGTCATCGCCGGCCCCCCGGAGGGGCCGGTGCGGCCCGCGAGCACCCGGCGGACGACGACCCGGCGGCCGACGCAGTGTGGGCCGAGGCCAGGAGGTGCGGACGGTACGGGTGGCACGGCGGGCCTCTCGTCTTGCGGGCGGGGTCGGGTCGTCTTGCGGGCGTGGCTCGGGTTCAGCAGACAGCGGATTGGATACTAGGCTGGGGCCCGACCCACAGACAGTGACCCGAGAACCCCAGCAGCTCTCAGCTCACACGAAGACACACGAAGACCCACCAGCAGAAGGTTCGGGAGGAACAAGGTGACCTACGTCATCGCGCAGCCCTGCGTCGACCTGAAGGATCGGGCCTGCGTCGACGAATGTCCGGTCGACTGCATCTACGAGGGCAAGCGGATGCTCTACATCCATCCCGACGAGTGCGTCGACTGCGGCGCATGCGAGCCGGTCTGCCCGGTGGAGGCCATCTTCTACGAGGACGACACCCCGGAGCAGTGGAAGGACTACTACACCGCCAACGTGGACTTCTTCGCAGACCTCGGCTCGCCGGGCGGGGCTGCCAAGATGGGCGTCATCGACAAGGACCACCCGCTCGTCGAGGCGCTGCCGTTCCCCCAGAACTCCGAGTGAGCGCAGAGCTCCGCAGCACCTCGGCTCCTCGCAGCGGAGGCGACGTCGCGCCGACCACCTCCCCCTGGTGGGCGGCGCGTTCTGTCTCCACGGCGCTCCCCGACTTCCCCTGGGACCGTCTCGCCTCCGACGGGCAGCGGGCCCGGGCACATCCCGACGGCGTCGTGGACCTGTCGGTGGGCACCCCTGTCGACCCGACCCCGCAGGTCGTCCAGGAGGCGCTGGCCGCCGCCGCCGACTCGCCCGGCTACCCGATGACGGCGGGCCGGGCGGACACCCGGCAGGCGTGCGTGGACTGGCTGGCCCGCCGGTTCGACGTGACCGGCCTGGACGCCTCCGCCGTGCTCCCGGTCATCGGCTCCAAGGAGCTGATCGCCTCCCTGCCGACGCAGCTCGGTCTGGGTGCCGGCGACCTGGTCGTCCGTCCGGAGCTGGCCTACCCCACCTACGAGGTGGGCGCCGTCCTGGCCGGTGCGCGCACGACGGCCACGGACTCCCTCACCGCGCTGGGTCCCGAGCGGGTCACGATGGTATGGGTCAACTCGCCGTCGAACCCGACCGGCCGGGTGCTGCCCACCGACCACCTGCGCAAGGTCGTCGACTGGTGCCGGGAGCGCGGCGCCCTGCTGGTCTCGGACGAGTGCTACCTCGAGTGCGCCTGGGAGTCGCGACCGGTGTCCGTGCTGCACCCGGACGTCTGCGGCGGCGACCACACCGGCCTGCTCACGGTGCAGTCGCTGTCCAAGCGGTCGAACCTGGCCGGCTACCGCTGCGCGTTCGTCGCCGGTGACCCGGACGTGGTGGCCGAGCTGCTCGCGGTGCGCAAGAACCTGGGACTGATGATGCCCGGTCCGCAGCAGCACGCGATGCGCGCCGCCCTCGACGACGACGCGCACGTCGAGGACCAGCACCGCCGCTACGCCGCCCGCCGCGCCGACCTCAAGGCCGCGCTCGAGCGGGCCGGGTTCCGCGTCGACCACTCCGAGGCGTCGCTGTACCTTTGGGCGACCCGCGGCGAGCCGTGCTGGGAGACGGTGGGCCGGCTCGCCGAGCGGGGCGTCCTGGTGGCGCCCGGAGCGTTCTACGGGCCGGCCGGTAGCCAGCACGTCCGGGTCGCGTTCACCGCCACCGACGAGCGGGTCGCGGCCGCCTGCAGCCGTCTGTCCTGAGACCGGTCGGTGGTCAGCCGCCCTTCATGACATCCACGTGGACGTGGTCGCGGTGCTCGAGCACGGCCCTGCTGCCGGCGGCGGCCGGCGGCCGGTAGTCGCGCCAGCCGCTCTCCGAGCGCGACCCGGCACTCCAGATCCGCCGGTCGAAGATCAGGTGCTCGATGTGCAGCCGGGCGGCATGGGCGAGGAGGTACGACGCGATCGCCCACCCCCGACGGTTGTTGTCCGGGGACACCGGACGCACGAACACGTCGACCGCCCGGCCGTCGTAGTGGGCCGAGCCCTGCACGTGGCCCGAGGTCAGGCCGCCGCGCGCGTAGCCGCCGAGGGACAGGTCGCCGAAGGCGCTCAGCAGGCTGCGCCGGACCGCTGCTGCGCGGGGCGTCAGCCCCCCCGGCCCGATGCGCTGCGCGGCCAGCCCACCGACCCCGTGGACGACGCACGTGAACGCGCCCGGGCTGTTGCCGCTGAGGGCGGAGGCGAGGGCGCGCGCGTCCGCCGCGTGGGCCTGGTAGGCCTCCGGGTAGCCGGACCGCTGGACCTTCTGTGCGGCCTCGGTGATCCGCATCGCCTGGTAGCCGGGAATCCTCTCCAGCGCGTCGTAGAACCTGTTCGCCGCGTAGACGGGGTCGCGGATCTGCTGCGCCGTACCCCAGCCCTGGGACGGCCGCTGCTGGAACAGCCCGAGCGAGTCGCGGTCCCCGTGGTCGAGGTTGCGCAGCTTGCTCTCCTGGAACGCCGTGGCCAGCGCGATGGACACGGCCCGCGCAGGCAGCCCCCGACGTACCGCGACGGCGCTGATCGTCGATGCGTTCTCGGCCTGCTCGGTGGACAGGTCCACCACGACGCCGTCCACCGTGGCCCGGCAGCCCTCGGGGTCGGGCAGCGGACCCACGCCGCGCGAGAGCAGCACGGTCACCAGCGCGGCGACCAGCGCGGCGGCGACCAGGACGGCCAGCACCGTGGTCCCCGACCGACGGCGCCGCCGCGGGCGCCGGTCAGGCATGGAGGTCAGTTGGCATGCAGGTCGGCGTTGAGCTCGACACCGCCGCCGCTCCGCGGCAGCGCCTCGACGGCACCGGTGGTCGAGTTGCGGCGGAACAGGAGGCGGTCGCGGCCCGAGAGCTCGGCTGCCTTGAGGACGGTGGTCGCTCCGTCGGCGACCAGAGAGACCTTCGTGCCCGCGGTGACGTAGCAGCCGGCCTCCACCACGCAGTCGTCGCCCAGCGAGATGCCGATGCCCGCGTTGGCGCCGACGAGGCAGCGCCGGCCCACGGAGACGACCTGCTTGCCGCCGCCTGACAGGGTGCCCATGATCGAGGCGCCGCCACCGACGTCCGACCCGTCACCGACCACCACGCCGGCGCTGACCCGGCCCTCGACCATCGACGCGCCGAGCGTGCCGGCGTTGTAGTTGACGAATCCCTCGTGCATCACCGTCGTGCCCTCGGCGAGGTGGGCACCGAGCCGGACCCGGTCGGCGTCGGCGATCCGGACCCCGGTGGGGACCACGTAGTCGGTCATCCGCGGGAACTTGTCGACGCCGAGCACGGTGACGTGGCCGCGCGCCTGCGTCAGCCGCAGTCGGGTGGTCTCGAAGTCCTCGACCGCGCACGGGCCGGCATCGGTCCACACCACGTTGACCAGCTGGGCGAAGATGCCGTCCATGCTGACCGAGCGCGGCGCGACCAGCCGGTGGCTGAGCAGGTGCAGCCGCAGCCACGCGTCCAACGGGTCGTCGGGCGCCGCCTGCAGGTCCGGGACCACGACGCGGATCACCAGCCGCCGCACGCCGCGCACCTCGTCGACGCCCTCCAGCATCGCCAGCTCCGGCGGCGCCTCGAGGTCGTCGTCTGGGACGCCGAGCTGCGGTGAGGGGTACCACGCGTCCAGGACCCCGCTCTCGCCCTCGGTCCCGGCATAGGTCGCCAGCCCGTAGCCCCAGGCTGCGGTGGGCGGCCCCGAGGGCCCGGTGGTCGCGGGTGCCGTCATCTGTCCCACGCTACCGAAACCCGCCACATCCTCGGCACCGGTACGCCGGCACCGGTTCGCCGGCACCGGTTCGCCGGCACCGGTACCTTGGGGCGCCGCGCCTGGTTTGATGAACGCATGGCATCCGACCCGACGCTCAGCAGCAGCTCTCTGGACCTGGGCGTGGACGCCGTCTCGCTGACCGAGGACCTGGTCAACATCGAGTCGGTCAGCGGCAACGAGGGCGAGATCGCGGACGCGGTCGAGACGGCTCTGCGGGCGCTCGACCACCTCGAGGTGCAGCGGTTCGGACACACCGTGGTCGCCCGCACCCACCAGGGCCGTGCCGAGCGGGTCGTGGTCGCGGGGCACCTGGACACCGTGCCGCTCAGCGACAACCTGCCCGCCCGGCGCGACGCCACCCGGCTGCACGGACTGGGCGCCTGCGACATGAAGGGCGGTGTCGCCGTCGCGCTGCGCCTGGCCACGACGCCGGTCACCAACCGCGACCTGACGTTCTTGTTCTACGAGTGCGAGGAGGTGGAGGCGGAGCGCAACGGCCTGCACGTCCTCGCCGGGAGCAACCCCGAGCTGCTGGAGGCGGACTTCGCGATCCTGATGGAGCCCTCCGACGGGGTGGTCGAGGCCGGGTGTCAAGGGACCTTGCGTGCCGACGTGACCACGCGCGGCCGGCGGGCGCACTCCGCCCGGTCGTGGACGGGCCTCAACGCGATCCACGGGGCGGCCGATGTGCTGGCGCGGCTCAACGCCTACCAGCCCCGCCGGCCGGTGATCGACGGGCTGGAGTACCACGAGGGCCTCAACGCCGTCGGCATCTCCGGCGGGGTCGCCGGCAACGTGCTGCCCGACGTGTGCACCGTCTCGGTCAACTACCGCTTCGCCCCCGACCGGTCGGTACCGGACGCCTACGCGCACGTGCGCGAGGTGTTCGAGGGCTTCGAGGTCGAGCTCAGCGACTCCGCGCCGGGCGCTCTGCCGGGTCTGTCCGTGCCCGCGGCCGCTGCGTTCGTCGAGGCCGTCGGCGGCCGCGCCAACCCGAAGTTCGGGTGGACCGACGTCGCCCGGTTCAGCGCGCTGGGCATCCCGGCCGTGAACTTCGGGCCGGGTGACCCGCACCTGGCGCACCGGCAGGACGAGTTCGTCCCCGTCGACCAGGTGTGGACCGTGGAGGAGCAGCTGCGCACGTGGCTGGCGCAGGCGTGAGCGGAGCCGGGTTCGTCGAGGGCTTCGGCGCGCTCGCCGAGCTGGGTCCGGCGATCAGCGTCTTCGGCTCGGCCCGCACGACGGCCGCGGACCCGTCGTACGCTCTGGCGGAGGCGATCGGGCGGGGCGCCTCCGTACGATCGAGCCATGATGTGGTTCTTCGCCATCCTGGTGGTGGCCGTGCTCGGCGGGGTGGCCGTGGTGGCGAGCGGCCGCGGTGGTTCGATGGCGGAGGCGTACGACGACCGACCCGACGCACTGGTGCCCGCGGACCGACCGCTGGTCGCCTCGGACCTGCGTCGGGTCCGGTTCAGCACCGCGTTCCGCGGCTATCGGATGTCCGAGGTCGATGCCCTCCTCGACCGGCTCTCCGCCGAGCTGGACCTCCTGGAGGGCCGCCGGTTCCATCTCGCCGCGGACCCCGGCAGCGGGGCTGAGGGGATCGACCATGAGCCGGGCCGCTCGGACGAGGACGCGTAGCGGTGCGGGTGCGGCTGCAGCGCGAGGTCGACGTCGCGGCACCTGCGGAGGCGGTGTGGGACTACGTCACCGACTGGCCTCGCCAGCGTGAGTGGGTGCCGAACACCTGGGTCGAGAATCTCGACGTGGCCGAGGGCCTGGGCGGGCGGTTCCGGGCCTGGAGCGGCATCGGGCAGGTGGCACCGGGTGCTGGCCGAGGGCTGTCTCGTCGAGGCGTCGGGTTCTGGGACCCGATGACGATCACGGCCTGGGAGCGCACCCCCGACGGCGGCGGACGCTGCGAGGTGCTGCACCTCGGCGCAGTGGTCCGGGGCGAGGGCGAGTTCGAGGTGCTCTCGCGAGGGCCGCACAGGAGCCGCTTCGTCTGGGCCGAGGTGGTGGTGCTGCCCCTCGGGCGGTGTGGTGCTCTCGGGTGGCCGCTCGTGCGACCCGTGGTCACCCGGGTGATCGACCGGGCCCTGCGCACGATGCGGGACCGGGTCGAGCACCTGGTGCGGACCGGCACGGCCTAGCGGCCCTCGAACAGCGGCTTCTCCTTGGCGATGAAGGCGTCGACGGCGTTGCGGTGGTCCTCGGTCGCACCGGTCATCGCCATCATCTCCGCCTCGACGCCGAGCGAGGACACGAGGTCGTGCCCCGCGCTGTAGCCGACGGACCGGCGGATCGCCCCGAACGCCACGGTGGGGCCGGCGGCCAGCTGGCGGGCGAGCAGGCGCACCTCCTCGGCGAGCGCGTCGGCGGGCACCACCCGCGTGGCGAGACCGAGCTCGAGGGCCTCCTCGGAGCCGACCGTGCGTGGGAAGTACATCAGCTCCAGGGCCTTAGCCTGGCCGACCAGCCGCGGCAGGGTCCACGACGACCCGGTGTCGCAGGACAGGGCGATGCCGCTGAAGGCGAGGTTGAAGCCCGCCCCGTGCCCGAGCACCCGCAGGTCGCAGGCGAAGGCCAGGCTGGCGCCCGCTCCTGCCGCGACGCCGTTGACTGCTGCGACGACGGGCTTCGGCATCGTCGCCAGGGCGGTGACGATCGGGTTGTAGTGCTCGGGGACCGTGCGGAACAGCGCCTGTGACGACTCGCTGTGGAGGATCTCGACGTGCTCCCTGAGGTCCTGCCCCACGCAGAACGCTCGACCGTTCCCGGTCAGCACCACGCACCGCACGCCCGGGTCCTCGGCCGCCTCGGTGACGGCCTCGCGCAGGGCCACCTTGGTCGGCACGTCCAGGCTGTTCATCGCCTTCGGGCGGTTCAGCGTGATCGTGGCGACGGCGTCCGCGACGTCGTACAGGACGGGCTGGTCGGTCTGGTCTGTCACAGCGAGGCTCCACTCTGGTCGGAACGGTGCCCGGTGAGCGCGTCGGTGGCGTTCTCCGGGTCGGCGAGACAGGCGTCGACGAACAGCGACGCCGCCGGCAGCAGCCGCGCCGCCTCGCGGGCGAAGAGGGCGGCCGCCTGATGCCCGACCCAGTCCGCCGGCAGCAGCTCGGGCGGCAGGCCGGGGTCGGTGAACAGGAACTTGCGCCATTCGTGCACGAGGACCGAGCGTACGGCGAACGCGCGCTCCTCCTCGCTCGCCTGCTCGATCGAGGACAGCTGGGAGTCCGGGTCCGCTAGCAGGCTCTCGGCCATGCACCGCCACCGGGCGTACGACGCGGCGAGCGTCTCGAGGTCCCAGGCGCGCCGGGCGAGCTCCGAAGGCCGGTCGTCGTGGGCGCGCAGCCGGGTCACGCCGGCCTGCTCGGTCGCCAGCAGCGCCTCGACCTCGGGGGAGGCGAACGGGCTGATCCACGTGCTGTCCGAGAGCCGTGCGTAGCCGAGGAACGACAGTCCCGAACGGACCCGCTCCCGCGCGGAGCGCTGTGCGGACGGGTCCAGCACGAGCAGGTCCCAGGCGCCGTCCCAGGTCGAGTCCCTGGTGCGATAGATCCGCGCACCCGCGTCGTCGAGCCGGTGCCGGGCGCGCTCGGTAGGCGCGTAGCCCCGCCCGGACGCCAGCCGCACCGGTTCGAGCCAGCCCTGCCGGACCATCCGGGAGATCGCGGTGCGCACGGCGGGAGCGGCGATGCCGAGCGGTGCGAGCAGCCTGACCACCGAAGCGACGGGCGCCCGGTCGCCCCGGGCTCGCAGATGGTCCCCGTAGAGGTCGAAGAGGGCGGAGCGCGCATGCACACGAGGAGTGTGCCTCACCGGGGCGCCAGCCGGGTTCGGCGGCGGCGGCGCGAATAGGGGATAATGAAGGGGCAACTCAGCGGCGCCGCGAAACCAGGAGGCGCACAGAACAGGAAGAGGTGTGCGGATGGCGGCGATGAAGCCGCGGACGGGCGACGGCCCGCTCGAGGTCACGAAGGAGGGCCGCGGCATCGTGATGCGCGTGCCGCTCGAGGGGGGTGGCCGACTGGTCGTCGAGCTGAACGCGGAAGAGGCAGGCGCCCTCGGGGAGGCACTGCACCAGGTCGTCGGCTGAACGAGCACCCAGGGACACGCCAAGCACACCAGACACCGGCCCCGTCCGCGCCTCGGAGCGGACGGGGCCCTTGCACCTGTCCCCCGACGGTAGGGTTCTGGCGAGGAGCGAGGCAGCCTCTGCCGCACCGGGCAGGGCCGCCGACCGAGCGTCGTACGAAGGAGGGGTTGTGGGGCTGCCCGCCCAGGTGTCACCCCCGCAGGTCGCGCTGAGCGATGTCGCTCCCTCCGCCGTGCATGGGGTGGAGGTGCTCGCCCTACCCGTGCTCGCGGGGCCCGATGGCCCGGTCCTCGGGCCGGGGACCGCCGAGCTCCTCGACGAGCTCGACGAGGATCTGTTCGCGCTGCTGGAGGCGTCCTCGGCCACCGGCAAGGCCGGCGAGGTGGTCGACCGGGTGGTCCTGGACACCCGCCCGCTGACGAACACCGACCTGCGTCTGGTGCTGCTCGTCGGAGTGGGGACAGGCACGCCCGACGACCTGCGACGCGCGGGAGCGGCGCTGGCGCGGCGGGTCAAGGGCCGGCGGTCGGTGATCACCTCGGTCGCCGCGGCGACCGACGACGCAGGTCTGGCTGCCTTCGTCGAGGGAGTCGTGCTCGGGTCGTTCGTCTTCCACTGGCGCTCCGACGGTCCTCCGGAGCTGCCCGTCGAGCGGGTGGTGCTGGCCGGGCAGTCCGATTCCGGGTCCCGCAAGGGCATCGTCGAGCGAGCCCTGGCCGTCGCCGGCGCGAGCTGGCTCGCGCGCACGCTCGCGCTGGTGCCGTCGAACCTCAAGAACCCCGAGTGGCTGGCCGAGCAGGCCGCCGAGGTCGCCTCGAGCGCCGGCCTGGCCATCCAGGTCTGGGACGAGAAGGCGCTGGCCGAGCAGGGCTTCGGCGGCATCATCGGGGTCGGACAGGGCTCCGCGAGCCCACCGCGTCTCGTCCAGCTCGGCTACCGGCCGCGCAGGTCAGCCAGGAAGGCACCGCACGTGGTGCTGGTAGGCAAGGGGATCACGTTCGACTCCGGCGGTCTGTCCATCAAGCCGCGCGACGCGATGATGACCATGAAGCGGGACATGACCGGTGCCGGCGTCGTGCTCGCGGTGCTGGGTGCGCTCGCCGACGTCCGCTGCCCGGTGCGGGTCACCGGGCTGCTGCCGCTGGCCGAGAACTCCGTGGGAGCCAGGTCGACCCGGCCCGGCGACGTGCTACGGCACTACGGCGGACGCACCAGCGAGGTCACCAACACCGACGCCGAGGGCCGCCTGGTGCTCGCCGACGCGATCGCCTACGCGGTGGCCGAGCTGAAGCCGGATGTGATCGTGGACGTCGCCACCCTCACCGGCGCGGTCAAGGTCGCACTCGGCCAACGGACCGGGGGCTACTTCGCCAACAACGAGGCGCTCGCCTCGGCGCTCCGCGCCGCCTCCCTGACGGCGGGCGAGCCGTTGTGGCGGCTGCCGCTGGTCGCCGACTACGAGGAGCGGATCTCCTCCAAGGTCGCCGACGCCGACAACGCCGGCGGTGCGCCCGGCGCCATCACCGCCGCGCTCTTCCTGCAGCACTTCGTCGACGGGGTGCCCTGGGCGCACCTCGACATCGCGTCCGTGGGCGACGCTCCCAAGGACGACTTCGAGTACACCAAGGGCGCCACCGGCTTCGGGGCCCGCGCGCTCCTGCGCTGGCTGGAGCAGCGCGACCCCTTGGCGGGTGTCAGCTAGCAGGTCCACCAGAGAGAGGCCCACCGTGCAACGCCCCACCCTTCGCCGGCCGCCGGCCCATGCGACGTACGCCTGAGCCGTGGCCCTTCGACTCCGTGAGCCCGACCCGGCGCTGCAGTCCTCCTACGTCGACGCGCTCGCCGAGCTGGCCGTGGAGGGCAACTCGCACTACCTGGACCTGGTGCTGCCTCCCGAGCCCGGCTTCCCCGGAGCCACCTACACTCTCGAGACACTGCGCGACCCGGCGACGTTCGCGGAGTTCTGCGCCTACACCCGCGCCCTCGAGGATCCGCACACGCCGCGGCCTGCCGGCTGGGTGACCGGCACCTACCTGTGGATGGTCGAGCAGGACACCGTCGTCGGCCGCATCTCACTGCGGCACTCGCTCAACCCCTGGCTGCTCGAGGTGGGTGGGCACATCGGGTACGCCGTGCGGCCCTCGGCCCGCCGCCGCGGCTACGCGACCGCGGCCCTGGGCCTGATGTGCAACGTGGCCGGGAACCTCGGCATCGACCCGGTCCTGGTCACCTGCGACGACGACAACGTGGGCTCGCGCACGGTGATCGAGGCCAACGGCGGGGTGCTCGAGGACATCCGCAACCATAAGATGCGGTTCTGGCTGCCGACCACCTGATCACCCCCGGGCTGGGCCGGGTCGACCCGGCGGGTGTGGCGGGCGTGGACGGGTCGACCCGGCGGGTGTGGCGGGCGTGGACGGGTCGACCCGGCGGGTGTGGCGGGCGTGGACTGGTCGACCCGGCGGGTGTGGCGGGCGTGGACGGGTCGGCAGGGTTCGGCCCTGCGGACGCGTCGGGTCGGCAGGGTTCAGGGCCGCCAGACGCGCCGGGTCGGCAGGGTTCAGGGCCGCCACACCCGCCGGGTCGGCAGGGTTCAGACCAGCTGGGCGACGAGCAGGCCGTCTCCGACAGGCAGCAGTGCCGGGAGCAGCGAGTCGTGCTCGCGGACCTCTCTGCCCAGTTCGCGGATCGACACCGTCTCCGCGTCACGCTGGGCGGGGTCGGCGACCCGGTCATGCCACAGCGCGTTGTCGAAGACCACCAGGCCACCGGGCCGGAGCAGCCGGATCGCCTCGGCCAGGTAGCCGGCGTACTCCTCCTTGTCCCCGTCCACGAAGACCAGGTCGTAGGCGCCGTCGGTCAGCCGCGGGAGCACCTCGAGCGCGGGACCGGGGATGAGCCGGACCCGCTGGGACGGGAAGCCGGCCTCCGTGAAGGCGGTGCGCGCCAGTCGTTGGTGCTCGGCCTGCGTGTCGACCGTGGTGAGGACGCCGTCGGGACGCATGCCGCGCAGCAGCCAGATTCCGGAGACCCCGGTGCCGGTGCCGATCTCGACGACGGCCCGGGCCCCGATCACGGAGGCGAGTAGGCGCAGCGCCGCCCCGCCTCCCGTTCCGATCGGGGACACGCCGACCTCCTTGGCGCGGCCCCGGGCAGCGGTCAGCACCTCGTCCTCGCCGACGAAGTCCTCGGCATAGGTCCAGCTGGCCGGCTTCAGTCCGGTGGCGATGGTGGCCTCCCTTTGTCGTGCCGCGCGCGGCTGATCTGAGCGGGACTCTACCGCGGTCGGCCGGACGCCTCGGAACAACGGCCCTGCCCGCGTCGTTGGACACGTGACCGAGCCGACATCGGCTCGGATGTGGCCCTCAGCGGGCTCTCAGGAGCGGCTCCTAGGCTAGGCACAGCGCCAAGCAGTCGAGTCACCAGCCCGCTCCGGGAGACGCCCAGGAGCTTCGAGATGCAGGACCGCCGAGGAGCAGCAGTTCATGAGCGAGTCGAACGCCCCGAGCGTGGCCCCGCCGCAGGAGCAGTGGCAGGCCCCTTCGTGGGACGAGATCGTGGCGCAGCACTCGGCCCGCGTGTACCGCCTCGCCTACCGGCTGACCGGCAACCCCCATGACGCCGAGGACCTCACCCAGGAGGTGTTCGTCCGGGTGTTCCGGTCGCTCGCGTCGTACACGCCGGGCACCTTCGAGGGGTGGCTGCACCGCATCACCACGAACCTGTTCCTGGACCAGGCGCGCCGCAAGGCGAAGATCCGGTTCGACGCGCTGGCCGACGACGCGGACTCCCGGATCCCGAGCCGGGCGGTCAGCCCGGACACGCAGGTGATGAACCGCCTGTTCGAGGAGGACGTCGAGTCGGCGCTCGCCGAGCTGCCTCCCGACTTCCGCGCCGCCGTCGTGCTCTGCGACATCGAAGGCCTCAGCTATGAGGAGATCTCCGACGTGCTGGGGCTCAAGCTCGGCACCGTCCGGTCCCGCATCCACCGCGGCCGCACCATGCTGCGCAAGGCGCTCGCCCACCGGGCCCCGGTCGATGGGCGGTCCCGGTACTCTGGGCCGGTCGAGCCGCGCCGCCGGCGGCTGACGCCCCAGGTGACCTGATGTCACCGCTTCGACGTCCCGGCAACGGGCCGCTGCGGATGCTCAGCGGACACCTGGGGTCAACGGTGAGCGCACTCGTCGACGGTCAGCTCGACGACGCGTCCGCCGATCGCGCCTGGCAGCACGTGCAGCACTGTCCGCCGTGCCGCCGCCTGGTCGAGCACGAGACCTGGGTGAAGCGGCAGCTCGCCCAGATCGCCGAGGCTCCGCGGGCCGAGGCACCCTCCGACCGGTTCCTCGGGTCGCTGCTGGACCTTGACCCCGCGGCCGCGGCCGTGGCCTGGGCCGAGACCCAGGACCTCCAGGACCGTGGTCACACCCGCCGCCGTGCGGGCATCGCCCTGGTGGGCGCCGGCTCCGTCTCGGCGGCCGTCCTGGGTCTGTTGACGCTGGGCGCCTCACCGCTCGACCTCGGCGCCCGGGAGCACACCCCGGTCAGCTCCCTCAGCAACGCCACCTCCACCCCGACCCGAGCCGTCGTCGCTCCGGTGGCAGCGGTCCACGGCCGGCTGCCCGGCTGGACGCTCCACCAGGGGCAGGACGGCGTCGCGCACGCACGTTCGGTGGCCGGCCGGCGCTAGCCCGGTGGTCTTCCTGAGCCTCGGTCGGAGGACGCGGGTTCGGTGATGGGTGAGAATGACCGTGTGAGCGAGTACGACGAGCGTCCCGACGCCGACGCGGACGGGCAGGTCGACCCGGGACCCGCCGGGGACCCCGCTCGGCACGACGGTCGCGGCCGCGGCGACACGCAACCGGTGCGGCCGGTGCCGGCGTCGTACCTGCCTCCCACCGAGGGCACTCCCGGCCCAGCACCCGACCAGCAGCCGTGGGTCTACCCGCCGCCGTACCCCTATCCGCCCCCCCAGCCGGCATTCGTCGGGACCACGACCCGGATCCCCGGCTGGACCTGGCCGGTGATCACTGCCCTGGCGCTCGTCGTGGGTCTGCTCGGCGGCGTCCTCGGCGGGGTCGCGGTGTCCTCCTCGCTGGGGTTCGGTCCAGGGGTCAGCCCGCCACCGGTCAGCACCGACAATGGAGCCGCGTCGCCGCTCAGGGCCGACAACGGCAGCATCGCCGCGGTCGCTGCCCGGCTGCTCCCGAGCACGGTGCAGATCCAGGCCAACGGGGGTGCGGGCGGCTCGGCCAAGGGGGCCACCGGCTCGGGGTTCGTGCTCGACCGGCAGAACCACGTGATCACCAACAACCACGTGGTCGAGGACGCTACCGGTCGGGGCGAGCTGAAGGTGGTCGACCGCAACGGCACCAAGCGCGCGGCGACGATAGTGGGCCGGAGCCCTGTGTACGACATCGCCGTGCTGCAGGTCACTGGCAGGTCGGGGCTGCGCCCGGCCGCGATCGGGTCCTCGAGCCGGCTGCGGGTGGGTGACACGGT